>NZ_JBTCHQ010000010.1:0-184475 GCF_054254355.1 Ancylomarina sp. YFZ004
ACTGGCAAAATTCTTTTTTTTCTAGTCGAGCCATTGATGAGAATTGAACTCATGACCTCTTCCTTACCAAGGAAACGCTCTACCCCTGAGCTACAACGGCGTTGATATAAAAGAAGAAAAGAAAGCTTTTCAGCTTTCTTTTATCTCCTATAATTGGAGCCGGTGGCCGGATTCGAACCGACGACCTGCTGATTACAAATCAGCTGCTCTGACCAACTGAGCTACACTGGCAGGTGGATAAGCAAGCTACGTCGCATCGCTACAACTACTTACCCTTGCTGCCTTCCGACCCTGGGGGGGTTCACTAGGAGCTGATCGCATAGTTGCTTATCCGATGACAAAAGTAGAAAAAACTTGTTACGCTCCAAACGTTTTGACTAACTTCTTTTCCTATTTGTTCATGCTTTGCTCTCAAGCGTTTTATTTTCAGTGTTATAATTTTCAAAAAAAAATTATTTTTTTTTAGAACCCTTTGTTTATTTGCCCTCCCTAATGTGAAAGAATGTTTATTTCTCTCAAACTTTCAAGCAATATCTGTTAAAATGGATATCTTTGTTTTCCGTATAAAATAGGGTGAGCCATAAAAAGTGAGCCTTACGGGAAAATTTGAAAGATTATTATATTAATATGCAAGCACAATCAAACCCTTTACTACGCCATAGCTTCTTATTTGGAGCTCTTGTTGGTGGTATCTTAATTTTAACTTCTCTGATGTTTTATTTCCGAGGAGTACCTATTTCAGTTAATCCACAAATTACATCGATCAATTATTTTTTAATAATGACAGGGATTTATTTTGGATTAAGAATTTATCGTAACGATGTTCTAAATGGTATTATAAGTTACGGAAGAGCTTTAGGAGCTGGTGTTCTTATAATTGGTTTTGCTGGTGCATTTTATGCCCTTTATATGTATATATTGGTTAAGTATTTTGATGCTGCAATATTGCAGGAATTTATGGGAATAATGGAGAAAAGCTTTATCGAAGCTAAGTATAGCGATGATCAGGTTGAACTTTTAATGAGTTTTTATGAAAAGATAACACCTGGAGTCTTTGCCTTTGGGCAGTGGTTTAGTAAATTAGGTGCCGGATTCTTTTTTTCATTGATCTTGGCTTTTTTCTTTAGTCGAAACTATGGGACATTGAAGAATAACTCTAACGATAAAAATCAAGACTAAGCGATGGATATTTCAATAGTAATACCTCTATATAACGAAGATGAATCTTTGCCAGAATTGCTAGCTTGGATTGATCGCATCATGCAAGAACATAGCTTTTCATACGAAGCCATATTGGTTGACGATGGGAGTAAGGATACATCTTGGAAAGTTATTAATGAGCTTCAAAATATATATGCCTCGGTTCGTGGTATTAAATTTCGTCGTAATTATGGGAAATCAGCTGCTTTGTTTTGCGGTTTCGAAGCCGCTAAGGGCGATGTTGTAATTACTATGGATGCTGATCTTCAGGATTCTCCTGATGAAATTCCAGAATTGTATAGAATGGTGAAAGAGGATAATTACGATATTGTTTCGGGATGGAAACAGAAGCGTTACGATCCAATAACCAAAACCATTCCAAGTAAGTTTTTCAATAGAACAGCACGTGCTGTATCTGGTATTCGTTTGCACGATTTTAACTGTGGTTTGAAAGCCTATAATTGCAAAGTGGTTAAGAGTATTGAGGTTTATGGTGAAATGCATCGCTATATTCCAATTTTGGCAAAAGAGGCTGGCTTTACACGCATAGGAGAGAAAGTTGTACAGCATCAGGAACGAAAATATGGAGTTACAAAGTTTGGTTTAAGCCGATTTGTGAATGGTTTTCTCGATCTGCTTTCAATTTCATTTATGACTCGTTTTGGTAAGAAACCAATGCACTTTTTTGGCTTACTAGGATTCTTGATGTTTATTATAGGCTTTATGTCATCAGCCTGGATAGGTGTTCAGAAACTGATCAGTTTAAGTCAAGGTGTTAAGGCTGCTTTAGTTACTGATAGTCCCTATTTTTATATTGCTTTAACGACTATGGTTATTGGAACGCAAATGATTCTAACAGGCTTTGTTGCTGAATTAGTTAGTCGTAGCTCATCAGATCGTAACTTGTATCAAATAGATAAAGAGATCTAAGATATTGCTATGAATTGTGAGTTGCGAAAAAAATAATTAATTCAATTTTAATTGACAGCTTGAGATTGCTAACTGTTTATTGATTTATATGCTTAAAAGTTTAATAAGATTATTATTAAAAATATTCCCTCGTCCCGTTTTAATTAGAATAAGCTTGATTGTAAATAGAGTGATTGCTCTGTTTTATATGGGGAATAAGGTGGAATGCCCTGTCTGTGAACACAGCTTTCGCAAGTTTTTACCATATGGGTATACCAAACAAACAGGAAGAGACAATGCGCTTTGTCCACGTTGTTTGTCATTGGAGCGGCACAGATTAATGTATTTGTATCTGAATGAGAAGACTGATTTTTTCACCAAGGATTTAAAAGTGCTTCATATTGCACCAGAGCAATGCTTTTTCAAGCGTTTTAGAGCTTTGGAGAACTTGGATTATACAACAGGTGACCTTGAATCTCCCATTGCCGATGTGCATTTCGATGTTCAAGACATTCCTTTTTCAGATGAGACATACGATGTGGTGATTTGTAACCATGTGTTGGAGCATGTTGATAATGATATCAAAGCTATGTCTGAGATTTATCGAATTCTTAAGCCAGGAGGCTTTGCCATATTACAGGTTCCACAAGATTCAGATGCTGAAAAAACCTATGAAGATCCTACAATTACAGATCCATCAGAGAGGGAAAAGCATTTCTTACAGAAAGATCATGTTCGTTTGTATGGACTCGATTATGCTGAGCGTTTAAGTTCGGTTGGCTTTAAAGTGACAGCAGATACTTACTCAAATACTTTTCCCCTTGAAACAGCAAAACGATTTGGATTACCAATGAAAGAGATATTTTATTTCAATAAAAAGTAAATTACTAATAGACATATTTAAGAGCCATAAACATGCAGTTTAACTGCTTGTTTGTGGCTTTTTTTTTATCCAATTAATAATGGGTTGAGTTGTTAATCGAAAAGTATTTATCGAAAAACGATAAATAAATATTGTTTTGCGTGCTTTTATTGTTTAGGTTTGTTGAACCTAATCACTAAAACTCATCTAAAAATGAAAAGTATTTATTTCTTACGTTACCTTTTCTCCTTTGCATATTTTATGCTTATTGTAATTGCAGTAGGTATGGGAGTAGCCTATTTGTTGAATATCTTTTTTGGAATTGGAAATTTTCACCCATCATGGTTTTTTGGAGTTGGAGAAGCTACAACAAATTTGACTTATTCAATAGGAGGTGATGCTGTTGAGATCGCTAATGCCTCGGTTGATGTTGGTATAAGAAACCTTTCTTCTGAAAGTATATATATGAAGATATTCGGCTTTGTAAATTTTTCAATTTTAGTCATGTTAGCGATTTTTAATTTTAAATATCTCTCTAGTTTGTTTTATAATTTTAGCGAAGTTGATTCATGGGGAGGCTATTTTACTAGAGAAAACTATTTTTTCATCCGTAGAATCGCTTATCTAACCCTAGGAGTTACATTATACACTTTTTTAACAGATTCGTTATTTTCATGGGTGTTGATAAAAGATCTCACTGCTTTTGGAGAACCGTTTCAGGTGAATCCGTCTGTATCAGGATTTTCATCTCTTGTTACAGTACTCGTTTTGTTTGGAGCTGCCAGAATCTTTAAAGCAGCTATCGAAATGAAAGAAGAAGCAGAGCACACTATCTAAGCTACTATCAAAGAATTTAACCATACCAAAATGAAAAGCAATATTAAAATAATCAATTTGTTAAGAATCTTTTTTAAGATATTCTATTGGTCAACATTTTTTGCATTTGTAGGCTGGGGTTTAGCTTATTTTGTACACTTATTTGTTGATTTCAACGTTCCTGATATCCCATTTGCAGGAAATACTTATTTTAAAGCTGATGTGGCTTATGATTTAGCATTAGGAAGCCATTTTAATGAAGAGATTGAACTTGCAGTGAATTTAGGGAGGATACATTCCGATGATTTATTCTATCGTTTTATAACTTTATTGAACAGTGCAATCACAGGAGCTATCTTAATTCTAATATTTAGATATACTTATTATATTTTCAACGAGTTACATAAGCGTGAAAAGAATGGAACTTATTTTTCTTTTGAGGTGTATCGTTGGATAAGGAAGGTTGGTTTCCTAATGTTAGCTTTCCCAATTTACTTCTTTATTAATGGTGTTATCATTTCTTGGTTTCTTATGGATAATGTCGCAGTTATGGGGCAGGAGGTCCATTTTCAACCAGATTACACCTTGTTTACTCAGATTATAAGTGTGCTTGTCGTTTTTGTTTTTGCTGAGATTTATCGAGCTGGAATCGAGATGAAAGAAGAGTCGGAGTATATTATCTAATCTTTAAATCAAGAATTTTAATCATATCGAAATGAAAAATAATTATAAAATTATCAATCTTTTGAGAAGGCTATTTAAAGTTTTTTTGTGGCTCTCAATTGTAAATATTGTAGTTGTAGTCTACTTTGTAGGTGTTGGCTTTTTTTCTACTTCGGAAGAGATCGGTGATCATTCTAAAATTTCTGAGAAGACAGAGAATATATTGAAGGAGATATCCTCTATTGAAGTTGATACTAAAGTTGGATGGACCTATAAGTATTCCAGTAATCAAGTTTCATCATTTCATATTTCTCACTCATTAGAAGTATTGCTTTTAAGTATCTGTGTATTTTATATATTTCATTATTCACATAAGTTTTTTGTAGAACAACAGAAGGGTTTTAAAACAGGTCACTTATTCTTCAAGGATAATTATCTAAGAATAAAAAAAGTAGGTTTTTTATTACTTGCTATGCTTCTCTATTCTTGGTTTAGAGTGATTGTCTATTTTGTCTTAGATCTGAAAAATTATATTAGCAAGATGGATTCGTTTCAATTTAAGCTTGATTCATCAGACTTATCAGGCTTAATAGTGATTTTAGTCATCTTTGTTTTTGCTGAATTATACCGAGCTGGAATCGAGATGAAAGAAGAGTCAGAGTTCACTATTTAAGCTATAAGTCAAGAATCTTAATCATATCGAAATGAAAAATAATTTTAGAGTTATCAAATTTTTAAGGAAGCAGTTTATTTTTATTTACTACTTATTCATCTTCAATCTAATTTTTGGTGCTATACTTAATGTAATTGGAATGATATTCCCAACTTATACTATAGCAGAACTTTATAATATAAGATTTGATGGTGGGACTCATTTATTCTCTCCGAGCTCTTATGAATTGTTAGGATCAGGGGTTTTTAATGGAGATGCTCGTATTCGAATTTTATTAAACGGAATTGAATCTTCAGGATTTAATTATCGTTTGCTTTCATTTTTTGATAATACGATTTTCAGCCTCACTTTAGTTTTTCTGTTTAAAAATGCCAAAGGTTTATTTGATAATTTAGTTGAAGCATTAAAATCAGGAGATAATTTTAACAATGAAAATTATTTGAGGATTAAAAGAATCGGGTATTGGTTTGCTGGTTTTGTGCTTTATCGATTTGTAAATGGAATTTTATTTTCACATTTCTTGTTGAAAGATGTAACTGTACTTGGACAGAAACTTAAATTGCATCCTGACTATATTGAATATCCATTAGTTTTCTTTGTACTCGTTATCTTTGCATTCGCTGAAATCTACCGAGTAGCTGTTCATATTAAAGAAGAGTCGGATTACACTATTTAAAGAATCACATAAGTATATATTGAAATGAAGAATAATTTTAGAATTATCAATGCCTTAAGAAGGATCTTTTATGTCTTTTATTGGCTTGTGGTTGCAAATCTTGTTGTGGGCACTTTGATGAATATTATGGGTTTAATATTTCCTGATTTCCCGATGGGCGATTTGAGTCATTTCTATTTTATAAGTGAAGCGAAATTTTCGGCAGATATATCGTATAAATTGCTTGGAGGCGGAGTTTTTAATGGAGAATCTGAAGTTTTTATGCGTTTTACAGAGATTATGTCAGACAAATTTAGTTATCGACTGCTTAGCTTTGTAGATACAACACTCGTTATGGCGATACTTTTTTTCTTGTTTAAGAATGGACATGAATTGTTTGATAACCTTACAAATAGCTTTAAACTAGGGAATAGTTTTTCTCAGAAAAGTTATGAAAATATCCGTCAGATAGGCTTTAGTCTCCTAGTTTTATGGACTTATAAAATTCTGAACGGTATTTTATTTTCATGGTTTTTAGTGAAAGATTTGGTTGTACAGGGAGCCGAAATTAAATTTCATCCAGATTTATTGGAGTTCTCAAGCTTGATAGTTGTACTTGTTATCTTTGCATTTGCCGAAGTGTATCGTGCGGGGGTAGGGATGCAAGAAGAATCAGAACTCACTATTTAATACGAATAAGTTATGCCCATAATTACAAATTTAGATGTGATGCTTGCCAAGCGTAAGATGAGCTCCAAAGAACTGGCCGAACGTATTGGTATTACCATGGCCAATCTCTCCATATTAAAGTCGGGGAAGGCCAAGGCAGTCCGTTTTACAACTCTTGAAGCTATTTGCCTGGAATTGAATTGCCAGCCTGGAGATCTCTTCGAATTTCAAGCTCCAAAGTCAGATGATGAAACAGAATAGGATATATAATCTCATATAAAGTAAAGGCTCGAATCTATAGTGATTCGAGCCTTTACTTTTAAGCTTTTAATTGTTTATCTAGATAGGCGATGATCTCATCTTCCTGATCAGGATGAAACCATTGTATTTTTTCATCTCTACGGAACCAAGAAAGTTGTCGCTTTGCGTAGTGACGTGAATTGCGTTTAATAAGCTCTATGGCCTTGTCTAGGCTAATATGGCCTTTGAAATATTCGAATAATTCTTTGTAACCAACTGTGTTCATCGAGTTTAAATCAGAGAATTCAAAAAGAGATTTGGCTTCTTCTATTTGTCCTTCTTTTATCATGATATCCACACGCTGGTTTATTCTATCGTAAAGTTCAGCTCTATCTCTGTTCAAACCTATTTTAATGATATCGAAATCGCGTTTCCTGGTTTTATTCGTTCTAAGTGAGGAATAAGGCTTTCCCGACATGAGGCAAACTTCTACAGCATGAATCACACGCTTGGCATTTTGCAAATCGACTTGATCGTAGAAAACAGGATCGAGTTCTTTCAGTTCTGCCTGTAGAGCCTCGAGGCCATTCTTTTCATAGCGATCGCACACCTCTTTTCTCAATTCTGGAGAAATAGTAGGGATGAGGTCAATCCCATTGCAAACAGCATCGATATACATCATAGAGCCACCAACCATTAGCATTTGGTCTTTCTCTTCGAACTTATCGTTTAGAAGAGCCAGTGTTTTCTGTTCGCATTCCCAAGAGCTAAAATAGTCGTGAATGGAATGTGAGTGTATAAAGTGATGCTTTACGGCTTCTAGTTGTTCCTGTTCAGGTACAGCTGTTCCTATCCGCATTTCACGATACACCTGTCTGCTATCCGATGAGGTGATTTCAGTATCGAAATGACGGGCAATGCGTATGCTAAGATCGGTTTTTCCCACACCTGTAGGACCTAGTAGAACAATAAGTGTTTTAGCCATCGTGTTGTAAGCGTATTATAATTAAAGCTCCGTAGTGGAGCTTTAATTTTTATATTTAGATACGATTAATATTAAAGAATATCCTCGTAGTCGTCAAGACTTTCGAATTTTGGTCCCTCATCAGAATCGTCATCAAATTCATCCATGAAATCGAAATCCTTATCTTTTTTTGTTGCTGATTTTAAATCTACACCATCAAGATCTAGATCTCCCATGTCAAGGTTCATAACGATTTGTTCTGGTGCTTCACCTTCTGCTACACAAATTTTAGGAGCTTTAACTGCTACGCGTCTTCTTTCTACAGCTGTTAGTTCAATGTTGAAATAGCGATCAGAGAAAAAGTCGAACACATAGATTAGCTGATTGCTTTCTTTGTTGATGAATTCTCTCATCATAGAAACATCCATGGCAACAATATTAATGTTGTCATCATCTTCGCTGCTCATTTCGAAAAGTGCAATTTCCTTCCCTCTTTCTCCCATATCAGAAATTTGGAAAAATGAGGCCATTTGCGTGTTATCGTAAGCTAAAGCTTGTTGAATGGTATTGTGTAATTCTAGATATGTTTCTTCGTTATCCATTTCAATTTCCATTAGGAAATCGTCTTTCTCAGGAGAGGTGATTTTTAACTTGAATATATTCATGGTTTTATTTTTTTTTATAAAGGTAGAAAAGATATAGTTTTTACGAATTTAACTGACTTAAAAATGTCATTGTATCGACATTATCAGCATAATCGTTAAGCTCAGGTTCTTGTGCTTTGCCGAATGGAATGAAACTTTCTCCTTCTTGTCCAACAATGCATTGAATGTTCTCACTGTTCTCTTTGAGATGATTATTAACTTGCTCTAAGCTTCTATAGTGCTCGTAATGTAATACGGCAATAGGAGAAGAAATGGCAATATCTTCTTTCATCAATAAAAAGCCATTGTCGTAATGCTTAATGGCATTCATTAAAAATAGGGAACGTTGATAATCGTGATTGTTTGCGTATTTATTGTGATCTACTGATGCTGCATAATCTTGCCAAGCATCAAGTATTTTGGTGATATCGTAGTTTTCAGGAACGTAAAGTTTAGATACGTTTCTGCAACCCAATCCGAAATATAGAAAGACATCTAAGCCTAAGGTCTTAAGCTCCTCTTTGGTTTCATTACCTGTAATTAGGGCTACTGAATTTCTGTTTTTACGGATGATGTGTGGGTATTTGCTAAAATAGGCTTCAAAATAACGGGACGAGTTGTTACTCCCCGTTGCAATAATAGCATCAAAGTCCTGTTTACCATTAAGCCTTTCTTTTTTGAATGAAATAAGAGCCTTAAAATCTGAATTTATTTCAATTAATAGGCGGGTGATAAAATCGAGTAAACGGTTATCTTTCGATGATAGTTTTCCAATAAATTGATGCCCTGAACTAAGAACAGAAAGCATATCGTGAAAGCCAACCATGGGAATGTTGCCAGCCATAATAACGGCGACACGTTTGCTTGTGTTTTTATCAGCAACCTGGTATTGATTGAACCATTTCTCAAGTTTCATTTGATCTAAAAATGAACAGATTCCCTGAATAGAAGTTCTCACATGGGCAGGTGTGAACCAGGCATTCTCTATATGTGCATTCTCAATTAAATTGTTGAATTCATGATAGAACTGCTCATTTAAAGGATGACTGCTTTGGCTTACTTCAACAGTTTTAAATTGTTCAAGAAATTGTCCAAGACTTACAAATGCTTCTATGCGTTCTGATATGTTCATTTTTATATTTGAGTGATACTAGTAATGGTAGGTTTTATTCTTTGTGCAAAGATATTAAAGATTTTGGTATTCCCGAAAGTGAGTTTTATCGATTCGTTATCATGTCTAGATTAATTTGGGAATATAGTTGAAGAGTATTAACAATACTGAGATACTTGCTAGAAGGCGATTGGATTTGATCGTCCATTTCGACCTGAATTTAATATGTGTGACTATACTAATGATTAGAAAGATTAGAGGGAGTAGGGCAGGGTATGTTTGTATACTCTCCGATAAATTACCTTTCAAAAGTAGAATGAAGGCCGATTGTAAACCACAACCGGGGCATTCTATCTGATAATTCTGATAAAATTGACAAGATAAGCTGTTTGATTCCAACCAGTGGATTAGTTTGTGCCACATCTGTTTAAGATTCTATTAACACATTTTTACATATGAATGTTAAATATATACAAAAGGGGAGATTTTTTATTCAAGTTTTAAGAGAGAAATTCAAAATATCCTCCCTTAAGGATATAAAAAAAGCGCTGCAATTTCTTGCAGCGCTTTTGAGTATATTTTAATGATTATTTAATCATTGTCATCATCATTTTCACCAACTTTTGGCTGAAATTCCCACATGTCACTTAAGCCATTTTGTCCAGTCAAGCCAGTAACCATAAAACCTCTATTATCGATACTGAAACCAATAGCGTCTACACGTGAAATCACTTCGTTTTCTAATGAAGTTCTTTCTACCCAATCGTCTTTTGCTGCATTGTATTCCCAAACTTCTCTAGAATTACCACCTAGTCCAGTAGTAACATATCCTTTACCATCAATTACGAAAGATATGGCACTAGTTCTCTGAACGTTTTCAGCACTATTGTCCTTATCTATATCTCTCTTTTGTGTCCAAGTCTCATCTGTAGAATTAAATTCCCATACGTTATCAAGATTGTTTACTCCTGATATTAAATAGACTTTATCACCAATTATAAATGTAGTAGCATCTGTTGTTTTGCTACCTCCATAGCCTAAGCTCTCTGACCAAACACCATTTTGGAATTTATAAAAATCCTTAAGGTTATTCTGATCTTCACCATCAAGAACACCATAACCTGTTCCAACGTAAGCTACATTGTTAATAGCAAATGCTACAGCTCCCTGGCGAATACCTCCTGGAAATTGAGAACTTACCTCAGACCATCTATCAGCAACTGCTTTAGCAGGATCATACTCCCAAAAATCATTTAATCTATCACCATCTTCATCAACACCTGTACCAATATACCCTTTACCATCAACAGAAAAAGCTACGGCTTCTCTTCTTGGAGTTCCAGGGAAAATGCCGATTTCATTTCCATCAACTTTTTCTGTGATACTTGTCCAGTTGTCAATCGTTGTATTGTATTTGTAGAAACTTGAGAAATAATCTCCATTTGAATAGCCTAAACCAACATATACATCATCACCAATAGTAAAACTTACTGCTCCACCACGTCCAGATCCACTATATTCTGCGCTTTTACTCCAGTTTCCATCCAAGCCATTATCGCTACCACAGCTTGTGATAAAAAGAGATAATGCAAAAAATGCCAATAATAATCTTTGTTTCATGTGTTATGATTTTATCAATAATTAATACGATTATACGTTTGAAAATTTTGAAAGAAATAAACTGTGTTTTTTCTTATGACGACAAATATAAATAAAAATCAGTAGGATTGCTTTTTCTCTACATAAAAATACAGTGTCCTTTTGAAAAATTAACAATTAAAAATCTCAATTAGAAAATCTCGATATTTTATTTACATTTGTGCGTTATCCGATAATTTCTTATAAATCATCACATGATATTGTTTCATGATTATCCTTTATTTATATGATCAGTAATAAGCTTTTATTTAGAATGAGAAAAATAAAATCTATAGTATTTGTTTCTATACTAGTATTCCTTTCAAGTTGTAATTCTGATGTTTTTGAAGAACACGAAATAGGGAGTAATATTATTGATAAGTCTACAGAGGTCTTTTTAATAGATACATTCACTGTTAATAGTTCCACAGTGAAAATGGATTCTGTTATTACATCAAACCAAAGCAATGTTCTCGTGGGGAGATATGAAGATCCTTACTTTGGGAATATCAAATCGGATTTTTTCGGGGAAGTTGACTTGGGAACACCATTTACTCTTAGAACTATAAATAACGGCGTTCAGGTTCATGTTGAGTTTGATTCCTTAGTCTTTATAATGTATCATGAAGGTAGCACAATGGTTAATGGTCGAGTTAATGATCATTTTCATGGCGACACTCTAAAAGAACAAAGTATATCTATCCATAGGGTAACCGAAGATTTTGAATTTCCCGATAATATATATGCCTACAACGCAGATGATGTATTAGAGTTTGATGTAGATGCGATTGGTAGTTCTGTTTTTATTCCTAAAAGACATAAAAATAGTATTATTGATGTGGATAGAGATAATGATCCTTCAGCAGAAAAAGGAGGGCTTAGAATTAAAATGGATGATGCTTTAGGTATTGAGATAATTGATAGTGTTAATGTTTCTAGTGACGTCGTTATGGTAAAAACGGACTGGTTAGAATTTTTTAAAGGCATTGTCCTAAAAGCAGGTGATAATAATACAGCAATGTTTTCTTATCAAACAGGTGTTGGAATGAAGATGCGATTATATTATAGCGATTCGGAGTATTCTGAAGTAGGTATGGCAAAATTTCATGATTTTCCTATTAATAAAAAGGATGTTAATTTTACGAATTATTCATCGGATTTTAATTCAAATGAATTTATCCAAAAAGTAGGATTGATTCAAGAAGTAGAAGAAGATGTGGCTTCAACTGAAACAGATAACTTGTCTTTTATACAGGGTGGCACAGGTTTAATTACAAAAATACAAATTCCACATATTGAGAAATTAAATGAAATGGGACTTGCCGGGGGAATTCTTAAAGCTGAATTGGTTTTTAGTCCTCAGGAAAATAGTTACGATGAAGATTTTTATCCCCTACCTTTTTCTAGATTCCAACTTTATAGGACTGATAAGAAAAATAAATTTAATGGTGGTATTATTGATTCTAGAACCAATAACATAGTGACTTCAACTTACGTTGCTGATCTTAAATATCAAGATGAA
The DNA here is from genome assembly GCF_054254355.1 of Ancylomarina sp. YFZ004. NCBI lineage: Bacteria > Pseudomonadati > Bacteroidota > Bacteroidia > Marinilabiliales > Marinifilaceae > Ancylomarina > Ancylomarina sp. YFZ004. The sequence goes on from NZ_JBTCHQ010000010.1 coordinate 12,567, forward strand.
TCTTATTATACCTTTGATTTAACAGATTATGTGAATCAAATTCTATTGAATGGTCAAGAATATGATGATGCTTTACTAATATCTCTACCTCCAAGTATAATAGGTAACTCTATGGAGCGTTTGATTATTGATAATGATGTAAAATCAAAGACAAGGATTAAATTAAAGATAACTTACGTTGTTCAGAATTAATGTCGAATATTTTAATTACAATATATATGTGGAATATGAGAATGATTGCTAAGCCTTTTTATTCGATTAAAAAACTCTTGACTATCATAGGCTTTAGCTTGTTGTTTTTTACGACGACTGCATACGCTCAAAATAATACGAGTTCTCCCTATTCATACTATGGATTAGGTGAATTAAATCAGATTGGTAGTGGGAACAGTATTTCTATGGGGGGCACAAGCCTCGCATATCGAGATGGTGGTGTTTTGAATATTCAGAACCCAGCGGCTTTGGCTCATGTTGATAGTCTTAAGTTTATTTTTAATGTTGGTATGGCTGCCAAGTATACCAACTTAAATCAAGGCAGTAAAAGTGATTTTTTTAATGATTATAACTTAACCCGAATCGCTTTTGGATTTAAGGTTTCACCTAAATACGCAACTGCTTTTTCTGTTTCTCCGTACACGAGTTTAGGTTATGAAGTTACCAATAGAGAGAAGGTAGTTGGTTCTGAATCATATTTTAATCGTTCACTGAAAGGATCTGGAGGATTAAATCAATTAACTTGGTCTAATGGGGTGAAAGTGACTAAGAATCTTTCATTAGGAATTAACGCAACTTATTTATTTGGAAATAATACCAGAGATGAGATTATTACTATGGAGGCTGGTTCTTCATATGTCTATAAAAATAATTTGAAACTAATTTCTAAAGGAGCTTTCTTTAACCTTGGAGCACAGTATCAAATGGATCTAGGTAAGTATGACCTTAATATCGGTGCTAAATATCAACCCAAAATAGGTGTTCGTGCAAAACAAATTATTGAAGTTACGAACTTTAGTGGTGGTAGTGGTGAGGTTAGACATGAAGATACTGATAAAGGTTCGTTTGATGTTCCTGAAAGTTATGGTTTAGGTTTTGGTTTAAGCAAAGGTAAACAATTGTGGATTGGTGGTGACTATCTGCATGAAAAATGGAGTGATACTGAAGTGTTTAATAAAAACAATGCCTTGCGAGATCGTAATAAATTTAGTCTTGGTATGGAGTATAAAGCCAATGATGGGTATGCAAGAAAACTTTTGAAAAAAATGACTTACCGTTTAGGTGGGTTTTACGATACCGGATATATTACGGTTAAGGATGAAAAAATAAGTACAATGGGTGTTAGCTTAGGTTTTGGAATTCCTATGGCTAAAAACTCAGGAATGATAAATGTTGCACTTGAATTTGGAGTTTCAGGGACAACAAATAATAATTTGGTTCGTGAGGATTTTACAAGGATCACAGTTGATATTAATCTGTTTGAGCGTTGGTTTGTAAAACGAAAGTACCAATAGGAAATAATAATACTTAAGAATATTTACACCCGAAAGCCTCTGTTTTCGGGTGTTTTTTTTTGATGTTAAATCAATCGTTTTTAATAATAAAAAAATAATAGACCTCTTACTCCAATTTAGAGCTGATAAAGAATAATATTGACTAGTTTTGTTAGGATCTTAAACGATTCCATTGTTTAAGATCACATACTCAAACAACAACAACACATTTGATAATGCCGCTAAGCTATATATGCTTTATCGTATATAGTGTTCATATTCGATAAGAATAAGCTTGAGCTGGCTTAAAAGATTATAAAATGAAGATGATTTATAAACCTCAAGAATACAGAATCAAAGATGAAAGAATGAAACCTTTTATTGATGAATCTGAAATTTGGGAGATCTTAGATGCTGCAGAAGCTACAAAAGAAAATGTAAGAGCTGTTATTAAAAAATCATTGGCTAAAAACCGTTTAAGTATGGAGGAAACTGCCTTGCTATTGAAAACGGAAGATCCGGAATTAATTGAAGAAATTAAGGCTGGTGCACGAACGCTGAAAGAGAATGTTTATGGCGATAGAATAGTTATTTTTGCTCCGCTATATGTAGGCAATAAGTGTGTGAACAATTGCACCTATTGTGGATTCCGTGCTTCAAATAAAAAACAGAAACGAACAACGCTTAATGAAACTCAGCTTAGGTCTGAAGTGAAATCACTTGAAGATAATGGTCAGAAGCGTTTGATTCTAGTTTATGGAGAGCACCCTATGTATGATGCTGATTTTATAGCAGACTCAGTACGTACTGTTTATTCTGTGAAATCTGGACCAGGCGAAATTCGACGCGTAAATATTAATGCAGCTCCTTTAGATATTGAAGGTTTTAAAACGGTTAAAGCTTCAGCAATTGGAACCTATCAGATTTTTCAAGAAACCTATCATCGTGAAGCTTACGCAAAATATCACTTAAGTGGTCAGAAAAGTAATTTTGACTGGCGCTTGACGGGTTTAGATCGCGCTCAAGAAGCTTTGATTGATGATGTAGGTATTGGTGCCCTTTTTGGCTTATACGATTGGAAATACGAAGTTTTGGGGCTTCTTCGACATGTGAATCACTTTGAAGCTTGTTATAACGTAGGACCACATACTATTTCATTCCCAAGAATAAAAGCGGCATCCGATTCAACCATCGATCCTGATTATGAAGTTAGTGATGAAGATTTTATTCGTTTAGTTGCTATTCTTCGATTGGCGGTACCTTATACAGGTCTTATTCTTACCGCTCGTGAAACTAAAGAGCTGCGTGAAGAAGTTATTAAGTTGGGTGTGTCCCAGATTGATGCAGGAACTAATATTCAACTAGGAGGCTATTCTGAAGAAAATCATGAGGATCAACAACTAGATCATGAGCAATTTGAAATTGGCGATACAAGAAGTCTTGGTGAGGTGATTGATGAGTTACTTGATAAGCAATACTTACCTTCATTTTGTACGGCCTGTTATCGTAAAGGAAGAACAGGTGAACACTTCATGGAATTTTCAGTTCCTGGCTTTATAAAGCGGTTCTGTACTCAGAATGCTATACTAACTTTGGCTGAATACCTTGAGGATTATTCGACATCTGAGCAAAAAGTAAAAGGTTACAAGTTGATTGATGTTAAAATTGAAGAACTTAAAAAGAAAGATAGTCTGAAAGTCGCTCCATTATTAGAGCGATTAGATAAAGTGAAAAAAGGTGAGCGAGATCTATATTTCTAGATTTTAATCCATAATATATCATAGAAAAGCCCGATTTAAATCGGGCTTTTTTACGTCTAAGAAATAATATTTTAACTTATTGCTTTATCCATCTCTATAATGAAATTACTACCCTGACCAAGTTCGCTTTCACACCAAACTTTACCTTCCATAGCTTCAACGTATTTCTTTACAATGGAGAGTCCGAGTCCTGTTGAGCGTTCTCCTGCAGTCGGTTTGGCTGTCAGAACCTGAAATTTACCAAACATTATTTTTTGATCTTCAGGTGATATTCCGGGGCCTTCATCTTTTACCATAGTCTTAACTTTATCGCCATCTTCCCAAACTTTCACCCATATTTCCTTATGGGAAGGTGAAAATTTAATAGCGTTTGAAATTAAGTTTTCATAAACTTGAGTCATGTACTCGGGATCTGCATTTACATAGGTTTCTGCAGGGGCAAAATTTAGTTTAATATTCTTTCGTTCCAGCTTCTCTTTGAAGTTCTGATTGACGATATCAAGTAATTTAGAAAGGTTAATTTTTTCAATTCGTAAATTAGTGCTTTTTGATTCTATCATTTTTACATCAAGAATTCGAGTAATCATCATATTCATTCGATTTAGAGCATTGAGCATATAGTCTATGTTCTCTATATCTTCAGGATGATTACTAATCTTTATCTGCGATTTAAGATATTCAGCAATTGTAAGTGTTGAGGTTAATGGGTTCTTTAGATCGTGAGCAATAATGCCAATCAAGTGATTTTTTTCATTATTTAAATCTGTTAGCTCGGAATTCTTGTTAAGAATCTCTTCCTTCTGTAGGTTAATGTTGTTGTTTGCATTCTGTAACCATTTAGCTTGTAGTTCTATTTTCTGAAAGACTTGTGCATTTTCTATCGCAATACTAGTATACACAGCAATATTCTGTAGAAGGCTTAAATGATACTCTTTGAAGGCATTTCTAATGAAGCTTTGAACTGTGATAACACCAATGATTTTACCTCTTACTTTTAAAGGCAAATAAATAACTGATTTTGGGATGTGTGAATGACTGATTGCGATGACTTCTTTGATATATTTTGAAGCTTCTTTATCCAGATCATTAATGAAAATCTCAGTTTCATTATTATAGCAATATACTGCAAGTCTATTGGGATCATCTAATTTAAACCTGATGTTACTGATGTCGTTCCCATCTTCTTTAAATCTGGGGAAATAAAGATCTTTTTTATTTTTGTCGTAAATACCTATTCCAAAAATAGAAGCATCCATCAATTCTTTTATCGACTGATATGCAGAATCTATAATTCTTTCAAATGATAAGTTCGCTGTAATTATTTTACCAATATCATTTAGGTGAATCAGATTCATATATGACTTCTGAAGAAATTGCGATTGTTGTAGAATTTCTTCTTTTTGTTCCTCAAGCGCCTCTTTCTTTTTCTCAATTTCTGTTTTTTGAGATCTAATCTCTTTAGTCTTGTCAAAGACCATTATTTCAAGCACTTTTTGTTTGTTGCGAATATTTATTAGTCTGATTTTGATCGTTAAGAACACGACAATGGCTAGGAAAATCACAAGCAATGATAAGAACCACCAGGTTAACCACCAGGGTGGTAGAATAGTGAATGTGTATTCATATGGAGTAGGTGTCCATATTCCATCACTATTGGAAGCTTTAATCTTAAAGGTATAAGTTCCTGGAGGAATTCTTGAATATGTGGCTTCTGATTTGTTCGTGACAGGTGACCATTCTTTATCTAAACCTTCGAGTATCCACTTATATTTAACCTTTTCAGGAGATTTATAACTTAAGGCTTCAAAATTAAAGGTAAGGTGATGCATGTCATGAGTCAAATTCAAATCCTGTGGGATAGGGAACCATGGACTAATTGAACTAGATTTATTTTTGTATTTTTTATTGCTCCAATCTATTCTCTTGAAAAACAACAAAATATCGGTTAGCTGAATAATAGGAGGGGTGATGTTAATATTATCATTTTCAGGATTGAACACCATGGCTCCATTTACGGTTCCAAACCATAAGTTTTGATTCGCATCAATATAATTGCTTGCCCCATTATTTTCTATGCCAATAAAACCATCATACTTATCGTAGTTTCGTATTTTATCAATCTCACCCGATAAATCAAAAGAAATTCGATCAACACCATTTTGAGTTCCTGCCCAAATATTACCTTCCTGATCCCTAAGGATTGAATAGGTGATTTCAGAGCTTAAACCATCTTTTGTACCAATGTTTGTCCATCTCTGATCGTCCCAATAACAAAGGCCTCCATTGAAAGTTGCAGCCCAAATCCGGCCCAGTTGATCTTCGCAAGTTTGAATAACCCAATCATGGCTTAGCCCATTCGTTTTATCGTAATTTATTATATTTTCTCCATCAAGAACTGAAACACCTTGAATATGAGAAAGCCAAAGGCGATTCTTTGAATCAACAAACAAATTTGAGATAACACCAGTTGTTAATTCGTGGCTTTCATTGTTAATAAAACGTCTGTTGTTGTTATTATCAATAAAAACAATGCCGAGATTTACAACTGCAAACCAAATTCCATTTTTAGTAGCACACATATCTGAGATGATAGCTCTGGGATGGAAGCCATACTTTTCCGAAGCATTCTGAATTTTTCCATTCTGATATACTAATAAACCTTCTTGAGTGGCAATAAGGATCTTTCCATCTTCAAGCTCAAGCAAATCGTGAGCTCTGCTTAGGGCTGGATGGGTTTCTGAATTTAAAATTTGAACTTCTCCATTTTTATGACGGACAATTCCCTTTCCAGAAATACTAAACCAATGATAACCTTCTGAGTCTTGAAGAGTCGCTATAACAATATTGCCTCCAATAATATTAGTGAAATCGAGAGATAGAAACTTATTTGAACCATATTTAATTAGACCACTTCCACTTGTTGTAAGCCAAATGTCACCCTCTTTATCTTCAAGTACCTTGTCTATATAAGATGATATTAGTCCCTTGCTTTGATCCATGATTACAGCACTTTTGCCTGAAAGGACAGCCACACCAACGTCTCTAATGCAGAGCCAAAGTCTTTCCTGAGAATCAAGATTAATATTGGTGATTTTTTGAGGATCTATAGAAGTTGGGAGATCAATTTTTGTGAACTGATCGTTTTCGGTTTTATATATATTGAAACCAAATCCAGGCTTTAAAATTCGATACCAACATGCTTTGTTAGAATCAAAAAAAGAAGGGAAAATGATCTGATCTTTGAAAAGCGGTTCATCGTTTAAGTTCGATCTAGCTAGCTCATCGTCTTTATATTCATATAAAGTATTTTGAGTTGTGATTAGAATTTTTCCTGTTGGATCGTTTAGGATTGAAAAAACCTTGTTGTCTTTGCTAAGTTCTGGATATAATTTGCTTGCATTATAAAAGTGACCATTTTCAAGATAAACTAAAATACTTTGATTATCCTTAAATCCCAAAGCCCATATTTTACCATCATTAGCTTCTTGAATATTCGTGTATCTGGCAATAGGCAAGCTATCATTTTCATTGTAGTTAATGAAACTAATTCCATCAAATAAACTAATGCCAACACTCGTTCCAATCCAAATATTTTCTTTTTTATCTTGATGCAGAGATTGAATATTATTGTCAGCCAATCCATGTTTATTATTGTAAGTGAAGAATTCTCGGCCATTGAAACGGGCAAGGCCTCCTCCACTTGTTCCTAACCATAAGTTTCCTTTTTTGTCTTGAATTATTGACGAAACCTCAGATTGTGGTAAGCCTTCTTCCAAAGAATAATTAGTGAAACTATAATGCTGTGCATAGCTAGATACAGTGAGCAGGAATAGGCTTAGACTTAGTAATATTTTAGAGAATAGCTTGTTCATCTTATAAATGCTTTTCCTTTGGCATAAAAAGAATGCCAATTATAGCTTATGGTTAAATTAACTTTTTGAATCTCCATAAGTTAATAGGGAAATTTATTGATTCTTTTATCTCTAGTTAAGTTGAGATAAGCTTTTTTTTAAAGCAGTAAAAGGTACAAATTTTTTTAAGCATTTAAAAATTATACATTTGTTCTCAAGAAACTGAAATAATTAAAGAAGTTGATGTTTTGTATTGAACTTAAGTTGTTGAAAATTGTATGGTTACAGACCATTAAGAATTGAATAAATACTTGACTTCCTAGATTGAAAAACTATAAGCTAAAAAATGATGACTACTAAATTGATTACAAGAGCTGTTTTTGTCGGCTTGACTCTGTCCTTTTTTGCTTGTCAGCCAAAACTTTCACTTGAAAAGGCTGAAGCGAAAATGTCAGAAAATCAGATGAAAGAATATATTCAAGTATTGGCATCAGATGAATTTCAAGGTCGAAAACCATTCTCAGAGGGAGAGGTTAAAACGATTGACTATATCTCAAATGTTTATTCTGATTTGGAATTGACTCCTGCAGTTGAGAATAGTTATCTGCAAGAAGTTCCTTTGGTTGAAGTGGCTGTAGGGGTTGATATGCCAATGAATTTGAATACGAATGGGAAAGAGGAAAATATCTCTTATAAAGATGAGTTTGTTATTTTTTCACATCGTTTAGAAGATCGCATTGAAGTGAAAGATTCCGAACTTGTTTTCGCAGGTTATGGAATTGTTGCCCCAGAATATGGATGGAATGATTACGAGAATTTAGATGTAAAAGGAAAAACGGTTCTAGTCTTGGTTAATGATCCTGGACTTGACTCTGGCGATGATAAGTTATTTAAAGGTAATGAGATGACCTATTACGGTCGTTGGAGTTATAAATTTGAGGAGGCTGCAAGACAAGGAGCAGCGGCTTTATTGATTATTCATGATACAAAAGGAGCAGGTTATCCTTGGTCCGTCGTTTTGAATTCAGCATTGGTTCCAAAACTGTATCAGCAATCAAAAAATAAATATGCTGACAGAGCTGCAATGGAGGGATGGTTGACTCATGATATTGCGGCAGATATTTTTATTGGAAATAAATTGAACTTGGAAGAGGCCATTTTAGATGCTAAGAAGAAAGGTTTTAAAGGCTTTGCTTTGGATACAAAGATGAGCATGACTATTCGTAATTCTTATCGTGAAGATAAAACCAACAATGTGATTGGCATGATAAAAGGAAGCGACTTATCAGATGAATGCATTGTGTATTCTGCACATTGGGATCATTTGGGAATTGGTCGTAAAATGAATGGTGATAGTATATATAATGGTGCAGTTGATAATGGGACTTCACTAGCTTGGATGTTCGAAATTGCGCGTGCCTTTAAAGCGATGCCTACACCTCGACGTTCAATCGTCTTTCTTGCACCTTCGGCTGAAGAGTCAGGCTTGAATGGTTCTGCATACTACGTCAGTCATCCTGTGTTTCCACTGAATAAAACAGTGGCGAATATCAACAATGATTTGATGTTGCCTTATGGTAGAATGAAAGATTTAATGGTAACAGGTTTTGGTCAATCTGAGCTTGATGATTATGCGTCTGAGGCGGCCAAAGAGCAAGGTCGTTATATTCTTCCAGATCCAAATCCTCATACAGGCATGTATTATAGAGCCGATCATTTTAGCTTCGCTAAGGCTGGCGTACCAGCTTTATTTGCTAGAGGGAATAGCGATCATATTGAAAAGGGAAAAGACTATATGTCTAAAAAGGAAAAGGATTGGTTAGCCAATAATTATCACAAACCTTTTGATGAGTATCAAGACTGGTGGGATTTATCAGGAGTAAAAGAGGATGCTCAATTGATGTTTAGAATCGGATGGAAACTAGCCAACCAAGATACTTTCCCAAAATGGAAAGCGGGATCTGAATTTAAAGCTGTTCGTGAAAAGCAAATGGCAAATTAATAAGGTAAGATATAAGAATAAAAAAGCGATCTTAGATTTTAAATCTAAGATCGCTTCTTTTATATATGTACGTCAATTAATGTCTTGATTTGTAGTGTAAAGAATCACCCCATTGTCCATAGCCAATTTCACCATCGGCCATATTAATACGAGCTTCCATACAGTTTGTGCAGTCATCAGCACCTTCATCAATACAAGGCTTGTTTTGGTATAATAAGTAATTCGCTCTTTCTTGAGTTGGCGTAATATTTGGCATGATGATATTGGCTCCAATCTTTAAGGCTTTCTCTCTTCCGAGAGGATCAATAGCCTGTAAAGCCGTTGCCGAAGCTATATTAATATCCTTCATCATGATTCGAAGAACTGCAATCATTCTAAGTGTTAATCTAAATCTATCATTTAGGGGCATCAATTCATCTTTGTGCTCGTAAAGAGGTGTTTGATCATGCTCAATGAAAGGTCCCATTCCCACCATATCAATATCAAATTCTTTCATGAAAAGGATATCCTTAGCTAGATCTTCGTAGGTTTGAAAAGGAAGACCAATCATGACACCCGTTCCAGTTTGGTAGCCAATTTCTTGTAAATATTTCAGACATTTTAGGCGAGTAGCATGAGAATGTTCGTCATTATTGGGATGAATTTTATTGTAAAGATCAGGATTGCTTGATTCTACACGTAGAAGGTAACGATGAGCACCAGCGTCGAACCATTTCTGATAAGTCTCTTTAGTTTGCTCGCCAATTGAGATGGTGATACCCAGTTCGTTATTGCTGATTTTTTTAATAGCCTTTAAAAGTTGGCAGATTCTTTCTGTAAAAGCAGGATCTGAACGTTCACCCGCTTGTAAAACCAGGGATCCATAATTGTGCTCGTGAGCAAACTTGGCAGCTTTCAGAATTTGGTCATCGGCAATATCGTAGCGATTAACCATTTTATTGGAAGCACGAATACCACAGTATAAGCAATCTTTTTTGCAAATATTTGAGAATTCAACTAGGCCACGAAAATAAACTTTATTCCCGATATGTTTGATTTTGACGTCGTGTGATCGCTTAAATAATGCTTTTTCCTGCTCACCACTCGCTTTTAAAAGTCGAATAATTTCGTCTTTAGTAAAGCTCTCTTTTTGCAATAATGTATCGAAACTTATATCCATGCTTGTTGACTTAGGCTTTCAAAACGGCATTAATAAAATGCAATGTTTATGTGTTTGTTGTGTGGCAAAAATAGGGATAAAATTTCAAGTAGTCTATCAAGTTTTTTAGTATTTGGAATTTCGCACTCGAAACTCTTTATTTAATTTAGCTTAATTATTTTATTTGGTAATTATAAGATGAAAGAAATTAATCAGGTTCATCTAATTTATGGTGAGATGTTCATCAATTTTAATATGGAGCGCAAACGATTGTTTTAGACCGGTTCTAAATAGCTGATTTTACTCCAATAAACACGCTTGTGCTTATAGATTATTACTAATTCGACTTTTTAGAGTACTGATTCTTACTATATTTGTGCGAAAATCTGAAGAATCATTATTTGAATTGATTGAGATTTTTGAATGAAGATTCACCCCAAAGTGACTTCAAATAGTCTATTGTAATTACAAATGATTTTATTTTAACTCAGGGTTAATAAGGAATCAGCTTGAAACAAAATATAAAAATACATACAATGATAAACGAACAGTTATTAAATCCTAAAAGTATTGTTGTTGTTGGAGGTTCTGACGATGTACAAAAGCCAGGTGGTAAAGTTTTGAAAAACCTTATCGATGGTGATTTTAAAGGAAACCTATATGTTGCTAACCCAAAGTTAGACGAGGTTCAAGGCGTTAAGTCATATAAGAACCCACAAGATTTACCTGATGTAGATTGTGCTATTTTAGCGATTGCTGCTAAGTTTTGTCCTTCGACAATCAAATTGTTGGCTGAAGAGAAAAATACACGTGCTTTCATTATTCTTTCAGCAGGATTCAGCGAGGAAAATGAAGAAGGAGCTGAGTTAGAAAGACAAATTGTTGAGACTATAAACTCGGTAGGTGGTTCTTTAATTGGACCTAACTGTGTTGGTATACTTAATCCAAACTACAATGGTGTTTTCACAACGCCAATTCCATCTTTAGATCCTAAAGGATGTGACTTTATTTCAGGTTCTGGTGCAACTGCCGTTTTTATTATGGAATCGGCTGTACCTAAAGGACTATCTTTTTCAAGCGTATATTCAGTTGGTAATTCTGCACAAATGGGTGTTGAAGAGATTATTAAATATATGGATGAGAGTTACGATCCAAAAACGTCAAGTTCAGTTAAATTATTATATATCGAGAACATCGATAAGCCAGAGATGTTATTGAAGCACGCTTCTTCTTTGATTCGTAAAGGATGTAAGATTGCAGCTATTAAGTCGGGTAGTTCTGAGGCTGGTTCTCGTGCTGCATCTTCACATACTGGTGCTCTTGCTAGTCCTGATGTTGCAGTAAACGCACTTTTCAAAAAAGCAGGTATTGTTCGTTGTTCTGGTAGAGATGAGTTAGCTACTGTAGCTTCTATCTTTATGCACCCAGAATTGAAAGGTAAAAACATCGCTGTTATTACTCATGCAGGTGGACCAGCAGTAATGTTGACCGATTCACTTTCAAATAATGGTTTAGATGTACCACATATCGAAGGCCCTAAGGCTGATGCTCTTTTAGAAAAACTTTACGGTGGTTCTTCAGTAGCAAATCCAATCGATTTCTTGGCAACAGGTACGGCTCAACATTTGGGTGATATTATTGATGCTTGTGAGAATGATTTCGATAATATCGATGCGATGGCAGTTATTTTTGGTAGCCCAGGATTATGTCCAGTATACGATGTTTACGATTTGTTGGACGAGAAGATGAAGCAGTGCAAAAAGCCTATTTATCCAATTCTGCCATCAGTAGTCAACGTTAAAGATGAGATTGAGCATTTCCTAGCTAAAGGAAGAATCAATTTCCCTGATGAGGTTGTATTTGGTGATGCGCTTGCTAAAGTTTATAATACACCAAAGCCAGAGCCAGAGAATATTGTTATTCCTGAAGTTGATAAAAAAGCGATTCGCGCAATTATCGATGAGGCTGAAAACGGTTACTTAGCTCCTGAGAAAATTCACGCTTTACTTGATGCTGCTGGAATTGACCGTTCGAAAGAAGGTGTGATTGATACGGTTGAAGCTGCAAAAGTAATGGCTACTGAAATTGGTTACCCAATGGTAATGAAAGTTGTTGGACCAGTTCATAAATCAGATGTAGGTGGTGTTGTATTAAATGTGATGAATGAAGAAACTGTTGTTGCTGAATTCGAGCGTTTGATCAAGATTCCTGAGACTTATGCAGTCATGATGTGCTCTCAGATTAGCGGAACAGAAGTATTTATTGGTGCTAAGCGTGAAGAGAAATTCGGTCACATGGTTCTTTGTGGACTAGGTGGAATCTTCATCGAAGTGTTTAAAGATGTAAAAGCTGCTTTGGCTCCAATTTCAATTGACGAAGCTCACGAAATGATTCGTGGATTACAATCGTATGGTATCATTAAAGGTATGCGTGGACAAGAGCCTGTAAACGAAGATAAGTTTGCTGATGCTGTTGCTCGTGTTGCTGCATTAATGACTGTTGCTCCAGAGATTTTCGAAATGGACTTGAATCCACTTCTAGGATCGAAAGATGCTGTTGTAGCTGTTGATGCTCGTATTAGAATTGAGAAAGAGATGTAATATTGTGAATTAACAGGTTTGTAAGTTCATTTATTTGAAGATACCTTTGAGGCTTTCAAATTGATACTTTACTCACCAACTAAATCACTCATTATACTATGAGAAAGTTAAAAGATTTAAGCCTGAATGAAAAACTGATGATCAGTTTTATTGTCGTTCTTTTAATAGCTGTTGTTCTGAATTGGAGCAATATCTATAAAGGATTACAAAAGGGCTTCGTTATTCATACAGAACAACCAGCAAAACCAGTAAAATAAGCTGGATAATACCCGAGGCTTTGTCTCGGGTATTTATTTTTAATCTCGATCGGAAGATCTAGATATTATTTACCATTTGAATGATAATTTAAGAGATGAAAAAACAAGATTTAATATTCATACTTTGTGTTGTGGCGTGCTTTATGCCATTTTTCTTGTCAGAAGAGGTGTTCAACTTTTATGTAGGTTTCAATAAAGCTCACGGTATGATTACCAGTTTTATTAAATTCGCCTTACTTGCCACCTTAGGTGAGGTCATTGGTTTGAGAATGAAATCAGGAGCCTATAACTATAAAGGTTTTGGTATTTTACCAAGAGCTATTGTTTGGGGATTTTTAGGATTAACGATCAAGTTGGCTTTTGTGATTTTTTATACTGGAACGCCAATATTCCTTAACTATTTAGGACTCGAAGGTGCTACTGAAATTCTGAAAGGTGCTTTCAGTGGAGAAAAACTATTGGTTGCTTTTGCTATATCAGCATGTATGAATCTTATTTATGCTCCTGTAATGATGACTTTGCATAAAATCACAGATATTCATATTATTGATAATGGCGGAACTATAGGTGGTCTATTGAGACCTATTCAGTTTTCAAATATTTTTCAAAAATTAGATTGGGGTATCCAATGGAACTTTGTTTTCAAAAAAACGATTCCTTTTTTCTGGATTCCTGCTCATACTTTCACGTTCTTATTACCTCCCGATTATCAAGTTCTTTTTGCTGCGGCATTAGGAATTGTTTTAGGGGTATTGCTTGCCACCGCAAGTTTGAAAAGTGCTAAATAATTATAACTTTGTAGAGGATTGAGAATTAAAGATTCTTAATCCTCTATTTTTTTATAAAAAGTATACTCGATCATTTCTTTTTGATCTATATGCTTTGCCCCAAGTCTCATCTCTTTATACTGAAAATATGGCAAAAATTGGATTATTTTACGGCCCACAAGAAGGTAATGTGGAAAAAGTAGCAAAGCTTGTTGCTAGCAAAATTGATAATGTTGATTTAGTAAAAGTCAAAGAAGTTGATGCTAATGCATTCGATGCGTATGATAATATCATTCTAGGTATTTCTACGCTTGGAAAACATACTTGGGCTTCAGATAATGAAGGAAATGATTGGGATCAATTTCTTCCGAAGATGAATGGAATTGACTTAAAAGGCAAAAAAGTCGCAATCTTTGGTCTTGGTGATCATATCGCCTATTCAGATTTTTTTGTAGATGCTATGGGCGAGTTGTTCGAAGTTGTTAAGAAAACAGGCGCGACATGCATTGGGGAAGTTAGCGACGAAGGGTATGAGTATAACGAATCTCGTGCATTTGTTGATGGTAAATTTGTTGGTTTGCCTATAGATGAGGATTTTGAAGATGATTTAACTGAAGAGAGAGTGGATAATTGGTTAAAAGTTATTCTCCCAGAAATGAAATAAACAAGAGCAAATCTTGTTAATCAAAGCTCACTTTTCCGAAAGTGAGCTTTTTTTTGCCCTTAACTATCAATTTGGTAAATTTACAACGATTACTTTCTTTAGACTGTAATTATATAAGCCCAATAAGTTTTAAATTGTAAGGGAATTTCGTAAAATTGCAGTTGATTCAAAATGATCTTATTTATAAATAATAACTTTTAAATATATAAGTATGAAAACCCCCATAAGTTCTCAAATAGTAGATGATAAATTAGCTCTATGTGAAATAGAAAAGATGGAAGATGCAACTATACGTGATGTGGTGCGTGTGGTGAATATGATCGAAGAAGAGAGCGGTGATAAATTCATTCGTATGGAAATGGGGGTTCCGGGTCTAGCTGCCTCTAAATATGGTATTGAAGCTGAAAAAGCAGCTCTTGATAATGGTGTTGCTGCAGCCTACCCAATGCTTGAAGGTGTAAAGGTGTTGAAAGATGAAGGTTCTAAATTCATTAAGAACTTCATGAATGTTGATATGAAGCCTGAAGGCGTTATCCCAACAGTTGGATCTATGCAAGGTGGCTATGCTGCTTTTATGGCTGTTTGTTCAGCTACTGAAGGTAAGGATACCATACTATTTGTCGATCCAGGTTTCCCTGTTCAGAAAACTCAGATGGATGTTTTGGGAATGAAATACGAAACCTTTGATATTTACGATTACCGTGGAGATAAATTGCTTGCTAAGCTTGAGTCAATTATGTCAAAAGGCAATATCGCAGGTATCGTTTATTCAAACCCTAACAACCCTGCTTGGATTTGTATGAATGAATGTGAGTTGAAGACTATTGGTGAGATGGCTACAAAATACGATGCAATTGTATTGGAAGATCTTGCCTATTTCGCAATGGACTTTAGAGTAGATCTTAGTCAGCCAGGTGTTGGACCATATCAACCTTCTGTAGCAAGATATACTGACAACTATGTTTTGATGATTTCAAGTTCTAAGGCATTCTCTTATGCAGGACAAAGAATTGGCTTGCTTTGTATTTCAGATAATCTTTATAAAAGAAGATACGATGGCTTAAAGAAGCGTTTTGGAACGGATGGTTTTGGTTATACCGTTGTATATCGAATTATTTACACCTTATCTTCAGGAGTATCTCATTCAGCACAATACGGTTTACATGGTATGCTAAAAGCTGCTAATGAAGGTAAATTCAATTTTGTTGAAGATGTAAGAGAATATGGTGAGAGAGCTAAGATCATGAAGAAGCTATTTATGGACAATGGTTTTGAGTTGGTTTATAGTACTGATGTTGATCTGCCACTAGCAGATGGATTTTACTTCACAATTTCTTATCCTGGTTTGACTGGGCCAGATTTGAATAAAAAACTGTTGTACTATGGTATCTCAGCTATTTGTTTGAATGAGACAGGTAGTTTGAAAGAAGGACTTAGAGCTTGTGTGTCTCAAATTGCACGTTCTCAATTTGATGATTTGGAATATCGCTTGAAAGAGTTCCATAAGCATCATCAAGTATTAGCTTAGTTGATGATTTAGGACTAATAAGTAACGATTTTGTTAATAATTGCGGTAAATTTATTTAGACTGATTGTAAATTTACCGTATTTGTGATAAATCGTAAGGGGAATAAGGATAACAGCTTTTGAATTGTTACCTTTATCGAGCAAAATAAAATTTAATTATTTAAATATATAAACGCTATGGCAAAATTTATAGGTGCTATTGTTGTTGATACCGAAAAGTGTAAAGGTTGTGGCTTATGTGTTGTAGCTTGCCCTACACAGGTTATCGAACTTGCACGCGACGTTAATGGCAAAGGTTACCATTATGCTCACATGGCCAATCCTGAAGCATGTATTGGTTGTTCAAGTTGTGGATTAGTTTGTCCTGATACAGTAATTACTGTTTACAGAACAAAAGCAAGCTAGATTCTATTTTAATCAAAATCTGAAAATCTTAAAAATATTCTTGTAATGGGAGATATTCGATTAATGAAAGGGAATGAAGTAATTGCTGAAGCAGCTATACGTTGTGGATGTGATGGGTATTTTGGTTACCCAATTACGCCTCAGTCCGAAGTTATGGAAACCCTTATGATTCGCAAACCTTGGGAAACAACTGGAATGGTTGTTCTTCAGGCAGAAAGCGAAGTCGCTGCAATCAACATGGTTTACGGTGGTGCATCTTGCGGTAAAAAAATATTTACATCTTCATCTAGTCCTGGGATTAGTTTGAAAGCGGAAGGTATCACTTACCTTGCTGGAGCAGAATTACCTGCTTTGATCGTAAACGTAGTACGAGGAGGTCCAGGTTTAGGTACTATCCAACCTGCTCAGTCTGACTATTTTCAAGCTGTAAAAGGTGGTGGGCATGGTGACTACAAGCTAATTGTGTTGGCTCCTGCTTCTGTTCAGGAAATGAACGATTTTGTTGGTTTAGGTTTCGATCTTGCCTTTAAATATTTGAATCCAGCTATGATTTTGACTGATGGTGTTATTGGTCAGATGATGGAGAAAGTTGAATTGTCAGAGTATAAGCCACGTTGGACTCCTGAAGAAATTGAGGAAATGTCTGGATCATGGGCAACTACTGGAAAGAGAAAAGGGATTACTCGTAGAATTTCTACATCTCTAGATCTAGATTCAGCTAAACAAGAGATTTTCAACCACAAATTGCAAGCGAAATATCGCGCAATGGAAGAAAACGATGTTCGTTTCGAAAAAATTGCATGTGATGATGCTGACTATCTATTTGTAGCTTACGGTTCAAGTGCTCGTATTTGCCAAAAGGCAATTGAGTTGGCTCGTGAGAAAGGTATCAAAGTTGGTTTGTTACGCCCTATAACTCTATTCCCTTACCCAACTAAGGCTATTCAAGAAATGCTTGGTCAGGTTAAAGGAATTTTATCAGTAGAAATGAGTGCCGGTCAAATGGTCGAAGATGTTCGTTTGGCAGTTAACGGTAAAGTGCCAGTAGAGCATTATGGTCGTTATGGTGGAATCATTCCTACTCCTGATGAAGTAGTTGAAGCATTGGAACAAAATTTTATAGGAGAATAAGTTATGACAGCAACAACTGATCTTAAAAATATAATCAACGCAGAGAACTTGGTCTACGATAAGACTTCAGTTCTTTTAGATAACGAAATGCATTACTGCCCGGGTTGTACTCATGGTGTAATTCATAAAGTAATTGCTGAAGTTATCGACGAAATGGGAATTCAGGAAGATACGATTGGTGTTTCACCAGTAGGATGTTCTGTTTTAGCCTATAACTATTTAGATATCGATTGGCAACAAGCTGCTCACGGTCGTGCTCCTGCATTGGCTACTGCAACAGCTCGTTTAATGCCTGAGAAATATGTCTTCACTTATCAAGGTGATGGTGACTTGGCTTCTATCGGTTGTGCTGAAATTATGCACGCTTGTAACCGTGGTGAAAACATCGTTGTGTTCTTCGTAAATAATGCCATTTATGGTATGACAGGAGGACAAATGGCACCAACAACTCTTGAAGGACAAGTTACTGCAACGACTCCTTATGGACGTGATTGCTCAGTGACTGGTCAGCCAATGAGAATTACTGAGATGCTTGCTATGTTGCCTGGTACACGTTTTGTGACTCGTCAATCAGCAGAAACTCCAGGAGCGGTTCGTAAATTGAAAAAAGCGGTTCGTAAAGGTTTTGAAAATACCAGAGAGCATAAGGGTATTTCATTCATCGAGATTGTTGGAACCTGTAGTTCAGGATGGAAATTAACTCCTGTAGCGTCTAACGTGTGGATGAAAGAAAATATGTTTCCTTTTTACCCACTTGGTACATTAAAAGACGAGTAAATTTCATTAGGGATAGAGCTAGATTAACTTTATGGTAGATTATTTAGAACAATCATAGATCTATCCTATAATCGATTAAAACTGTAAAAAAATGACTGAAGAAATTATAATTGCAGGATTTGGTGGTCAAGGTGTACTTTCAATGGGTAAAATTCTTGCTTACTCAGGAATTATGCAGGATCAGGAAGTATCATGGATGCCATCATACGGACCTGAAATGCGTGGAGGTACAGCTAACGTTACTGTAATCTTAAGCGATGACCGTATTAGTTCTCCTGTATTGAAGAAATTTGATACAGCTATCATTCTTAACCAGCAATCAATGGATAAGTTTGTGGATGATGTTAAACCAGGTGGAACATTATTATATGATCCAAACGGTATTACAAATCACCCAGAAAGAACAGATATCAACATCTTTAGAATTCCAGGTGCAGCCTTAGCAACTGAAATGGGTAACCCTAAGACTTTCAACATGATTATTATGGGAGGTTTCCTAAAAGTGAAGCCTATCGTATTACTTGATAATGTAAAGAGAGGTCTTGAGAAATCATTACCAGAGCGTCATCATAAATTGATTCCTTTAAATATTGAAGCAATTCAAAAAGGAATGGAAAATGTTGAAACTGTAATATCTCTATAGAGAAACAACAACAAAAACAACAACAAATACAATCCAATTGAAGGTAAAGGGCAGTCCGTAAGGATTGCCCTTTTTCTATGCTCTGACCATAGTAATTTGTTTCCCCCAGATTTCGCTAATTAGCGCAGATTTTAATAAGTCATATTCCGGCTATGACTTGAAGCCAGTCTAATCCAGATTTGCAATCTAGGTTTATCGAGTATGCGATTTTAAATCGCCAATATTCTATTATAAAAAGGATCACAGATCCCTCAACTCGAAACCTGCAGATAGTTTATCTGCAGTAGCGGGTCATGATCTGACTATAAGTAAGCTGTAAGTGTTATGCTATTA
The DNA here is from genome assembly GCF_054254355.1 of Ancylomarina sp. YFZ004. Classification (NCBI taxonomy): domain Bacteria; kingdom Pseudomonadati; phylum Bacteroidota; class Bacteroidia; order Marinilabiliales; family Marinifilaceae; genus Ancylomarina; species Ancylomarina sp. YFZ004. The sequence goes on from NZ_JBTCHQ010000010.1 coordinate 31,909, forward strand.
CTAGAAAGTGTAATTTGGCTTCCCGCTGATTGTCGCAGATCTAATTAAGTACTGTGCTGGTGTGCGATTAGCTTCGCTGATCTCCACTTCGTTTCAGTAGTATCGCGTACCTTTGTATTATAAACCTCACGATATAATCGTGCGGTAGCGGGGAAGATATTTTAATCCTGATAACTTACGAAGCCCAGCAAGACCCTTGTGGTACATTAGAAATGAAGTAGGGAAGTTTAGTCATATATTTTTATTTTAACTTGGTAAATTAAGGAGTGAATATGATTTATTTTGAAGAACTTATAAAAAAGGCTGTAAATATAGAAAATCCATTACCAAAAGTATTAGCCATTGGAGGAAGTCCAAGGAAAGGGGGCAATACGGATAGCATAATAAAACAAATTACGGCTGGTCTTACTGCAGAACAGATTGATAGTGAAAATATTAATCTAGGTACTATAGATTTTAAGGGTTGTATTGGCTGTGAAAAGTGCAGAAAGGATAAGGTTTGCATAATGATAAATGATGGTATGTCATTATTGTACCCTAGTATTATGGAATCACAAGGATTGATTTTGGTATCTCCAGTTCATAATTATAATATAACATCATGGATGAAAGCTTTTATAGATAGATTGTACTGCTTTTATGAATTTGACAACAATACAAGACCACGTGAGTGGAGTTCAAGACTTGCAAATCAAAAAAGGAAAGTCGTTATTTCGGCTGTTTGCGAACAAAAGGATTTGGCAGATATGGGATTCGCTATTGAGGCAATGAGTAGACCTATGGAAGCTTTAGGCTTCGAAATTGTAGGAACACTACCCGTTTTTAAGGCCTTTGAAAAAGGAGCCGTAAAAAAACAACAAGAGATAATAGATAAAGCATATGAGCTTGGCATGAAACTAGGACAAAGTCTAAAATAAAAATTCCAGACTCTTTTGTGTAAGTAATGGCAGAACAATTGCTAAACACAGATTCTGCAACCTACTGAAACTACATCAGGCTTTGACAGAATGCTATCACGCTCTCGAAAGCTTTCGGGACTGTTACTACTCATACAATTTACCCTTATCGATATACAAAAATGGCTAGCCCTTTTAATTTAAGAGCTAGCCATTCGTTTGTCTTATACTTTCTGCTGCCTAAAGCTTAAAGAAGCTGTAGTCTATATATTGCAGCATTGCTTGTGCCTCCTTATGCTTGGCTATTTCAGCCTTCCACTTGTTAGAGTTGAGGTCAAATATCAAACTCTGAGTAGAGTCTACAAAGCCAAAACCATTGTTGTAGGTGAAATAAGCAAAGCCTTTCTGCGATTTATTTAGAAGGTTTTTACCAATTGTAAAATCGCCAGCATCTATTCCCATTTGTGGTAAAAGGGTAGCAGCTAAATCGGGCTGGCAACCGTATTTGTCAACTCTAAGTCCTTTTTGCTTCAGGCAACCACCCAACCAAAGCATCGGTATTCTATACTTTACAGGATCGCTAGGTACAAAGTTACCAACGTAACGCGCCCCATGGTCAGCCAATAGAATTACCAAGGTATTATCCCAGCTTGGAAGTTTCTTTAATCTGTCTATAAACTCACCCAAACACTTGTCTGTATAGTAAGCTGAGTTCATAAATAAGCTATTTTCACCCTTGCCTTGTATGACTGTTTCCATAGGCACAGCAAAAGGCTCATGGCTGCTAAGAGTTAGGCAAGCTTTAAAGAAGGGTTGTTTTTCTAGTTTAATGTCATGGTACAATCTATCGAATAAGAATTCGTCATGCACGCCCCATTTCGATGTGTTCAATTCACTTGGGAAATCATCCATTGAGATGGTATTGTTGAAACCTGCGTTTGAGAAATAGGAATTCATACTTGCAAAATGAAGATCGCCACCATAATAGAATTTACTGTTATAGCCCTCTTTCTTCAATGATTTACAAAGGCTTGGTAAGTTCTGCACTTTCTTATGAAACTCTATGACGGGCTTTTGTGGTAGTGACGGAAAACCAGAGAAAATACCTACCGTTCCAATCTTTGTTCTGTCTCCAATTCCGTAGAAATTTGTAAACAAGATGCCTTCTTCTGAAAGGGCACGGAAGTTTGGTGTTACCCCTTTTTTTCCACCTAGTTCTTCAATGATGGCTGAGGTGAAACTTTCCAATACGATTAAAACAATATTAGGCGTCTGGCGCGTTAAAATTGTATCCTGATCTATTGTTTGAGAAGCTATCATATCTTGAAACCTGATTTTAGCTTCTTCATCAGGGATAAGTTTAAGTCTTTTGTTTTTATTTAGCTTCTTTAATGAATAAGAGAAGTTCCAAATTGGATTAACCGCCAAAAGATTGGCGTAGGTGTTCGATGAATGGTAAACGAAACCGACATTCATAGGTGCAATACCCAAACCGCCTCTCACAGGGATAATCATACTTGCTGTTAGCAGTAGTAATAGGGGAAGGAATTTCAATTTGGTCGGTACGATATCGTCAAGCTTCTTGATAAGGAATTTATTAAATAACTTATAAGTAAGTGTAAGAATAGCGATGAATATACCAAATAATAGAATATAAGTTGACGTTGCAGTTGAAGCTGCAGCTTCTTTAGGCGTTTTTAAATAGCTCAGAACAGTTCCATCAATATGGAATCCCCAGTTGCGGAACAGCTCGAAGTTAGGAACGGCAATCGTTAAGCTCACAAGCATAAGCATGCCATAAAGAATTTGAAATAAAAGCTTCAATTTCTTACCTGGTATTGTAATACTAAAACTTAGAATTAAACCCGTCAGCATTAGAATATAGCCTGTTAAGGAAATGTCGTGATATAGGCCATATGTGAAGGAGAGGAGAACCTCACCAATGCTTAATAAACTGGTTTGAGAATACTGATATATTGAAAACGCAAAGCGGATAAATACCATAAAGGCTATCCATGATATTGCTGCTGCAAGGAAAAATCTTAATCGTTGTTTCATAATTATAATCGAAAAAGTAATATTATTTGAAAATTGAAATGATAGCCATAACAAGTATAGAAAGGCTGCCCCAGGTTATAATGTTCCATTTCCAATCTTTTTCTGCAATTGGATTATCTAGTTTTATAAACTTGAAACGTGGTAATAGTTTGTAGATAACATAGCCAAAAAATAGACCAATAGCAGTACCTACAATAATATCCCCAGGGTAATGCACGCCTAGGTAAATTCTAGAGTAAGAAACCAAAGCAGCCCAGGAAAATAGGAATAGGCTTAGTTTTCTATTTCTGAAAAGTAAACTGATGAATGTAGCCAAACCAAATACATTGGCTGCATGAGATGAGGCAAAACCATATTTCCCCCCTCGGTAGCCATTCACCGTATGAACTAAATCGGCCAGTTCTGGAGAACGACTCGGACGAAAACGTTGAAATGTAGGCTTAAGAAAGCCAGATGCCATCTGATCGCAGCATGTGATTACAAGTGCAATTACGACTAAAAGGTATAAACAATTCTTCCAGCCATATGTGCGATATATCTGAACGATGATTGCTAGATAAAAAACAGCCCAAACTAGTTTTCCTGAAATAAGAAACATGAATGAATCGAAGAAAGGAGAATGGATGCTGTTTAAAAATAAAAGTAACTCCTGATCGAGTTGATTGAGTGTTTCAAGCATAATTGAGTCTGTATAATAGAATGCCATCACAAGACAGCTTCTTGTTTTAGAGATTAAAAATGATTGTAAAAATAAACAATATCCTCACAATACGCCGAATCCTTACATAATTGAATCAGAAAAAGCACACTTTATAAGCGTGCTTTTAATATAATATATTTTCAAGCGTAATTTTGTGCGTGTTTAAACAATGAGTTTAACCGTGTAGTCTATTGTCTTTATCGTGCAACATATTGTTTCATCCAATAAGTTTGATCTTAATTATAATTTAAACTAAACTTGCCTATGAATCGATAAATTCGATTTTGATGTTGAAATGAAAATTATGAATTTATGAGATGAAGAGGCTTTATTTATCTGCATTAGCAGATTATTAAGTTGAAATATTCGAATAAGATTCAATAACCCGTTTAAATTTTTAAAGATGATTAGAAAACTGTTTCTATCGCTTCTTTTTGTAAGTGTTTTTGCAATTGGAAGCTTTGCTCAAACCGGAAAAATCGAGTTTGAAGAATACGATCTTGATAATGGCTTACACGTCATTTTACAGCAAGATCATACAACACCTAATATTGTTGTTTCGGTGATGTATCATGTTGGATCGAAGAACGAGAATCCTGAATTAACAGGTTTTGCTCACTTCTTTGAGCATTTGATGTTTGAAGGAACTGAAAATATTCCACGTTTCCAGTACGATAAATATGTGTCGAGAGCGGGTGGCTCTTTAAATGCAAACACATCAAGCGATAGAACATATTATTATGAGTTATTGCCTTCTAATCAATTGGCTTTAGGTCTTTGGTTAGAGTCTGAAAGAATGATGCATGCAAAAGTAGAGGAGATCGGAATTAAAACTCAAAAAGGCGTTGTTATTCAGGAGAAAAAACAAAGTTATGACAATAAGCCTTATGGTCAGATTTTACCAGAGACAATGTCTCACGCTTATACCGATCACCCTTATAAATGGATACCTATCGGAGATGAAGAGCATATCCGCAATGCAAAAACAGAAGATTTTGTAAACTTTTATAAAGAGTTTTATGTACCAAACAATGCTGTTTTAACTATTTGTGGTGATTTTAAAACGGAAGAGGCTAAGAAATTAATTAGCGATTATTTTACTGCGATTCCTAAGGGAACAAAAGAAATTTACCGTCCGAATATTGTTGAGCCTAAGAAAACGGCTGAAGTAAGAGATACGGTTTACGATAACATTCAGTTACCTGCTGTTATTCAAGCTTACCATATTCCTGCTATGGGAACTAAAGATTATTATGCTGCTAGCATGTTGGCTACGCTAATGAGTGATGGTAAGAGTTCAAGAATGAACAAATCATTGGTTCAAGAGAAGCAATTGGCTTTACAAATGATTGCTATGCCTATGCCAAACGAAGATCCAGGTCTGACTTTAGCTTTTGGTATTCCAAACATGGGAGTTGATTTAAAGGTGCTAGAAGACGAAATGAATAAGGAATTTGTTCGAGTTCAAGAAGAATTAATTTCTGATAAAGAGTATCAGAAACTACGTAACAAAATCGAAAACGAATTGGTTAGTTCAAACTCGACAATTGCACGTCGTGCTGAGAATTTATCAACAGCTTATACGTATTACAAGGATACGCAAAGAGTAAACCAAGAGTTGGATAAATTTTTCACTGTAACACGTGAAGATATTCGCGAAGTAGCAAAGAAATATTTCACTCCTGAAAACCGTGTTGTTCTTTACTACATGCCAAAAATAAAGTAAGACGTTACAGAAATTAATATGAGTCGATTTTGAAAGACTCAATTTTATAGGGATAGACTTTGGTCTAAACACATAAATTGTAAAAAATGAAAAAATTAAATAAATTTTTATTCATACTTGTTGCTATTTGTATGGTAACATCTGTTCACGCACAAGTGGATAGAACAAAAGCTCCTGCTGCAGGTCCTGCACCTAAAGTTCAGTTGGGCGATTACGACACATTTACTTTGAAAAATGGTTTGAAAGTATTGGTTGTTGAAAACCATAAACTTCCAAAAGTTAATTTTTCGTTGAATTTAAATAACGACCCAATTGTTGAAGGTGATAAAACGGGTTTTACCTCTTTTGCTGGCGAGTTGATAGGAACTGGAACAACAACTAAAAATTATGCTCAGATTTCAGAAGAGATTGATTTTATTGGTGCTCGTTTAAGAACTTCGGCTTCAGGTGCAAGTGCTAGTGGTTTGTCTCGTTACAAAGAACAAATCATGGCAATGATGGCAGATGTTATATTAAATCCATCTTTCCCACAAGATGAATTTGATAAAATTGTAAAGCAATCTTTATCAGGATTAGAATCATCGAAAAACGATCCGAACTCTATTTCATCGAATATGAGAAGTCGTATTGTTTACGGAGCCAATCACCCTTATGGTGATGTGATGACTAAAGCGACTGTTGAGAATATTAAAGTTGAGGATTGTAAGAATTACTACAACACTTACTTTAAGCCTAACGTAGCTGTTCTTGCTATTGTTGGTGATATCACAACTCGTGAAGCTAAAAAAATGGTGAAGAAATATTTCGGGAAATGGGAAAAAGGAGACGTTCCTACTATGAAATACGATATGCCTGCTAAGATGGAAGGAAAACGTGTTGTGTTGGCAAATAAAGATGCTGCATCTCAATCGTTAATCCAAATTATCAACACATTCGAATTGAAGAAAGCGAATCCTGATGTGATTCCTGCAAAAGTGATGAATGCGATGTTGGGTTCAGGTTTTTCTGGCTTATTATTCAAGAATCTTCGTGAAGATAAAGCTTACACTTATGGTGCTTATTCTAGTATTTCTGATGATAAATTGGTTGGTTTTTTTAGAACAACATCGAATGTAAAAGCTGCTGTTACTGATAGTGCTTTTGTTCAGATGGTGGTAGAAATAGATCGTATTCGCGATACTAAATTGACTCAAGATCATTTGAATATGACAAAAGCAGCTATGGCAGGTGATTTTGCTAGAGCTCTTGAAAGACCTTCAACTATTGCAAGTTTTGCTATGTCTATCGAGCGTAATAACTTACCAGCTGACTATTATGCAACCTATTTAGAGAAATTAGATAAGGTGAGCTTGGAAGATATTCAGGCTATGGCTAAGAAATATATCGATCCGAACAATGCTGTTTATTTAGTTGTTGGTGATAAAAAACACAAAGAGAGATTAGCTAAGCTAAGTTCTGAAGGTGTTGTTGAGGAATACGATTTCAAAGGCGATATCGTAAAAGAAGATCCAAATGCAATTCCAGAAGGTTTAACGGCTAATATGGTTATCGATACGTATATCAATGCTATTGGTGGACGAGAGATGCTTGAAAGTATTAAAGACATGAGTGTGAAAGGTCAAATGAAAATGGGACCTATGAGCATTAATGTTGAGCAAGCTTACAAGAACAACGAGAAATTTGCCATGTCGATGGTAATGAACGGACAAGTTTTGCAAGCGATTAAATATAACGGTACTTCAGCTAAGGTTATGGCTCAAGGTCAGGAAAACCAAGCTAATGCAGAGCAATTGAAAGGTTTCAAGATGCAAGCTCAAATGTTTGCTGAACTTAAGTTTGCTGAACTAGGTTTCACATCGAAAATTGCGGGCACCGAAATGATTGATGGTAAGAAAGCTTATAAACTTGAAGTTGTAGGTACTGATGGAATTACAAAATTTGATTTCTACTGTGCAACTACAGGTTTGAAACTTAAGACTGTAGCTCAACAGAATGGTATGGCTGTTACAATGCTTTATAATGATTATAAAGATGTTGATGGTTTGAAGTTTCCATTTTCTACTTTAACGAAAATGGGACCTCAGGAAATGCCTTTAACTATTACTAGTTTAGAGCTTAATAAAGATATTAAGGATGAATTGTTCAACTAATAACTGAACAGGATAGAATGAAATGGCCACCTTAGGTGGCCATTTTTTTGTTTTAATAATATTGCTTTAAGTCTATTTTATGCTTTGCAGTACCCTGTTTTAGGGAGTTGATATAAATATTTGAAAAATAACAGGAAGTGTTTGGTGATTTGTAAATTGTTTCTACCTTTGCGCACCGATTCAGGAGCGTAATTAGTGGTTAGTTAATCGCAATGATCGAATCGATTGTTTCAATATGGTTATATAAGGATTTAGGGTTAAATTCGTATTGAAAATTAATTTTGGGTTAGAAGAAAAAGGCAGGTGGGGACCTGCCTTTTTCGTTTTCTATCATTTCCTATTTTTATTCTTCTTCTGTTTCTGGCGACATATATTTATAAACAATACCAGCAATAATGGCTCCAGCTATTGGTGCCAACCAGAACAACCACAATTGTCCCATTGCCCAATCACCAACAAAAAAAGCCTGACTTGTACTACGTGCAGGATTTACCGATGTATTAGTTACTGGAATACTTATAAGATGAATAAGAGTTAAGCCTAAACCTATAGCTAAACCTGCGAAACCTTTGGGAGCTTTCGAATGCGTTGCTCCAAGTATGATCATTAGAAACATGAAAGTCATCACCACTTCACAAACTAAAGCAGCAAGCATGCTGTAACCTCCTGGTGAATGCTCTGCGTAGCCATTGGCTGCAAACCCACCCATCTCGAAGCCTGATTTGCCCGAAGCAATAAGATAAAGAATACCTGCACCAGCTATGCCACCCAATACCTGAGCTGCAATATAAGGGAGTAATTCTTTTTTGTCGAAACGTCCGCCAACCCATAAGCCAATGGATACTGCAGGGTTAAGATGACAACCTGAAATATGTCCGATTGCATAAGCCATTGTCACAACGGTTAATCCAAATGCAATAGCGACGCCTACAAATCCAATTCCTAATTCAGGATAAGCAGCTGCCAGTACAGCACTACCACATCCACCTAATACAAGCCAAAGTGTTCCTATAAATTCTGCAATTAATTTCTTCATAGTTTGATTTATTAAGATTAATATTTGGATTTTGTTTGATGTATTTGTTTTTGCTACGATGAAAATATTCATTTAAAATTCGACCATCAAACCAATAGAAGGAAGAATAGTTCCAGATTCATAATTGTAATTACGAATACTATAGGCAAGAGGGTTGTTTGGATCTTCTAGTGGTTGTCCTTCATCGTCGCTAAGAACATTTACATAACTGCGTGTGTTTGCCTTAAAATTATAAATGTTTTGAATATCGATATAAGCATCCACAGACCATTTTTTGATAAACCATTTTTTATCTATCCTAATATCCAGGGAATGAAATATTCCATTTCGTTTTTCATTTAATCGATCCCAATCGGGTATACCTTGATGAGTTACATCCCAAATTTCTTTTAAAGCTGAAAGCTTTTCATCGAAAGGCGTATATGGAGCTGGGCCTAATAGACGAAATTTAAGTCCTGCTTCCCAATTGTTCATTAGCTTTTTACCAGCTGTGATGTTCAGAATGTGTTTGTTATCCCAAGCTGAAGGACGGTATTGGCCATGCTTGTCTTTAAATTCACTTCGAACCCAGGTATAGGATACGATTCCGTAAATAGAGGTGCTTAGTTTCTGTTGGAAAAGGAATTCTAAGCCATACGACCTACCTTCTGAGATCGATTTAGCTGCTTCGTTTCCTATTACTCCAAAATCTCCACCTAAGTTGGCCATAGAGATGCTATCGGTTAACAAGAAAGGGTAGTTGTCGTATTTTTTATAGAACCCCTCAATACTAATTTTAGAATAGGGCGTTGGGTTGTAATCCCAGCCTCCAACAATATGATCTACTTGGATGTAAGTGATTTTATTCGTTTTGTTTATCAATTCATTTTGATTGTTTCGATACCCCATAACTGTATAAGCTGGTAACTGAAAGTATCGTCCAAGATTAAAATTGAGGTTGAATTTGGAATTAAGAGCATAAGAGGCTGACATCCGGGGTGAAATTTGTTTAAGAGGATTATGCATTGATGTGGAATAATCTGAAAATTCGTGTCTAATACCAAAAGATAAACTCAACTTCTCATTTAAAATCTTTCGACTCAGTTGAGAAAAAATAGCATATTTTCCAAAATTTAATTTTGAATTAAATCGGACTATAGAAACTTCTCCATTTTGTTCTTCTTTGTTGAAAGTGTTATTGGCGTATTTTACAAGGTCGATTGATGATCCAATATTCCATTTCCATCCATTTATTCTCTTGGTACTTTCAAATTTAAATTTGTTTTCAATTTCATGAGATGTGTAGTCTAAGATCAAAAAATCGGCATTTTCAATATTATCTTTGTATTTGATTGCCTCATTATACAAGTGATTTCGACTTAGGATAAAGCTTTGATAGCTATTATTAGAGTAATGAATCCATTTGGCACCTAAACTATAGTTCCATTGTGTGTTTATGGGTAAATTAGCTAGGATATATCGGTTCATCACATCTTTGTTTGATTGTGATTCTTTTTTTACAGAGGAGGTATTTAATTCAATATTATCTATGGCTCCTAATCCAATTAGTGTTAATTTATTTTTACTATCTATTTTGATATTCTGCTTGTACTGTGCGTCGTTATAGGTGGGCAAAAATGGAAGTTTAAGTGCTTTGAAAAGTAATTGAAGATAAGATCGCCTTACTGAAAAGATAAAAGTTGACTTAGGTCCCATGGGGCCTTCGAGACTTAAACCAAAATCGCTTGAACCAACAGTTACTGTACCTGATAATTTTTCATCATTCCCATTTCGTTGCTTAAAATCGAGAATGGAACTAAGGGCATTGCCTTTACTTGCAGGAAAAGCACCAGCATAAAAATCGAGCTCTCTTATGAAATTGACATTGAGCATTCCTACTGGGCCACCAGATGCTCCTTGAGTTGCAAAGTGATTGATATTAGCCACTTCTATGCCATCTAAATAGAAACGGTTTTCGTTTGGACTACCTCCGCGAACAATAATATCGTTACGAAAAGAAAGGGTTGAAGCCACGCCAGGAAAAACTTGAATAACCTTTGATATATCACGATTACCCCCTGGGTTACGAAAGATTTCAGTTGCATTTATGGTATGCATGCTCAGCGGACTTTCTTGAGTTTTATCAAAAGGAGCTGCCGTAACTTTTACTTCTTCAAGTTCTTTAATGTTTTCTTGAAGTGGGATGTTTAAGACATAGGGTTTTGTATTATTAATTCGGAGCTCGTAGATTATTTTTTTTTCGAAACCCAAACTGCTAAAAATTAAGTTGTAATAGCCAGGATTAAGATTCTCCAATTTATAGTTACCATTGATGTCCGTGCTAGTACCTCGAGTGGTGTTTGCAATTACAATATTGGCAAAAGGAATATCTTCATTGTTGATTCGATTATATACACGTCCTTTAATCACACCAGATTGAGCCCATGAGGAGCTTGTAGGAAATAGTAGTAGTAGAAATATGAATCTGTAAAATCTCATATTTTTAGTTTCATGTATCTCTAATTTAATATTTTATGTTGATATGATAAAAAAAAATCCCAACTAAATGAATAGTTGGGATTCCTGTATGGCATGTTTTCCTTATTTTATTAGGGTTTCTTCAATAATTAAATCGTATGAATAGCCAGCACCGAATTCTTTTTTTAGATAAACAGTACCTTCAATAGTGATCACTTGCCCCATTTTGGCTTTATTCTGGGTCGTAAAAGTTAAATCATAATTGTCAGCATCAGCAGTTCCGTCCTGAATATGAATCCAATTCTTACCCATAATGCCATTGTTTACTTTAACAACCTGCCCACTAAGTTTTACTTTCTTACCTGCATACTGATCTCTATTTTTGAAAAGTTCAGCGATGCTAATTCCACCTTTAGGAGCATTAACATTAATACCTTCAACTTTTTTATCCACTTTGGGTGGCATCTTCTTGGCACCCATCTTTACCTTAGCATTAGTTGTAGGTGTGCTTGTATTATCTTGCACGAATAAAACTGTTTCGAATACTCGATCCAGTTCCTTACTCTTAAAATCTTTCATCACTAAGGATTTCTCGTAATACACATCGTCACCAACTTTTGCATCTAGTTTGCGAACTGCAATCCAGAATTCCTCACTGTTTTCAGTTACGAACAAATAAGTATATGAACTGGTTTGTAGGATCTCCTTAACCTTAACGTGGTGAGTACTGGGATCAGCTTGGGCTGGTACCTCAGTCATACTTTGACTTGTTTCCTCACCGGTACTGAATGATTGAACTTTCTTGGCATTTTCTTGACAAGAACTCAATAGAATGCTACTAACTAGCAGTGCAAATATTATTTTCATAGGGTAGATTTTTTTATTTGAGCATTAAGATACATAAAGGTATTAATATATCAATATGGAAAATGAAGTCTAATGAACAATTTATAGGCTTGTTAGATCGACCTATTTAAAGTGTTTAATTTATTCGTTAGGATGTTCCGACTTGAACTTTGTCCAATACGTATTCATAATTTCTTTCATGTCTTTTCGAAGTAAAAGAATTCCTATAAGGTTGGGCAGAGCCATTAGAGCAATAGTAATGCCTGATAGAGTCCAAATAATTGTCGTATCGGCAAATGATGCAACAAAGAAACCTATACAGTAGATGATTCGATAAGGCAATACGCCTTTGGCACCAAATAAATAGGTGACTGATCGTCCGCCGTAGTAGGCCCAAGCAATTGCAGTAGAAAAAGCGAAAAGCAATAAGCCAATTGATACAATCCAGCGTCCCCATTCTCCAAAGTAGCTTCGTGTAAAGGCTTCAGCTGTTAATGGTGCTGAGTGAATCAAGGATTGACCTTTAAAATAAGCTCCATCAGCAGAATTGTAAACACCATCTAACACACTTACTTTACCTGTTAATAGAGAATCTTGAGCATTGTATACTAAGATGTTTTCAGCAATAGAACGCGCATGTATGATAGAAAGCTTATTTTGGATTTTTCCATTCTCAACAAGCAAATCACCTGTGAAAAGAGGAAGATCTTTATTATTGCTTAAATATTTGAAAAGTTTCGTTTGATCTTCTTTGTTCGAGTCGTCATATACGTCAGCCATTATACTCATATCAGTTGATTGAAACTGATTGGGAAGTTTCTCTTTCCAAACACCTGATGAAAGAATAACCAAACCTGTAAGTGTACAGATAATGATGGTATCAATGAATGGTTCTAGAATGGCAACCATACCCTCAGAAACGGGTTCTTCGGTACGGGCAGCAGCATGTGCAATTGGAGCCGATCCTTGACCAGCTTCGTTACTAAAGAGACCTCGGTTGACGCCACGGTTAAAGGCATAGGCAAATCCAGCACCTAAGAAACCTCCAGTGGCTGCAGTGCCCGTAAATACACTAGAAAATATTGAAACGAATGCCGGTGTTATGTTCTGATAGTTGTAAAAGATAACAGCAAGGGCACCTACAAAGTAGATAATTGCCATGGTAGGGACCAATTTTTCAGTCACCTTCGCAATACGTTTAATACCACCTAAAATAACGATTGCCAAGAGTATGGCAAGTACACCACCACTCAACATCTTTTCTATACCGAATGTTGAATATAATGAGCTGGAAATAGAATTTATCTGAGGTAAACTTCCCGTTCCAAATGAAGAAACAATGGTCATGGCAGCAAAAAAGGCAGCTAACCATGGCATTTTAAGCTTGTTTTTCATGTAGTACATCGGTCCACCAGAAATGAAACCTTCTTCATCAGTTTCACGATACTTATGCGAAAGACTAACCTCAACGAATTTAGTCGTCATTCCTAATACGGCTGTCATTAGCATCCAAAATAGAGCAGCAGGTCCACCCAGATAAATAGCGAAAGCTACCCCTGCAATATTCCCTGTTCCTACTGTTCCCGAAAGGGCCGTGGTTAGGGCTTGAAAATGAGAAGTGTCGCCTTTCTCGTCGGCTTTATCGTATTTGCCTCGAACCACTTTTAGGGCATGTCCGAAGAATCGAATTTGTGGAAATTTAAGGTAAATGGTGAAGAAGAGTCCGGTTCCTAGTAGTAAAAGGGTGAACCATTGGCTTCCTCCAAGATATTGTTCTATTCCGGCTAAAAAGTCGTTAATACTGTGCATAAAAATAATAGGGTTATGGGTTAGTTTAATTTCCTGTTTTTTAGAAAATCAGTCTAATATAAAGGATAATTTTTAAAAGTTGATCACGAAAGGTAAACTAAGGGGTATTATTTATTCATGTCTTTTAATGCTTAGAATATTTATATATAATCATAATTAGACAGTGGGATAGCAAACATAAAAATGGAAAGTGTTACATTTGGATCTTTAGGACAATGAACAGAATTTAAATATATTATTCTATGATTATGAATTTTATAATCGTTGTAGCGATCGGAATTGCTCTTGTTTGGCTATTGTTAAGAGGTTTTACTAAAAAGAAATGGAGAAAGCCTAAATTAACTATTTCTAAAGAAAGTAAAACGATTTTGACTACTAAGGTCGTATTTTATAATTCACTTTCAGCTGATGAAAAATTACAGTTCGAGTATAAAATTCAGGAGTTCCTTTTGAATTGTAGAATTACTGGTGTGAATACCGATGTTGATTTAACGGATCAAATATTAGTGGCTTCAAGTGCCATAATTCCTGTATTTGCATTTCCAGAGTGGAAGTTCACAAATCTTGATGAGGTGTTATTATATCCAGGAAATTTTAATGAACAGTTTCAAATGTCCAATGCCGACTCAAATATTTTAGGAATGGTTGGGAGTGGTTATATGGAGGGGAAGATGATCTTGTCAAAACCTGCATTACTTCATGGTTTTTCCAATGAGTCGGATAAGAAGAACACAGCTATTCATGAATTCGTTCACTTGATCGATAAGATGGATGGAAGTATTGATGGTTTGCCTTCTATACTTTTAGAAAAGCAATATGCTATTCCTTGGATTGATTTGATCAGTAAGAAAATTGAAGAGATATATGAAGATAGATCTGATATAAACCCTTACGGAGGAACAAATAAGGCCGAGTTTTTTGCTGTTGCCAGTGAGTATTTTTTCGAAAAACCCAAACTGTTTGCTAAAACACATCCTGAATTATACGCCTTAATGACTGAAGTGTTCAATCAAAATATGCGATCTCGTAATTTTAAAAGATCGAAGCAGAGCTTGAGTCGAAATAGTAAATGTCCATGTGGTAGTGGTATAAAGTTTAAGAAGTGTTGTGGTAAAGGGCATTACAGTTAGTGTTGTCATTTATTTACAATAAATAGAAAGAGTTTGCCGAAAATCTTAAGAGTAGGTAGTTTATAATTGAAAAGGATAGAATGAAAATAAAATTAATTGCTGTTTTGCTATTCCTAATTGGGAATTTTGGGGCTTTTGCGCAAGAGTATAAAGTATCGATTGTCGATAAGAATAAAGCGATTGTATTAACCAATCAAGCTATTGAAAAAGTGAAAGCCGACCAAGTGGATGATGCATTTAAGCTTTTGGTTGAAGCAATCGCCATAGATTCTACAAATCGTAATTCATACTTGCAATTATATAGGGTTGCTATGAACGATCCTAAACGAACTGATATAGCTATTTCCATTTTGCAAAAATCAAAAAAGATATTTCAGCAGGATGATGAAATTTGTTATTATTTGGGAGAAATATATAATTCTAAAGGAGAAGTGAAGAGAGCAATGTCGGAATATAGTATGGCCATCGCTTACAGTAAACTGAATGGAGAAGATTTTCATTTGGTACCTCGGTACTATTTTAATCGAGCCAATATTTGCTTGGGAAAAAACATGATTAGTACAGCTGTTTTAGATTATACCTATGCACTTAATTTAAAGCCAGATTATGGTGCCGCTTATGCAAACAGAGGTATTTGTTTATACAAGATGGGAGAGATTGAAGCTGCATGCAAAGATTGGAAAAAAGCAGTTAAGCTAGGGATAAGCCAGGCGGAAGAATATGTGAAGAGAAACTGTAATACCGAAGTATCTAAATAATATTAAGGAATAGCACACGTGTGTTGTTCCTTTCTTATTGCCTCTTCGAGCTCTTTTGTTAATTTTGCAGAAGAAATAACTAAGATTGTATAGAAGCGCGTGATATATCCAGAAAATTTTGAAACGAAAATAAGGTTCGATAAAGTTCGAGAACTGCTAAAGAAACAATGTTTAAGTGCTCTTGGGCGCGATTTGGTTGATGGACTTAAATTTTCAGAGTCCTTTAATCGTGTTACTCGCCGAGTTAACGAAACCAATGAATTTAAGACTATTTGTCTTGTGGAAGAGAATTTTCCTCTAGGGCATTTTATTGATGTACGCCAAAGTTTAGAGAAAATTCGAATTGATGGAGCTTATCTAGAACTTGAGGAGTTGTTTAATTTAAAGCGCTCTTTGGAATCGATATCTGCTATTCTACGCTTTTTCAAGAATAAAGAGGAGGGAAGTTATCCTTATTTAATGAGATTGACAGGGAATGTGAAAATGTACCCTTATATTTTCGATAGGCTAAATGCAATACTGACCAAGCATGGTCGAATGAAAGACAATGCTTCTCCAGAGTTGATGCAAATACGTAGTAGTCTGACTCAAAAGCAAGCTTCAATTTCAAGACGAATGCAATCTCTTTTGCGTGCCGCTCAGAAGGATGGTTGGGTTGATCAGGATGTATCTTTATCTGTTCGCGATGGACGAACAGTAATTCCCGTTACTTCAGCCTACAAGCGTAAGGTAAAAGGTATTGTGCATGATGAGTCTGCAACTGGTAAAACATCCTATATAGAGCCTGCCGAGATTGTAGAAACCAATAACGAGATTCGTGAATTGGAATATGCCGAGCGTCGAGAAATAATAAAAGTGCTTCGTGAATTTACCGAGCAAGTTCGCCCTTATGTCGATGATCTATTCTTGGCTTATGAGTTTTTAGCTCAAATAGATTTTATTCGTGCCAAGGCAAAATTTTCTATTGAGGTGAAAGGTATTTTGCCACTTATGGAAAAGACAGCAACTGTACTCTGGGAAAATGCAGTGCACCCCTTGTTATATCTTACTTTGCAAGGCGAGGGTAGGAATGCGATTCCTTTAAATATTGAGATTAACGATAAGCAACGTATCGTATTGATTTCAGGACCAAATGCAGGTGGAAAATCGGTTTGCTTGCAGACTATGGGTTTATTGCAATATATGTTTCAGTGTGGCTTGTTAGTACCTATGGGAGAGAAATCGAAGATGGGTATTTTCGATAACATTTTCATCGATATTGGTGATGAGCAGTCTATGGAGAATGACTTGAGTACCTATAGCTCTCACCTAATGAATATGAAGCATTTCTTAAAGTATTCGAATGCTGAAACATTAATGATGATAGATGAATTTGGTACAGGTACTGAACCTGCTTTAGGTGGTGCAATTGCCGAATCGATTCTCGATAAATTGAATAGGAAACAAGTTAGAGGCGTTATCACAACACACTATACTGGACTAAAACACTACGCTTCTGAAGCTGATGGAATTGAGAATGGCGCTATGCTTTACGATTCTCATAAAATGGAACCCTTATTTCAATTACAAGTTGGTAAGCCTGGTTCGTCATTCGCTTTCGAGATTGCTCGTAAAATTGGTTTACCTGAGGAAATTCTTAAATCGGCTACCGATAAAATAGGGGGTGATCATATCAATTTCGATAAACACTTACGTGATATTGTTCGTGATAAGCGATATTGGGAAGGCAAGCGTGATAAAATACGTGTTAACGAAAAGAAATTATCACAGTTGGTTGAACGCTATGAAGTTGATCTGAAAGAAACCTCTGGTCTTAGAAAGGAGATAATAGCTAAGGCTCAAGAAGAGGCGAAACAGATTTTAAATAAGGCAAATAAGTCTATAGAGAAAACCATTCGGGATATTAAGGAGAGTAAGGCTGATAAAGAAAAGACTCGCGAAGTAAGGAAAGCTTTCGAAGAACAGAAAGAGGTTTTAACACAGCCTGATTTACAGGACGATGAGCGCATTAATAGAAAAATTCAGAAGCTAAAGGATAGAGAAAATAAGGTTAAGCGATTAACTGGTGAGAAAACTGCTCAGCCAAAAAGTCCGGAGAAAGAAGTCCATCAGAAGAAAAAGCAATTCGACCCATCTGTTATAGAAAAAGGCGATAGTGTGAAGCTCGACTCTCAGAGAACTATTGGTGAAGTAATCGAAGTAAATGCTAAGACAGCAGTGGTTGCATTTGGCGCCATGTTAACGTCTGTGAAGTTGAATAGATTGACCAAGGTTAGTAAGACTCAAGCTAAAAAGGAGAGTACAACATACAATCAAACTTCGGCATTGGTGCAAGAGAAAATATCTAAACGTAAACTAACTTTCCGTCGCGATATTGATGTGAGAGGTATGCGTGCAGAAGAAGCGCTTCAAATTGTAATGGATCATGTTGATGAAGCTATCATGCTCGATATTAGTGAATTTAGAATTCTACATGGAACAGGCCATGGTATTTTACGATCACTAATTCGTGACTATCTAAAAACAATACAACTCGTCCGATCTTGTACCGATGAGAAAATTCAAATGGGAGGATCAGGCATCACGGTTGTTCATATGGAATAATTAGACTAGAATATAATTATACTTAAGGCTTGCTAATTTATTTTAGTAAGCCTTTGTTTTTGATTATTCACAGAATTGCAAAATTTCCAGAATTGACATATTCATCTTTTTGAATTCTGAACAACTTGAAATTATTTATTTTGATGGTGTGTATCTTCTATATTTTCTACGAACTTCAACAGATTCACCAAAATTAATAAGTAGGCCGTTATCTATTCCTGTTGCAACAAGATAATTAATCAATTGCCTATCATGAGATTTACTAAACTGATCAACTGTTTTTAATTCTAGAATTAATATTGACTCTACTAGAATATCAGCAAAGAAATCTCCAATAGTTTCTCCATTGTAGATTACTGACATTCTATTTTGTCTTTGAGCTGCTAATCCTATTTTTGTTAACTCAATCATCATCGCTTTCTCATAAATACTTTCAAGAAAGCCTGCTCCCAGGGTGTTATGAACTTTAAAAGCTGCTCCAATTACTTTTTTGATTAATTCATCAATATCCATATAAAGTGATTTTATAAGATTGAAGATAAATAAAAATAATACTTGAAGAGTGTTTGGAAGAGAAAAATGAAAATTCTGTTTGTTTTGAAAATTATGTCATTATGTGAATTTTGAATAGAAAAAAAGGCTTGTTGATATTGAATCAACAAGCCTTTTGTAATATGTGATATTGAGGTAATCCTCTTCGTTATCTACACAAACATTGTGACAAGCACATAAAGGTAGTGAGCAAAACAACCCGCTACAATTCCGCCTACTGTATGAGAAAGAAGAGCCTTAGATGTTAATTCACGGTAGTTTAAAGTATCAAGCATAGCTGTGTGAGTACTTAAATAACCACTCCAGCACATACCCATTGCAGTAAATACAGCAATTACATTTCCATCGATAATTCCCTTTGCAATAAAAGCTTTTACAAGAGATAAAGCAGCACCTACAGCACCCAATGAGGTTACTGGGAATGCAATTAACTCAGGATGTTTGAATCCGAATAAGCCCTCGAATAACCACCAAACATGACTTGCAAGATCTGGAAGTAAGGTAACCCCTTCGTAAGCTAATCCCTGGTATCCAATAGCAGGATCTTTAGGACCGAAAGTTAGCATCATTACCATAGTTGAGATGATTAATACACCCGGAATAATGGCTAAGCCTAAATCGACGCCAGATTTACCACCATCAAGAATTGAATTCAGAAAACGGATAAATAAACCACCTTCTGATTTGAAAGAAATTTTCTCAGTTGCCCCTTCGTAATCTTGATCTTCACGTGGCTTGATGACATTCTTAATGAGGCGTTGCATTAATCGCGTTGATACAATCGCACCCATCAAAGCACCTACTAAACCAATTAGAGCTGGAATAAATAAGTTTTCATCATTACCAGGAATCTTAAGTGTGGACATAAACGTAATCACGATAAGTCCCATACCAAAGGCAGTACCAAAGTTGGTTAATGAAACCAATTGGTAATTTTTGAAGTACTTACTAAAGTTTTTGTCGTTGGCTAAACTGATAATAGCAGGGTTGTCAGATAGAAAAGTTAAAACTCCAGCTAATGCTCCAACACCGGGAAGGTTGAAAAGAGGTTTCATAAGTGGAGCTAGAATTTTTTCTAACAGACGTACGACACCAAATTCGATAAGTAATTTACCTAAGGCTCCAGATAAAACAGTAATCCCCATAATGTAGAATACTGTGTTCATAAGAAGATCCCAAGCAGTATTCATAATAGTATTTAGCATGTTTGCTACTCCCATTGAGTGGCCTACATAACCGAAAATACCAAAGAAAGTGATTAGAAACATCACGGCTTCATACCTTCTTTGTTTGAGGAAATTAGTCTCTTTAATCGACTTAATTGCGTTCATTCTGTATTGTTTGTTTTAAGGTTGTTGAATTTCGGGGCAAAAATAATTTTTTAGTTTAGTTTTACTACGCTTTTTATTATGACATTTATCATGTTTATGTGAATATGATATGTTTTAAAGTATATGGATTGAAAACGATTGCATTGTATGAAAATCCCTTACAATACAGTACTGTAGAATTGTGAAATAAACACTTAAATATGAGGATTGAAATTTTATTTTGACTAAGTCGGTAGCTTTGTTGATAACTAAACACACAAACACTAGCATACTTATAGGCATGACATTACTTTTGTTACCTCAAATTTGACTTTTGAAACCTTCAATTATAAGATGTTTTTAGAATCTTTTTTGATTATTACTATGACTCCCGTGTATCCATTAAAAAACTCTTGTCGATAAATGAAATTGGCTAACCGCATATTAAAAAAGTATTTTGGATACGATAAATTCCGTCCCTTACAGGAGGAAGTTATTCAATCAATTCTCGATGGTGAAGATGCCTTAGTTATCATGCCTACTGGTGGTGGGAAGTCACTTTGTTTTCAAATTCCAGCTTTAATGATGGAAGGTGTCGCTATTGTTGTGTCACCTTTGATTGCTTTAATGAAAGATCAGGTTGAAGGCTTGCAAGCAAATGGTGTTAACGCAGCTTTCTTAAATAGTTCTCAGTCGTCCCAGGTTCAAAATGAGATTATTGAGGATGTTCACAAAGGCAAAATAAAGCTGCTCTATGTTTCTCCTGAGAAATTGGTTAGTCAGGAGTTTTATTATTTGCTATTAGAACTTAAAGTAAATCTGTTTGCTGTTGATGAGGCTCACTGTATTTCTGTTTGGGGACACGATTTTCGCCCTGAGTATTCGAAAATGGCCTATCTGAAAAAGCAATTCCCATTAGTTCCTATTGTTGCATTAACAGCAACTGCCGATAGTCTAACCCAAAAGGATATTGTCAGACAATTAGGATTAGGCGAACCTAAACTCTTTCTATCTTCTTTCGACCGCCCTAATTTGAGTTTGAAAGTTGTACCCGGAAAAGATAAGTTTAAAAGTATACTAGGCTTTTTACGTCAGCGTCCACATCAATCGGGTATTATATATTGCCTGAGTAGAAAGGCTTGTGAGGGATTGTCAGAGAAGTTGAGGAATTCGGGTGTTAATGCAAATTACTATCATGCAGGCTTATCTTCTGAGGAAAGGGCACTGCGTCAGGATGCTTTTATCAATGATGATACACCGATTATTTGTGCCACCATCGCCTTTGGAATGGGAATTGACAAGTCCAACGTACGTTGGGTTATTCACTATAATTTACCACGAAATATTGAGTCCTATTATCAAGAAATTGGTCGTGCAGGTCGTGATGGTTTAAAGGCTGATACCTTATTATTTTATAGCTTTTCGGATGTCATTATTCATCGTAAGTTTATTGAGGAATCTGCACATAAAGAAGTGTCGAATGCAAAATTAGAGCGTATTCAGCAGTTTTGTGATGCTCAAATTTGTCGACGTAAAATTCTGTTGAGTTATTTTGGTGAGCATTTAGAAGAAGATTGTGGTAATTGTGATGTTTGTAAAGATCCACCCAAGCAATTCGATGGAAGCTTAATTGCTCAAAAAGCATTGTCTGCTATAGTCCGACTAAAAGAGAATGTATCAGCAGGTACTGTAATTGATGTGCTACGTGGATCATCTCGTCAAGAGATTATGTCGAAAGGTTATAATAAAGTTAAAACCTATGGTGCAGGTAGAGACGTGTCACATCAGGATTGGCAGCAATATATGCTTCAACTCTTAAACATGGGATATATTTCAGTTGCCTATGATGAGGGAAATGCTCTTAAATTGACAGAACAGAGTAAGGAAGTCTTATTTAGTGGTCGTAAAGTTAATTTGGTGCATTTAGCATCTATGAAATCAGATCCTAAGAAAGTAGTTGTAAAGGCCAAACCCGAAAAACAAGTTAATAGAGAAGATTTGTTTGAAGCTCTACGTAAATTACGCTTGAAAATTTCTCGTTCTTCTAGAATTGCACCTTATCTGGTTTTCTCAGATGCCACTTTACATGAAATGGTTGATGAAAAACCTACAAGTGAATTTGAAATGAAAATGATTTCAGGTGTAGGTGAGCGTAAGTATCAGTTGTATGGAGAATTCTTTATAAATGAGATACTAGAATTTGAACAAAAAAAGAATCAGGTAGCTAAGAATAGTAGTCAATCTTTTTATGAAACTTATGAGTTTTATAAAAATGGCTATTCTGTAGATGAAATTGCTCAAATTCGCCGCATTAACCCTGTAACCATCTATTCTCATTTGGCATCATTATATGAAAAAGGAGCTGATGTTGATATTTTATCTTTTTTACATGCCAATGAGTTGGAGCGTACTGAAAACGCAGTTCGTGAATTAGGACATCTGAACACAAAGGAATTGTATGTTCATATGAACGAAGAGATACCCTATTATAAGATTAGATTAGCGACTTCATATTTAAAGATGCTTGTTGAGGCATAAATCGTATCATGTATCTTTAAGTAAGGTCTTTTTAAAATCATAAAATATTTGAGAAAAAGATCTTTGTTCAGAAGTCTTTTTTTTATATTTCGATACAAAAAAACAGGACTATGATAAAAGCCATTATCGTTGACGATGAGATGAAGAGTCAATCTTCGTTATTTAAATTACTGGAAAGGTTTTGCCCCGATGTCGAAGTTATTGGCTTTGCTTGTAATGTCCAAACGGCTGTAGAACTCATTAATCAAGAGAACCCTGAACTCGTTTTTCTAGATATATCAATGCCTGATGGTGATGGCTTTGAAGTTTTAGAGCGAGTTAATTCTCGTAATTTTGAGGTCATTTTTACGACAGCTTATAATGAATATGCTCTGAAAGCAATCCAATTTTCAGCCTTGCATTATTTGCTTAAGCCTATTAATTATAATGAACTTAAAGAAGCTATTGAACGATTTCAGAACTCTAAAAAGGATATTAATCTTGATGAGAAATTTCAGGTTCTGTATGACAGCTTGAAAAATGAACACAAGAAGATTATTTTACCAACTGCCAATGGGCTTCGCATGGTTGAACTTAATAATATTGTTCGATGTGAAGCTAATGGATCTTATACCGACTTTTTTCTTAAGGAGAAAGAAGATTTAATGGTTTCAAAGCCACTTTCCAATTTCATGGACATTCTTCCAGAACATTTGTTTTGCAGAGTACACAGTAAGCATTTGGTTAATTTGAATTTCGTCGATCAATATATTAAGGGTAGAGGTGGTCGTATTATTTTAAATGATGGTAAAGAAATTGAAGTTTCTGAAGGAAAGAAAAAGGAGTTTTTAGAAAGATTAAAACAATTAGCTCATTCTTTACCTGATAAGAAGTAAAATATTTGTTTTTTTTAACGGACCACCTTATTAAGTGTGAATTTTATAATACTGTTTACCCCTTATTTAGCAATAATAAAACTATTGAGTTAAATGAATTATGTTTGGATTTAAAGGTGTGGTTTGTAGTGTTTTACATAAGCCCAGTCTGAGTAAAAGATATCCTCGTTAATATCCAATACGCAATCGGAAACTCATATGACGTAGTTATAAAACGAAACCCCCGAACCATTAATTCTAGATTGTTTTATACATAGATGAAATATACTTTTAGATCTCTAAAATCAATAAAAGTTGGCTATGTTAGAACATCTAAAGAAAGAAACCCTAAATAAGTTTGGTCAGGAACTGTCTTATAATAAGGATTGTGAAGCTTTAGCTGAAATTGTATGTGATGCTACAGGTGGGAGAATTAGTGCTACAACAATACGCCGACTTTATGGTTTTTTAAAATCTCCTTCAGCTCCATCTAAATTTACCCTTGATTTATTAGCTCACTATGTAGGTTATAAATCATGGAGCGATTTCCAATCTAATTATGTCTCTGAAGAAAAGAACGGGGATATTAAACCTTCCAATTGGCAAGCATTTCGTGAAAGAGCATTTGAGTTAAGTAATGATGCCTATAACTTAATAAAAAGCCAATCAGGTATTCCTTTCAAATCTGTTGCAACTAGAAAAATAGGAGAAGATAGAATTAGTAATTTTCTGCAATCGGATAAAATGGCTCTTAGTTTTGTTGCACCAGGTGGAGCCGGAAAATCAACAATGTTAGCTAAGTGGTATGAACGAGTAAGTCAAGATACATCGAGCAAAGATGTTATCTTATTTTTCGATGCCACTTTCATGATCAACTGCTTAACTAGTGATTTTATGCTTGAGCGTTGGCTTGAGGAGCAATTGAATTCAAGATCAAAAACTGATTTAAAATATTTTCTTGATAGACCAAAAGCTTGTCAGGGGAAAATTATTTTGGTATTAGATGCCTTAGATGAGGTTAGCTATGATAATACAAAATTGGAGCGTTTGTTTTTGCAATTAAACCAATTCATAGCAAATCATAAGGACTCGAAGAATATGAAGATGATTCTAACCTCGAGAACTTCAACCTGGGAAAAATTTGCTATACCATTTATTCAAAAAGAGAATAGCCTTTTAGAAGCTTGGTATGAAATCGACTTAGATTTGGATCAAATAGACAAAAGAAACTTTCCACCCCTAAATGGTTTTGAGATTCAACATGTTTTTGATGAGACTATTAATCAACAATTCTTCTATGAATTAAAAGTTGAAAATCTAGATTATTATCAGCGAAATACAATTTCAAATCCATTCTTCCTTGAATTGTTTGTTAAGACGTATGTTCCAAATATAACAAGCGATATAACTGACGGTTTTAAGCTGATTAATGAATTCCTGAAGAACAAGATTTATTATTCTCGTTACTCTGAAGAGAAAATTGAGATATTAAAAGGGATCTTGAAGATTCAGAAGTATGGTCGAGATTCTCATTCAGTTAAAAAGATGAATCTGAAATCGATGTTTCCTATACATCTTAAAACAGCAGGTAATTATTACTATGCATATGAAGAGATGTTGAGTTATGGCTTAATATCTGAATATGTTTCGATTAATGAATATAATGGCTATTGTAAGTTTGTAAAGATTTATAATGAGCAACTTTTTGAAGTCCTATTGGTTAAGGAATTAATTGAGTTTAATGAAGGGATTGATTTTGAGTTGTTTAAGCAAATAGAAACCGATTATAAGGAATTTGAACTTAAGGATAGGTTAATTGCCCAGTTATTTAGTATTGCAGTCAACTCTGACAATTATGAAGCATTATCTCGATTTTTTGAGCTAGAGGAAGATACTTTAACGAGTAGTGCTGTAACAGATATCTTGACCACTGTTATCACAAACATGGATGACAAAAAGATAGATCTTATTAAGACATATGCTTCAGGGGCTCGTTCTGTTGAATTCATGTTTGCCCTTTCAGGAAATTTGAACCGTCTAACTGGTGATTTTAGTAAGGTTGTTGAGATTATATCAGAAACTAATGACGATAGAACTATAAAAATTAAGTCATTAAGCTTATTGCTTATGACTTCATTGATGTCTCTAGAGAAAGAATTAGCAGATAAGTATTATAAATTATTATTGGAGACTGAACCTAACTCAAGTTGTACAGCCTACTCAATTGCTTTGCGTTTTACAAGTATTCTATTTTATAATCATATTTCTTGTAAAAGTAATGATATTGAATTGCTTAGAGTGTTTTATTATCGTCAAATGGCTTATTGCCAGGTTGGTGATACATACGAGAGTTGGAGTGGTGAGTTTGAAGTTTTAGTTTGCAATGCTTTATTTTATATGCAATCTTATCACAAAGTTATTCAGTTGATTGAAGATGCTGAATTATTTTACGATCAATTGAATGTTAAAGCTCATTTTTCAAATCATAAATTATTAAGAGCTTATAAACTAATTGCTCAATTTAAGTTGGGAATGAAGTTAACAGCTGGTCAAATTCAAGAGTTAGAATTTTGTAATGATAGTTTAATTAGCTCTAAAGCCTATCCTTTACAGATCTTCTTTAAAAGCTCATTAGCTGAAGTTTATTTTGAAGAAGGGAATAGAGATCTTCAAGAAAGACATTCAAATAGAGCATTTGCAATTAGTGAGTTCGCTCGTTATGATTTCTGTAAGGTAGGATTACTTACAAAAATGGCTAAATACTACAATGCTTGGGGTGAACAAACTAAAGAGAACTTGTGTACAATAGAGCGTGATCAAATTTTAAAAAATAGAAATGCTGAGGTATTGGTTAAGATTCTTAACAACTAAAGCTTATATATAATATCATATTTTAATTAGGAATTAGTTATTCCCAACCTATCCTGTGAATCTGAAGTGATTCATAGGATTTTTTGTTTCAACCTACTTATTTTGTTATGTTTATATGTTGTGTTAGACACTTTTATTTCTTAATGAACGTTAAATATTTTAGAACTTTTGAATTAAAGTCTTTATCCAATTTCGGAACTATGTAAATACTGGCTATATTTCTTTATTTTTGTTTCTATAATGAAGTGTCTAATTCTAAATAGAACTGGAATTTCATACAATATAGTCCAATCCAATCCAATCAAATCAATTTAATGAGAGCTATCATTTCAAAATATAAGCACATTTTCTTTTTATCATTCATGATTATTCTTTTCTCGGGTAATACTTTTGCCCAGGAAAAATGTATTGTAAAAGGGAATGTTACAATAAATGGAGGAGATCTTAATGATATAAAGATCACTTTATACAAGGATTCTGAACAAGAAAGTGTAAGGAATGTTTCGAAGAATGGGAAGTTCTCATATCAATTGAATTTTGGTTACGATTACATCTTTGAGTTTTCGAAAAAGGATTTTGTTACTAAGCGTGTGAGTGTTTCAACTTATGTCCCTCAAGATGTTTTGGAAAGAGATAGCCGTTTCCCTCCATCTAAGTTTTCAATAGAGCTATTCAGGTTTTTCCCAGGTATTGATTTATCTATTTTTGATCAGCCCATTGGTATGATCATGTATAATAATGAGACAGACTTGATTGAAACTGATTTATCATTTCTTACAGAAATTGAGGCTGAACTTAAACGTATTGAGAAAGAAACCAGATTGAAGCAACAAGCTTATATGGCTGAACTGGCACGAATAAATGCTGAGTATAGTAAAGCGATTAAGAAAGGTGATGTTGAGTTTCAGAAGAAGAATTATACCGATTCAAAATTGTTTTATACAGCAGCTTTGAATCTTAAAGCTGAAGAAGTCTATCCTAAAGATCAACTTTCTAAAATAGAGACTCTTCTATTGAGTCAAAAAGATGAATTTGAGGCTCAACGCCTATTAGATGAGAAATATAATGCATTGATAGAACTTGCTGATAAGGATTTTGTTGAAGCTAATTATGAGCAAGCAAAAGTTAATTATAAATCAGCTATTAGCCTTAAGTCGACTGAGAAATACCCTAAAGCTCAATTAGTAAAGATTAAGAAACTTGAACTTGATTCGAAGTTAAATGCAGAAAATGAAGCAAAGAGATTGGCTGCTGAAAAAGTTTCGAAGGGTAAATATGATGCTTTTATTGCATCAGCAGATAAAGCTTTCGAGTTGAAACAATATCAGACTGCTAAATCACAATATACTTCAGCTCTTAGAGTCATGCCTGATGAAGTTTATCCTCAAAATCAGATTCAGTTGATTGACGATAAACTGTATTATGAGAGACAGTTGACTGCTGCAAATGCAAAATTTGTGGCTGAACAAAAAGCACTAAAAGCTGAGTATAATAGAATTATTAGGCTTGCTGATGTGCAATTTAAAAAGAAAGATTACCCGAAAGCTATAACTTTCTACGAAAAAGCGATTGAGTTAGATTCTGAAGAATCTTATCCCAAATCACAAATTCAAATTATAAACGAGACAATTGCTAGAGAAAAAGAACTAGCAACTAATAAGGCTAAGCAAAAAGAGATAGATGATAAGTATAATTTACTGGTAGATTCTGGAGACAAACAGTTAAAGGAGGGTGAATATATTCAAGCAAAGCAAAATTATACGGAAGCCTTGGCTTTAAAACCAAATGAAAGTCATCCTAAAGCTCAGCTTATAAAAATTGAGAGCTTAATGGCTCATCAGGCAAAATTAGTAGCAGACAAACAAGCACGTGAACAGAAATATGCCGATTTGATTTCTATGGCCGATTCTCAAATGAACTCAGGGGAATTTGATAAGGCTTTAGGTAATTATCAGCAAGCTCTTAATATTAAACCTAAGGCTGCTTATTTGAATGAGCAGGTTAAAAAAGCAAAACAAGGTAAAATCGATAAAAAACGAGAATTAGAAGAGAAAGCTAAACAAGAATTAGATTTACAAATTAAATACCAGAAGTATGATGCTTTAATTGCCAAAGGGGATAACAATTTTGCATCTAAAAAGTATTTTGATTCTCGTGATAATTTTAGAGATGCTTTAGAGATAAAGCCTAACGAAAAATACCCAAAGGACCAGCTTAACAAGTTGGAAGATATGATGGCTAAAGAACTTCAACAAGCAACGGCTATTAAAGAATTTGACGCTAAATATGAGGTTTTTATAACGACTGCAAATTCTCAATTAAAGACGAGAGAATACGATTTGGCCAAGGGAAGCTATCAAAGAGCTTCGGAGATGAAACCTGAAGAAGCGTATCCAAAGTTGCAACTAAAAAAATTAGGTGACTTAATTGCAGAAGCTAATAGAATTAAGGCTGATGAGCAATTACTTAATGAGAAATATAATGCTTTTGTTGGGAAAGCTGATATGGCGTTCAAAGCGGAAGATTATAAAGTTGCAATTACGAATTATCAGTCAGCTTTGAGTTTAAAAGCAAAAGAAAATTATCCTAAAGAGCAGATAGAGAAAGCCGAACTGGCTTTGGGAGAAATTGCTCAAGTTGCTATAGAAAAATTGAAAGAAGAGAAAGCGAAGAGCTTAATTGATGAGAAATATTCTAAAGCAATTACTACGGCTGATGCTGCTTTAAATCTTGAGAATTTTAAGAGTGCGAATTCAAATTATAAGCAAGCATTAGAATATAAAAAAGGAGATCAGTATGCCTCAGATCAACTTTTGAAGATAAAGAACTTGATTGCTGAAAAAGAAAATCAAGCTTTGGCTGCCGAACTCTTATCTAAAAAGAAAGCAATTTCAGATAAGCAATTCCGTACGTTTATAAGTGAGGGAAACAAGCTATTTAAGAACAAAAAGTACACGGATGCCCTGGGGAAATATGAAGCTGCTATTCAGATCAGACGAAACGATGAATATGCCTTAAAGCAGATTGATCTTGTAAATGAGAAGTTGGCTGAAGAGAAACTAGGTGTAGAGAAAAGTTTGGCTCTTAAAAAAGAGTATGACGCTTATATCAGTTCTGCAGATAAATTATTTGCTGACAATAAACTGAGATCAGCTAAAGAAAAATATCAATTAGCACTTAAGCTTAGAGTTAAGAGTTCTTATCCTAAGAATCAGATCGAAATAATTGATGAAATTCTGACCAAGCAAGAGAAAGCAGATAGAAAGAACAATAGGCTTGAAAAGGAATTTGGAGAATCACTTACAATAGCAGATGCTCATTTTAAAAAGAAATCATACACTTTAGCGAGACATCATTATAAGGAAGCAGAAAAAATAAAACCTAAAGATGGCTATGTCAAATCTCAGTTGAATGAGATTAAGATGATTTTGAAAGCCAACATGCAATCAAAAGAAGATGATTTGTTAAGGCAGCATTCAAATGCCTTTGGGGATAATTTATTGAAGAGAAAAGAGCTAGAATACAAAGCCTTTATTGATAAAGCTGATTTGGCAATTAAGGACAAATATTTAGGAAAAGCCAAAGCTTATTACAAAAAGGCTTTAGGTGTATTTGAGCGCGATTATCCGAGAGAGAAGTTGGCTGAAATTGAAGAACTGAGATATGCTTTTAGATCTGAGAAAGATCGTCTTGAATATGAAAAACTAATGCGATCTGGTAAAAAGGAGTATGAGAAAACAAATTATTCTGTGTCTCGACATTATTTTAAAAAGGCCCTCCCTTTGGCAACAGACAGGAGTCTTATTGAAGATAAATTAAATGAAATTGAAGAGGCCATTGCAGCAGGGAAGCAAAAAGCTCTTGATCTTGAATTTGATGAACTAGTAAAGAAAGGGGATTCAGCTTTTAAATCAGGTAACTTATCGGTAGCTAAATTTTATTTTATCAAAGCTTTAAAAATTAAGCCTAAGGACGAGAAGTTGAAAGCGAATTTGGAAAATATTAAAAACTCACTGAAGTAAATAAAGACACATGGCATTAAATTATATCTGGGTTTTCTTTTTCGTATTAGCTTTTGTTGTCGGTTTAATTAAGTTGATTGTTTTTGGTGATATGGAAGTGTTTCCAGCCATGGTCAATTCGACTTTTGATATGGCCAAAACGGGCTTTGATATTTCCCTTGGACTAACAGGCGTACTAACGCTTTGGTTAGGTATCATGAAAATTGGAGAACGAGGAGGAATTATTAAAATTTTCTCTCGTTTGATTGGTCCATTTTTTAATCGTCTATTCCCAGAATTACCTAAAGACCATCCTGCTCATGGTTCTATCATGATGAATTTAGCAGCTAATATGTTAGGCTTGGATAATGCTGCGACACCAATGGGCTTGAAGGCCATGACTCAGATGCAAGATGTGAATCCAATTAAAGATCGTGCCTCGAATGCTCAGATCATGTTTCTGGTTTTGAATACTTCAGGCTTGACCATTATTCCAATATCGATCATGGTTTATCGATCTCAATTGGGAGCAGTGAACCCATCAGATATTTTTATTCCAATTTTATTAGCTACATATTTCTCGACTATTACCGGCTTAATTGCTGTTTCTATAATGCAGAAGATAAAGCTCTGGGATAAGGTTATTTTGCTTTATTTGGGTGGAATGACTGCTTTTATTATTGCAATTATCATCTACTTTTCGAGTATAGAAAAAGAGCAGATAGCTATAATTTCGAGAGTTGTGAGTAATGTTTTTCTCTTCTCAGTTATTGTTGCGTTTATTTTACTGGCTTTTATTCGCAAAGTTAATGTTTACGAAAGTTTTATCGAAGGTGCTAAAGATGGTTTTAATATTGCTATAAAGATTATTCCTTACCTCATAGCTATATTGGTCGCAATTGGTGTTTTTAGGGCCTCAGGAGCTATGGATATGTTTATTCAAGCTGTTGAGAAGCTTTGTGTCATGCTGGGTGTTAATGGTGACTTTATTCCTGCTTTACCCACAGCACTCATGAAACCTTTAAGTGGTTCTGGGGCACGAGGTATGATGGTTGATGCCATGACTCAATATGGTGCTGATAGTTTCGTAGGACGAATGACCTCCGTTTTGCAAGGAGCTACTGACACAACATTTTACATAGTTGCGGTTTACTTTGGAGCTGTTGGTATCAAAAATACGCGCTACGCTATTACATGTGGTTTAATTGCCGATTTAGCAGGGATTATTGCTGCAATTGGTATTGCTTATTTATTCTTTCATTAGTCTTTGGAAAAGAATACCTTTGCCACACAATTTTTATAAATGAAATTTACGAGTAAGCTATGATTAATTTTAAAATCGATTCGGAATATATTGAACTAATAAAACTGATAAAAGCATTAAGTATTAGTGAAAGTGGGGCGCAAGCTAAGATATTTGTGGAAGATGGTCAGGTTATTCGAAATGGTGAAGTTGAGTATCGTAAGCGTGCTAAAATTCGTCCAGGAGATAAAATTGAGATTTTCGATGAAGTGATTATTGTTGAATAATCAGTTTTGATTAAAATATAGCCTAAAAAAAAGTCCAGCATTGCTGGACTTTTCTGGTATTTAGAGTTTGTTTGTCTTTTATTGTTTGGGATCAATCAATTGAAGCAGATATTCATCTTTCCATCCATCTTGACTTTTAATCCATTGTTTTTTTGTTCCTGTAATCTCGAAATCCTTAGAACAAAATAAATCAATACTTGATTGATTGCAAGTTGTAATATTGCAATAGAGTTGATGTATCTGTAAGCTTTTAAAGCAATACTCTATTAGCGTTTCCAGTGCTTCACTCGCATACCCTTTTTGTCGATGTATCTTATCGTGAAGAAGTACACCAATTCCAACTCTATTATGAAAAGGGTCGAAATCGAATAAGTCGATTAAACCAATTGCTTCACTATTTTCTTTCAATTCAACAACCAACCTCAGCTGCTTACTTTCATATATATCCTGATGTGAATTTTCAAGATATTGCTTTAATACAAAAAGAGAAAACGGTTTTTGACAATGACTAACCTCCCAGATATCTGAATTGTTCTCCCATTGATAAAGAAGTTTCAAATCTTCAGGTTCTAAAGCTCTTAGTCTGATTGAATTATTTTCTAAAATTTGCATATAAATCGATCGAAAGAATATTGGTTTTTAATAATGGATTAGTTCTTGTTGTACCACTTAATAGTTCGTGTAAAGGCATCGTAATAACCTTTCTTGAAAGCGATATTCAAATAAGTTTTCTCATCCTTTTTATCTTCAAAGGCTTGATAAGTATATCTTGATAAACCATCTTTCCCTTTGTTCATATTGAGCCTGTTAACTGGTAAATTGTTGAAATAATTCAACGATTTTGGTCGATTTAGAGCCATAATTTGAATGGTGTATTTATTCGATTTCCTTGTCTTTAAGTCAGAGAAAAGAACTTCTTCACCCCAATAAGCCTTACGAACATAGGCATCCCAATAACTCTTTTTCAAAACTTCGCCAAGAGCCAATTGAGCATCAGATTTAGTCGGGAAAATCTTATACGTATATCTGTAAATATTTTCTGAATCTCGATATACATTAACTCCTTTAAGATTTTTAAAGTAAGATACCGGTCTTACCTCTTTAAGTGACATCAACTGAATGGTGTAAGCTGTACTTGTTGAGAAATTCATTTTTGGATGAATCAGTTGACCATTAATAACCGTTCGGATAAACGAATCCCAATACCCGATGCGAATTAATCGATTTAACTCCTGAGTGGCAGCAGTATAAGATCTGAATTTTTTGTAGGCATATCGACTCAAACCATCGTTTGTCTGGAATATCTTAACATTATCAAGATAGCTAAACATTTCAGGATCCATTGGGATTTGAAGAGCTAGAATCTGAATAGTGTAATAGGTTTCTTGTTTGTTTAGTTTCTTAGGAGCTTCAGGAATTTCCACTACTGGATTGCTAATAGGCTCTTCTTTTTTGACTATTGCTTGCTTTTTTGCTTGTTCTTCTGTTTTTTCTTCAGTAGGTTTTGCGATTGGTGGAGTTATTTTACGAGGTTCTTTCAGTTTTAAGTCTTCCAATTTATTATCAACTTCAGGAACAATAGCTTCTTTCTCTAGACTAACTTGACTTGTTTCATAGTCAATAAGATCCATGTTCTCTGGATAATCTCCTTCATCTTCACGTTGAAGTGCAAGAGGCAGTAGTGTGATAACGCTATGGTTTTCCTTATTGGCGTATTCGGCTGGTACATTCATGACTGTACTCAAGGGTCTATAGCCTTCAGCGCGAATTTCCAGATTGTATTGCTTACCAGCATCTATAATAAAAAGGAACTTTCCTGATGCGGTATTAGGACGATATAAACCAATTGTTTTATTATCAAGACTTAATTTGATTCTTGCTTTCCCCACAGGTTGTCCTTTGGTGTTGATCAATTTTCCTTTGAGTACGAATAAACCTGTATTATCAGCATCTGGAGTTTGAATTCTAAAAATATCAGCTCTACCATAAGACCCTTTTCTATACGAAGCCATATAGGCTCTTTTTCCATCAGGTGTTGGGGTGTAATAGATATCTTCTTTAGTTGAGTTGATTGGGAAACCTACATTTACAGGTTTTTTCCAACGCCCATTTTCAAATGATGATTTGAATACATCGAAGCCACCCATTGTTTTGTGTCCCTTTGAACTAAAGTATAGGTGTGATCCATCGTGATGGATAAAAGGAGCTTCGTCGTTGTAAATTGTATTGATATTTGGACCCAGGTTCTGTGCTGGTCCCCATTTCCCATTAGGAAGCTTTTTAACGGTATAGATATCCATTTTTCCATAACCACCCGGGCGGTCACTTGAGAAATAGATGGTTCTTCCATCAGCTGAAATTGAAATATGACTTTCTTTGCTAGGCGAGTTGATATCAGAATGTAATTTTTGTGGTCTGGTCCAATTCTCACCATTTAGTTTGCTGACATAAATATCACCACCATTTGATTCGTTATTATTGTAGTAACCAGCCTTGTATACATATATTTCTTGTCCGTCAGCTGAAATGGAAATTGAAGCATCGTGATCTTTAGTATTAAGAATACTAATGCCTTTAGGTTCTGACCAAGCGCCATCAACTTGTTTAGAAATATAAATGTCTTCGAAGAATTGTCCATCCTTATCAACTTTACTCCCCGTTCCATTACGACGTGAAGTGAAAACCATGGTTGTTTCGTCAGCTGTTACACCTGGACTATGTTCGGCATATTCAGTATTAATTGAATTCCCTAAATTTTCAACTGTGATATTGACAGGATTTTCTGTTAGTTGGATGGCATTTCTACAAATTTCAATTTCATGTTCAATTTCAGCAGTGTATTGCACATCACCTCGAGGTACTAAATTTAGAAGGTTGTTGTAGGTTCTAATCGCCTTGCTAAATTGGTAATTGATATGATAGGATTTACCCAAATTGTAATAGTAGGCAAGCGGAATATTGTTTCTCGATTTGGTATATCGAATTGCTTTTTCAAGATATTCAGTTGATTTCTCCTTTTCAGATTCTAGATTAAAATAGCAAACACCCAACATATTATTGAGATCAGCATTCTTTCTGTCAAGAAGTAATAAGTCGTATAAGACAGGGGCAGCTTCTCCATAATTTTTATTGGCAAAATACATTTTTGCCATCTTAGTTTTCTTGCGCTTACTTGTTTTGTCGATGGTAGCGAGTGAGTTACTAGCGAAACTATTACTGACACCAATTGCTATAATTATAAAGAACAAGAAGGTTCTTAAAAGTTGAGTGGATGTTATTTTGTGAATTCCAGAATTCAACTTTAGCATATGTTTAAATATTATAGACAATGAGTTATCATATAAAATGAGATAATAGTGTTTTATTTAATTCTTTAAGTACTAGAAATGGTTTTGATCATTTAGAATATTTGTTGTAACAATCCCTTTAAAGATCCTTGAACCTATATAGACTAAGCTTATTAAATAAAAGACTTATATGCGTTGTGACATCCCATATTGCCACTGAACAATGCAAGATATAAAAAACTTTGATTTTTTTGCATAAAAAAAACGCAGAATTCGAGATCTGCGTTTTCTTTTGATAAATGATTTATGTTCTTTCTTAGAGCTTTACATCTCTAAAATCGTCTTAGAATAATTGGCTAGTATCGAAATTTTCAAGATTCTCAGCTACTCTTTTTAGGAACATGCCGCCAAGACCTCCATCAACAACACGATGATCATATGATAAAGACATAACCATGATGTGTCTGATTCCGATTGTATCACCTTGAGGTGTTTCGATAACAGCAGGCTTTTTCTTGATTGCACCAACAGCTAAAATTGCAACTTCGGGTTGATTAATAATTGGTGTACCTGTTGTACTACCAAAAGCGCCTAAGTTTGTAATTGTGAATGTGCCTCCTTGAATATCATCAGGTTTTAATTGATTGGTTCTAGCTCTGTTTGCAAGATCGTTAACCGATTTGCTTAGGCCAATTAGATTTTTCTCATTAGCATCTTTGATAACTGGAACGATCAGGTTACCGTTTGGAAGAGCAGTTGCCATTCCAATATTCACAAAATTCTTTTTGATAATCTTATCGCCATCAACAGATACATTGATTAATGGATAATCTTGAATTGCTTTGCTTACTGCCTCTACAAAAATCGGTGTATATGTTAATTTTTGATTGTGTTTCTTCAAGAAATCGTTTTTGATTTTGTCTCTCCATTGTACAATTGGAGTGACATCCACGTCTATAAAAGAGGTTACATGTGCAGATACCTGAAGAGAATTGGTCATATGATGAGAAATCAATTTTCTCATACGATCCATTTCAATAATTTCAACGTTTTTACCTGCATATGAGTTATGAGCAGGAGCACTTACTTGTGGAGCAGGTGCTGAAGGTACAACGACTGGTTCTGCTTTTTTAGATGTCTTGCGGTTTTCGATATATTGTAGAATATCCTTCTTCGTAATTCGATTCGATTCACCAGAACCAGCAAGTGTGTTTAGTTCTTCATTTGTGATATTCTCAGCCTTAGCAATCGTACGAACAAGTGGAGAAATGAAATTGCCATTTTCAGTTTTGGCTTTCATAGGTTCACCCTCTTCAGGAGCCTCAGTTATAAGAGTAAATTGAGGTTCTTTGCTTTCAATAGGAGCTTCTTCTTTTTTTGGAGATGGTTCTGCACCATCAATATTTTCACCATCTGTTGTGATTATTGCAACGATATCACCAACTTTGGGTACATCACCTTCTTCGAATAAAATTTTTGCAATAATACCACTTGCTGGAGCAGGAATTTCAGAATCAACTTTATCAGTTGCAATTTCCATAATTGAATCTTCTTCTTCAACAGAGTCGCCTTCCTTTTTTAGGAGCTTTGTAATTGTAGCTTCAATGATACCTTCACCCATTGCTGGAAGAAAGATTTCGTATTTTGCCATATTGATTTTGTTTAGTGTTTGTTTATTTAGTCTAAATAGAATACAAATTTAATTAAAAAAGAGTAAAAGACAAGTATGTCTTATTAGTAAAGTAGATCACCTTTTTTTAATCTCTAATTAGTTTTCTCTATATCATAAAATATGATAACTTCTTTGAAGGTAGGCTTTCTGTTTGAATTAAATTACTTTGCTAATAAAATACTCAAACTTAAAGAATCAAGAAATTGACTATTATAAACTTTTATCAAAAGGCACTCGGTTCAGAAGAGAACGCCCTAATGTAATTTCGTCAGTATACTCCAA
Source organism: Ancylomarina sp. YFZ004 (assembly GCF_054254355.1). Classification (NCBI taxonomy): domain Bacteria; kingdom Pseudomonadati; phylum Bacteroidota; class Bacteroidia; order Marinilabiliales; family Marinifilaceae; genus Ancylomarina; species Ancylomarina sp. YFZ004. The sequence goes on from NZ_JBTCHQ010000010.1 coordinate 68,976, forward strand.
CTCATCCCCAATGGATACACCACGAGCAATAGTTGTAACAGGAACTTGATGGGGGTTTAATTTTTTGTATAAATAGAAATTGGTTGTATCGCCCTCCATTGTTGTGCTAAGAGCTAAAATGATTTCGGTTAAATCTTCCTCTTTAGCTTTTTCAACTAGGGGTTGTATACGCAAATCACTGGGGCCAATTCCATCCATTGGTGATATAATACCACCCAAAACATGGTAAATACCATTATATTGTTGAGTTCTTTCAATCGACATGACATCGCGAATACTTTCAACCACACAAATGGTTGTTTTATCACGCTTAGGACTGGCACAAATGTCGCAAAGATCGGTATCCGAAATATTGAAACAAGACTTACAGTGTCTAACCTCTTCACGAAGTTGAATAATAGTATTCCCAAATTTTCGAACCTCTTCCTTATTTTGATTGAGGAGATGTAAAACTAACCTTAGAGCTGTCTTTCTACCAATCCCTGGTAGTTTTGAAAATTCAGCAACGGCATTTTCTAATAGTTTGGATGGGAAGTTATCGTAATTCATTCTTTAATATATAATCGACATACAGCGGGACCAATTCTGAGATCTCTAGCTCAAATGTAAGTATTTTTAGTTTTACTTTTCCCAGGACTTAAATATGCTTGGGAGTATTTGCGATGTAGACTAAGGAAAAGTGTGTCACAAAATGGATAATTTAGATAGCGTTATGATGATAATAATTTCTATTTTTGAGACTTAATTTCAAACAAGATTTATGTCTCCACTAAATATCATCTTTGTAGTTGTTGGCTACTTTGCACTTCTCTTAAGCATCTCATATTTTACTAGCCGTAAAGCTGATAATAAAGCCTTTTTCTTAGGAAACAAACAGTCTCCTTGGTATGTGGTGGCTTTTGGTATGATTGGAGCTTCGCTATCAGGCGTTACCTTTATCTCGGTACCTGGTTGGGTTAGATCTACCGAGTTTTCATACATGCAAATGGTATTGGGTTATATGCTAGGGTATATTGTTGTAGCCAATATTCTACTGCCTCTGTACTATCGTTTGAATCTAACCTCAATTTATACCTATTTAAAAGGCCGATTTGGTATTGTTTCTTATAAAACGGGTGCTTCTTTCTTTCTACTTTCCAGAACAATTGGAGCTTCATTCCGTTTGTTTCTGATGGCAAATGTGCTTCAAATAACAGTGTTTGATGCATGGGGTGTCCCTTTTGCACTTACTGTTTTGATCACAATAATGTTGATATGGCTTTATACATTTAAAGGTGGGATTAAGACCATTATTTGGACTGATAGTTTACAAACCTTGTTTATGTTGCTTTCTGTTGGGATTAGTATTTATTTGATAATGGATAAGCTTGACCTGAATATTGCAAGTGCATTAAGTACAATTCGAGAAAGTGATTATGGGAAGGTATTTGAATTCAATGATTGGACTAGTAAGCAGCATTTTTTGAAACAATTTTTCACAGGTGCTTTTATCACTATAGTCATGACGGGACTTGATCAGGATATGATGCAAAAGAATTTGAGTTGTAAGAACTTGGCAGATGCTAAAAAGAATATGTATTGGTATGGCTTTGCTTTTATTCCTGCAAACCTATTATTTCTTCTTCTTGGTGCTTTGCTTTTAATGTTTGCGCAACACGAAGGGATTGCTATTCCTGAACGAGGTGATGATCTATTTCCTATGCTAGCAACGCAACATTTAGGCCCTGTGGTTGGACTCTTCTTTTTGGTTGGTTTAATGGCAGCAGCTTATTCTAGCGCAGACTCTGCTCTTACCTCGCTAACGACCTCTTTTACTGTTGATATATTGGGAGCTGATGTAAATGATGAAGCCAGGACCAAAAAACTGCGTGGTCGATCTCATCTACTGTTCTCTTTCATTTTATTGCTTGTCATCTTACTCTTTAGAGCTATTAACGACGATTCTGTTATCTCAGCCATTTTTACAGTTGCAGGATATACCTATGGTCCCTTGTTAGGCTTGTATGCTTTTGGCTTATTTACGTCTATTCAAGTTAAAGATAAGTGGGTTCCTCTAGTGACTATAGTCGCTCCAGTTTTGTGTTATGTTTTTGCTCAGAACTCCGTGGACTGGTTTGGATTCAAATTAGGCTTTGAATTGTTGATGCTGAATGGATTCTTAACCTTTATTGGATTGTTCGTAATCAGGAGAAGTAAGGTTAAATTGTAAAAAAGGATAAAGGCTTAAATTTAAGGCTGAGTGAAACGAAGTCCGCCTCAGGGGTGATAAAGCTTATCCCGAAAGTATTCGGGAGTTAGAGGTGCGATGTTAATAGTTTTTTTTAATCTCCACATCATCACATCATCACATCATCACATCATCACATCATCACATCATCACATCAATTGATCCATTTAGGCAGTTTCTTTGATTTAGGTTTGCGACCATAAAAGAAGTCATCCAGTGGAGCAGCAATGCGTCTAAAAAGCGGGGAGTGTTTAATTCCAAATCGAATGGCATTGTGCAATAAATTATCAGGATGTGAGTAGGGGCAAATTGCCATGCAGCGTCCACAGTCTGTTCCTGCCTTGCACCAGTAGGTAAAACAAGATTCTGAATTGATTTGCCATCTTTTAACACCGTCAACCATTTTAGGATTCTCAGATGAAATTGATTTACTAGGGCAAACTTCGGCACATTTCTTACAACGTAAACAGAAGTCTAGCATATAGTTCAACTTCTTACGATCTGTGGTTGTTAATGGGAATTCAGTTGTGACAACGCCTAAGCGAACTCTTGGGCCTTGCTTTGGTGTCATCAGTAAGCCCATACGCCCAATCTCTCCTAGGCCAGAATCACGTGCAACCAATGGACAAACAACTTGATAGTTTCCATCGATATGTGCTCGTGCTGAATAACCCAGATGTCTTAGGAATTCGGCAATTTGAATGGCTATGCGTCCTGAATCGAGATATTGTTGTGCAGACTCCATCACAATAGATGATTGTGGCGCAGATTGAACCATTTCTTCATTCATTTCAACAGTGAAAGCAATAGCATGGCTATGCGAGTTGTGTACTTCATTTCCATATTCGTCTCCACGTCCCTTGTGGGAATATAAATGATAGTCCTTAAGTTCACAGAATCCAATGTCTAATGCACCTAGTTTTTTACCCCAAGCTTTTATAAAAGAACTCATTTCTTTAGGTTCTGTTTCTTTACGAGTGGGATTGACTTCACTATCAACAGCTTTTTTGAACTGTCCAACTGCAAAGAAGCTGGCATGTGCAGCTGCAAAAGCGAAAGGATGGTTGAATAAGGATTTTTCAGAGCATAAGCCTGCTTCCTTTCTGAATATATTGTCGAGTTCTTCTTTCTCAGGGTATTTAGTGTAGTAGTTTTTATAATTTTCGCTTCCTACAATCAATTCGTTTCTCGAAAACATCACGTTTCTCTCATCAATCTTAGTCAATGGGGTTTCATCACAAATTGTTTGTGGTGTTTTAAAAGGATAAATAAACAAGAGCCCTGTCATTATCAAATCAGCAATTAGAACTAATGCCAGTATGTTGTAGTTATAATACCAAGCGATGAAATAAGGTATTGGAAGTAGCAAGCCGATGATAAGGGCCCTGAATGCTGCTCTTTTCTCATTTTCGATATAAAAGATATAAGTGCTGTATAGAAAGATGATTATAAAAGCCAATGCACTAATCAGACAGAATAGTGTTGAAAGATTGAAAAGAGTATCCATTTATGACGACGATTAATGGTGTTATTTCATTTAATAATACGTTCGTCAATATAGGCAAATTAGGCTTTTAGATTGTTTTGTTATCAAGTTTAGAATGAATAAAAAAAAGCCTCATTTAGGTGAGGCTTTCATTGTATTGAGATATTTTTAAATCTAAAATTGATAGACGAATGCATTGATACTCATGCCTGCACCAACCGAGGCAAATACCACATGATCACCTTTTGTGAAATGGTGACCTTCTAGTTCTCCTTTGGCAATCATATCGTACAAAATAGGTACGGTTGCCACCGAATTATTACCCATTTTTTTGATGATCATCGGCATAATATCATCAGGAACTTGTCGTTCGCCATATAGGCGGAATAAACGTTTTGCGATGGCTTCATCCATTTTTTCATTGGCCTGATGAATCAGAACTTTCTTGATGTCCTTCAATCCCAAGCCTGCTTTTTCTATACATTCTTTTACAAGCTGAGGTACGTTTGAAATCACGTATTCGTAGATTTTATGACCCTGCATTTTAATATAGAAATCACGATCTCTATTTTGGAAATCAGGATTGTGAGAGGCACCTGACCAAAGAAAATAGGCTTCGTCTAAAGTATCTGTACGAACAGAATGAGATATGATACCTGTCTCATTTTCGCTTTCAACTGCTTCGAGAATAGTCGCACCTGCACCATCGGAATAAATCATTGAATCTCTGTCGTGCGGATCGCATACTCTAGAAAGTGTTTCAGAACCAATAACTAAAACTCTTTTTGCATCGCCAGACTTGATAAAGTAATTTGCTTGAATCATGGCTTGTACCCAACCAGGGCATCCGAAAAGAATATCGTAAGCTACGGTCTTAGGGTTTTCGATTTTAAGCAAATGTTTGACACGAGCAGCCAAACTTGGCATCAATTGTGGCGCAACCGTGTTGGCTGAGACATCACCAAAATTGTGAGCAACAAGAATATAATCCAGACTTTCTTTGTCGATTCCTGATGATTCCAGAGCTCTGCTTGCTGCTATATATGCCAGATCAGATGCTTTTTGATCTTCGCGAGCATAGCGTCTTTCTTCAATGCCTGTAATGCTATGAAATTTTTCAAGAACTTCAGGAGTAGTCACTCCATTGTGACTGCCATCAGAATTGTAAAAGATATTTTTTAAGAAATCTTCGTTCTTTACTTCAACTTCAGGAATATAGCTTCCTGATCCAACAATTTTCGAATATATACTCATCATCAATTTTCTTTTAATATTAAGATAGAGTAGGGTGCACGAAAAAAAAACCTTAAGGGGAATAGCCTTAAAGTCAGATAGATGAATTCGAGAATCAACGCTCCAAATTAGAGCATTCTGTTATAGTAGTTGCGGCTAAGATAGAAATTAATTTATAAATACGATTTTTCACACAAAAAAAACGCAATCAGATATCGATTGCGTTTCAGTATATTGTAACTAAATAAACTATTTAAATAGCTCAGCTTTTAGTTTCTTGTCAACTGGATTATTACCTAGCCAAATTCCCCAAAGTGCCTTTTTGAAATCTAAACCTTTAATGCTTGCAAGCTCCTTCCCATTTTTTGAAATGATAGTGCCAAGCTCAGGCTGATATGTAAATTGGAACAAATCTTTTTTCTCAACGCCTTGCTTAAATACATTCAAGAAATCTTCTATTTCACTACGAATAGCTTCAGGATTTCCCTGAGTTGATTTTTTAAAACCATCACGTATGGCTTTGTCCATTTTTTCGGCCGTAATCAGCCCTGAAATAATACTCAAGCGAACAATGGCAGTTTCATTACCCGAAACAATCTGATTTGCATCTTGCTTTGTGTCTGATACAAATAGGCCAAGTGTGTACATGTCCATCCATAATTTCACTCGGGTTCCAGTTCCCTTGAGTTGAAGATCTTGGTTTTCAATTTTAAGACTCTGTGGGAAAACTTCAGTTTTGTTTTGAGATATGGCATTTAAACTGAAAAAAGCCAGAATTATAGGTATAAGTAATTTTTTCATTATTATAGTTTTAAGTAAATGGTTTGTATAAATCAACCTAGCTATATATAATTTTAGCATAGCATAAGTAAAAAGTTGCTATGATATTAACGATGTAATTGAGCCATAGAGGGTATTGTCGTTTACCAGATCTTAGGTCACCTTCCAATATGTATATAAACGTGAAAAAGACACCAAAAGCCCACATCAAAAGGAACGACCAGTTGAAACTGCTTACATCTTTGGTTTCCCAGGTTTGAACAACTTGTGGAATAACGCCAATACTTAGTATAATATTTCCAAACCAACCCAATGATTTGAAGAAGCTTATCTTTTTGAAAAATTTGTGCATATTAATTATTGAATAAGTCTTTTAAAATCATCTCCAGTAGGGTTCTGAAAGATTCTTAAATTGAATTCCGGCACAATCGCTAAAATATGGTCGAAGATATCAGATTGTATAGCTTCATAGTTCGCCCATTCCTGATCGTTTGAGAATACATATATTTCAATTGGAAGTCCTTTCTCTGAAGGTTGAAGTTGTCGTACCAAAAAAGTCATATCATTATGAATCTTTGGATGCGCTTCAAGATAAGCTTCAATATACTTACGAAATGTACCAATATTTGTTAAGCGTTTTTGGTTAACAGGAATCTCATTTTCAGGATTTGCATGTTTGATTTCTTCTTTTTTCTCTGCGATATAGCTTGAAATGAGTTTGATTCTTTTAGCCATCTCAATCTCTTCATCATCAAGAAAGTGAATTGATTTCACGTCGATATTCAAATGACGTTTAATTCTTCGTCCACCTGAGTCTTCCATCCCTTTCCAGTTGTTGAATGATTCTGAAACTAAAGCATAAGTAGGAATGGTACTAATCGTTTTGTCCCAATTTTGAACTTTTACCGTATTTAAACTGATGTCGATAACGGTTCCGTCTGCACTTTTAGATGGCATGCTTATCCAATCCCCAATATTCACCATTTTATTGGCAGAGAGTTGAATAGATGCTACGAAACCTAAGATTGTATCTTTGAAAACCAAGATCAGGACGGCAACAAAGGCACCCATGGTTCCCAAAATAAAAATCGGCGTCCTGTTAATCAGAATTCCAATAATTGAGATGGACCCCATTACATAGAAAAAGATCTTGATAATTTGAATGTAACCTTTTATAGGACGGGTTTTACTAACAGGAAGTGTGTTGTAAATATCATTTGCTGCATTGAAGAATGAATTAATAAGCATTAAAGCTAAGATAATCATGTAAACCTGAGTGGCATGTTGAATAAACTGCCCTGTTGGCTCATGATAAATCATGCCAGCACTAAGATTGATGATAATGGCTGGAGCAAAATGAGATAATTTGTTGAAAACTTTTCTCTCCAAAAGAATATCGTCCCAATGTGTCTTGGTTTTTCGTACGAGTTTAGTAATGATCGTAATCAAAACTTTTCTCGAAATAACATCGGAAAGCCATGCTAGAATTGAAACGACAAGTATAGCAATAGCTGTTTGAAAAATGGCGGCTATATTTTCAGCAATGCCTTGATTGATTAACCAATCTCTTAAATGCACTCCAAGTAGTTCTTTCATGTTTACTTATCTATGAATGAGGATGTTTTAATTACAATTGATAATATGTACAGTTGAGTTTAATATCTGAACAAATATATTGAATCGCTTTATTAAAAAGAAACTTGAAAGGGATTCCTCTAAAGAGAATTCTCAAATCCTTATAAATAACTAAAAGAGCTGAAAAAGATCATTTAAATGCAGCAAACTTTCCTTTAACTTTGCAATAACCTTAAACATATAGAAATGATACGATCTTTAACATTAATATTAAGTCTGCTATTAGCAGTAACTAAGCTGAGCTTTGCCTCAGTTGAATTCGATACTTATTTTGAACACAAAACTTTACGGATTGATTATCTACTTGGTGGTAATGCAAAAGAACAAACCGTATTCTTACAAAATTTAAAGAAGGAGGCGCATTGGGGTGGTACAACGAAGAATCTTGTTGATAGCTTCAACTACGGTAATTTTCGTTATAAGTTGGTTGATAAAACGTCTGGGACTTTAATTTATTCTCGAGGGTTTGGATCTTTGTTTCAGGAATGGCAAGCTACTCCTGAGGCTAAAACTTTGAACAGATCCTATTATCAAGTGAATGTGATGCCTTTTCCTAAAAATAAGGTTCAGTTTATTATTGATTATAGAAATAGAGATGGTGTTTTTGTCAAGCTATTTGAATACGAAATTGATCCAACTAACTATTTTATATTAGACGAAACGGCAATTAAAGTTGAGCATTCTAAGATAATCGGAAATGGAGATAGTGATTCTTGTATTGATGTGGCTTTCATAGCTGAAGGTTATACTAAAGACGAAATGGGGAAGTTTAGAGCAGATGTTGAGCGAGTTGCTGGCTATGTTTTGAATGTAGAACCTTTTAAAACTTATGCAGATCGTTTTAATATCTATGCCTTAGAATCCATTTCTGAAGAATCAGGACCAGATATTCCAGGGAAGCATATTTATAAGAATACGATTCTAAATTCAAACTTCTATACTTTTGATTCGGAGCGATATCTCACGACTTCTGATTTGAAAAGTATGTACGATATAGCTGCTAATGTGCCTTATGATCAGATTTTCGTGTTGATAAATACTGAGAAATATGGCGGTGCAGGTATCTATAATTATTACACTTCCTGTGCATCTGATCATAAATTATCCAAGGAAGTAGCCAGCCACGAGTTTGGACATGGTTTTGTTGGATTAGCTGATGAATATTATACCTCAGGTGTATCTGTAGAGGATTTTTATAATCTGAAAGTAGAACCTTGGGAGCCTAATATTACCACTTTAGTCGATTTCGATAGTAAGTGGAAGTCAATGATAGAAGAAGGAATTGTTACACCGACGCCAAGAACTGAAGAATATGAATCTAAAGTTGGTCTTTTTGAAGGTGGTGGTTATATGAGCAAGGGAATTTATTCTCCTGTGCAAGACTGTAAGATGAAATCAAATAATAAAGATGAATTCTGTCCTGTTTGCCAAAAGGCTTGTGAAAGAATGATTAAGTTTACAATTGGAGAATAGCTCTGATATTTCGATATAAAAAAATGCACTCATTATTAATGAGTGCATTTTTTTTGAACAGGCTATTTTAGATTCCTATTCTTTATCTTTTTTAGCAAGACTATAAAATGCTAGTAAAGCTAGTCCTCCAAATAAGAAGATCATAGAGAAATATGAAACCTCTTCGCTCATTCTAGTATATTCATCAAGAATGTTTCCGATTAAAATTCCAATAGCTAAGCCAATAGCTAAAATTCCATATTTTAAACTCTCCTGAGTTCTATCTTTAGTGGCACTAACTAAAAGTTCTGTGCTAAGTCCCTTTTCAATTAGAGCTTTTCTTTCACGATGACGGTGAACAAGGAAAATGATTAGTGGTACAATTCCAAATGAAGAAATGATTGCTACTACTCCTGTGATATCCATAATATAAGTTTTAATTTTAACGTACAATAATTTTCTAAGTTGTAAATAAAAGCTTCTTGATTTTTGCTTTCAACTTTATGACGCCATGTTTAAAGAAAGGGTTACAAATAAGTTTACTTTTTTAATAGGGGTTATATCCGTTTGTTAATCATTATATTGTAGTGTTGTTGTTTTTTTGTCATTATATCTGTAACCAATACTGGTTTGGTGCGTCTAACTATTAGTAGTTCGAAACAGATGCAACATTTAATGACTTTTTGCAGTCTATTGTATTGTGAGGGGAAATGTGAAAAGAAAATCGTCTCTGAATGATTTTGTTAATCTAGTTTCTAAACATTAGAACATGAAATCGAACAAGGATAACTATTACATACAAAAGATTAAGAATGGTGATGTTGGTGCATATGCCTACTTGGTTGATCGTCATAAAAAAATGGCTTTTAATATTGCTATGCAAATAATTGGGAATAGAGAGGATGCTGAAGAAATAACTCAAGATGCTTTCTTAAAAGCTTATCAGGCATTAGATAGCTATAAAGGAGAATCGAAATTTTCAACTTGGCTCTATCGTATTATATATAACGCATCGATTTCGAAGATGCGAAAAAAAAAATTAGATCAGGTTTCCATTGATGATGATTATAATGCATCAGTAAATGTGAAATCGACCCAGTCAGCACTTCAAGCTCTAACAAATGAGGAGCAGAAGTTTTATATCAATAGAGCTCTTAATAAAATGAGTGGTGATGAGAAAACGATCATTCATCTCTTTTACTTAGAAGAGAATTCAATTGATGAAGTTAGTGAAGTTACTGGATTGAGTGTGTCAAATGTAAAAGTTAAATTACATCGATCACGTAAGAAATTATACGGTATCTTAGAGCAGTTTTTACAGGAAGAATTGAAGACGATACTTTAAGATGATTATTAAAATAACAGAAACTTGCTTTTCTAATTGAGACAAAATTTGGAACAGATGCAAAAGGAAGATATATATAAAGACGAATTCATAAAAAAGCTATTGAAAGAGGTTGAACTTGAAGAGCCATCGTCTGATTTCACAAAGCATGTGATGGACGATGTGATGCAAGATTGGTTGACCAACTCAGTAAGTGTAAAGAAGCGCATGCCTATTAAACGTTTACTGATTCTAATAGCTTTTGTATTATTGATTGTTATGATACTTTTAGGAACTGATGTGCACAGCATTGTTGCTTCGTGGGAGCATCCTTTAATCAAACAAGTGAATGCTATCTTAATTCAACCAATACATGATTTATTATTAGGGGTAGTTGATCGAATGGTCAGTCTACCTGTTATTGTTTATATTATCATGATTGCTGGATTATCTTTAGTTGTATTTGACAGTCTTGTTAAAAAGATGTTACATCAATCCTAAAGAATTTGTCTACGAGGCAAAAAAAAATGCTGTCGATAATTCGACAGCATTTTTTTTATGAGAATTTCATTCCTAGAATGGAAGATCATCTTCTTCTGGTGCTGGAGGCATATCAGCAGCATTGAATTCTGGCATTTCTGCAGCAGCTGCAGCTTGCATTTTTTCAATTCTCCAAGCTTCAAGATTCGAAAAGTAGTTTACTTTTCCGTCTTTTTCCCATTTTCTTCCTTTGATATTGAAAGAAACCTTAATGTTTTCGTTAACAGAAACAGTCTCTAATAAATCGCAACGATCTTGAGTCAACTGAAATTTAATGAAGTCATTCCAATCAGAATTTCTTTCATTTTCAACTTCAATTACAAATTCTCTTTTCTTAAAACGATCGCTTATTTGTTGAGTATCCTCTTTTAGGATAACCTTACCGTTAATTTCAAAATTCATATAAATATCTTTTGCTTAGTAAGTATTTACTAATGTTGATTATTGTAAATTTTCTTAAGTCAGAATTACTCTCTAATGATTACGATTTTCTCGATTTCATCACCACCTTTAATTAGGTCGATTACTTCAAGACCTTCGATTACTTTTCCGAAACAAGTATGCTGACGATCTAAGTGAGCTGTATTTTCGCGACTGTGGCAAATAAAGAATTGAGATCCACCTGTATTTCTTCCAGCGTGAGCCATAGAAAGAACACCTTTGTCGTGGAATTGGTTATCACCAGTTAATTCACATTTGATAGTGTGACCAGGTCCACCTGCACCTGTTCCATCAGGACATCCACCTTGAATAACAAAGTTTGGAATTACACGGTGAAAAGTTAGTCCATCATAAAATCCTTTTTCTGAAAGAGTAACAAAGTTTTGAACTGTAGTAGGGGCATCTTTTTCAAAAAATTCCACCTTCATTAAACCTTTTTCTGTATGAATTTCTGCTTGTAACATATCTTTGATTTTTATTAATTTTTATTCTATAAAATTGAAGACTGAAAGTACTCATTTTCTTTCAAAACGTCTTAGTCTGACAAAAAAAAACAAAATCGACTTTGTTCTCTATGCTTTGATTATGAGTCTACTTAAAAAATAAAGAGTATGAATTATTCATCTAGCTAAACCCCTTATCTCAAATGAAGCTTTTCGTTTTCAATTAGCTTACAAAGCTAAGAAAAGAATTGTACTCGCAAAAGGGAAAAAAAATCCCTTTCCGAAATAAATCGAAAAGGGAATATTTTAATAGAGTTCTGTCTAGACAAATTCTCTAATTTTAATTTTTCTTAAGAAATTATTTTGTAACAGGAGCTGCTGCAGCAACAATTTCAAGAAGCTCAACTTCGAAAATTAATGTTGAGTTAGGTCCGATATTAGCACCTGCTCCACGAGGACCATAAGCTAAAGCAGAAGGAATATAAAGTTCCCATTTAGAACCAATAGGCATCATTAGAAGAGCCTCAGTCCATCCTTTGATTACACGAGTAGGTAAGAATGTAGCTGGCTCTTTACGCTTGTATGAAGAATCAAATTCTTTACCATCGATAGTAGTTCCACGGTAGTGAACTTTAACTTCTTGCTCCTTAGTTGGAACTGCACCAGTACCAGCTGTTAAAATTTTGTATTGAAGTCCACTTTCAGTAGTTACAACACCTTCTTTTCCTTTGTTATCTTCAAGAAATTTTTCTCCAATAGCAACATTGGCTTCAGCAGCTTTCTCTTTAAGTTCTTTAATGAATTTATTGATGATTGCTCCACCTGCACGTTGTTCAATTCTTAAATCTTCCTGAGCTAAAGCAGCGTTTAAACCTGCTAAAAGAGCGTCTTGATTAACCTCATTTAAGCTGTTTTGCAATAAGTTTCCTCCGAAACTAGCACCGATACTATAGCTTACAGAATCAACAGTTGTGTTCAAAGCCATGTTTGTATCTACTTTCTTGTCGCAAGAGCTAAATGCGAATACGCCTAGTCCTAATGCTAGAGTTAATGCTTTTAATTTCATTGTTTTGAATATTTAGTTTATCTGTAAAAAAAATTATACTATCTCTAATAACTCTACTTCAAACATAAGAGTTGTGTGTGGGCCGATTAGGTTACCAGCACCTTGTGCACCATAGGCTAGGTTCGATGGAACAAATAATTTCCATTTTGATCCTTGAGGCATCAATTGAAGCGCTTCTACCCATCCTGCAATAACACCGTTTACTGGGAATGTTGCAGGCTCGCCACGATCTACTGAACTATCGAAAATAGTTCCGTTAATTAATGTTCCGTGATAGTGACACTTAACGCTATCTGTAGCTTTTGGAATATCACCATTACCTTCTGTAATAATTTGATATTGAAGACCACTTTCTAGTTCAATTACACCTTCGTTTTTCTTGTTTCCTTCAAGGAAAGTTTTTCCTTCACCTATAGCTTGTCCAGCCTGCTCTTCTTGCATTTTCCCGAAAAACTCCTGTAGAATACCATTAGCCTCGTCTGGGGACAATTCTGGCATTTTACCATTAAATGCAGCTTCAAGAGCTTCAACAAATGGCTCAGTGCTTATTGTCTTAACACCTGATGTAATTAAATTGCTTGCAATGCTTAAACCAAGGCAATAGCTTACCTTATCTTGTTCTTCAGTATACTTCATCTATTCAAAATTATTCATCTCAAAAATGAATCTTAAATTCCAAAATGCAGATACTAAAATACTTGCACTTGAAATTAATCTTCATTGGGTTTGAGAAATATCAATATTTAGTTATTTTCTTGTTTTTCAGATAATTATGACTCGCTGAAAAAACAAAGCCCTAAGTTAGCAGTTTTCTCTAAGAATGCGAGCGATGGACTGTTTATTTAAGATTTTTTTAATGTTTTTCAATTTGATTTTCAAAATCGAAATCCGCAATTTTTGTGGCTCTTAAAATATGATGTTTACCTGGAGGACCAGCCAGTCTTTTCACTTCAAAACCAGATGTACGTAGTGCTCGCTTGACAATACCTTTTGAGCAGTAAGTCACTAATGTGGCATTAGGATTTGTACAATGGTAAAGCTTTTTGAATATCGTCTCAGTCCATAGTTCTGGCTGAATGTCAGGTGCAAAGGCATCAAAGTAAATCAGATCATATTGATCCTTAAAGTCTATCTTTTTTAAATCACCATTTATCTTTTCAAGGCTAAAATAATCAGATATTTCGCAAAGTTTATTCCAATCAGCTTCGTGAAGCTTCTTGAATAACTCAGGTTTATCAAAATCGATTAGTTCTGGATAATTAAGGACTTCAAGTTGTTCTGTTTCGATAGGATAACGTTCTAAGCTATGGTAAACAATAGATCTTTTATTGCTTTCAGCTTCTACAAGTGAAAGGTATGTGTTAAGCCCTGTGCCAAAACCAATTTCTAAAATACGAATTGGACTCTTATCTGAAAATCGCAAGCCGGCATTAATATATACATGAATAGCCTCTTGAATGGCACCATGTGTTGAATGATAATGCTCGTTGAGTTCTGGAATAAATATGGTGTGAGAACCATCTTCGGTTAATTTAATCTCTCTTTTCAGCATGCTTAAATTTAATAATGTATGGCACTTGATCCAATTTATAAGTTTATTTCTGTTTCCTTATTTATTACCTGGTCTGCAGGTGGTATGACAGCAGCTTGTTGTCTTAGTCTGTTAGGAATAAGGTTTATCCATTTGTTTTGGAATGGTAGCTGTTGGTCGTTCTCCGGATGACGAAGTAGTAAGATGATGAATCCGAAAAATAAGAAGCATCCTTTTAGAATACTTGTTATAGTCATTCCCCACCAAACACCTGTTACAGGCACTGAACCTTGTTCAATATATTCTGAGAATAGGGGTAAGATATCAACAAAACTATAAGCTAAAATAAAAGCAAATGGTATGCGAAGAATATTTCCAATTATCCCAATTATTGTTGGGGGCATTGCCTTACCAATGCCGTTAAATGCTCCTGTAGCCGTAATTTCGATACTCATAAAAACTTGTGAAATACTAAGAATCATTAAATAAACAATTCCCATTTTAAGAACTTCAGGTTCACTTTGTTTAATGAATAGACCGAAGATTTCAGCTCCAAAAAAGTAAAACAAGGCCGTACTTAAAAGACCTAATGTAGAGGCAATGCCTAGTGTGATGAAGAATCCTTTTTGAATTCGATCCCATCGTTTGGCACCATAGTTTTGGCCTGTGAAAGTTCCTAGAGCGGACGAAAAGCCTAAGGCGGTCATCCATGAAAGCGCTTCAATTTCTGCACCGATTGATTGTACAGAAAATGGGATACTATTTCCTTGTGCAATATTATTCATGACTCGAGCAAGAAACATTGCAAGTGCTGCGAAACCAGCAGATTGAAGAGCAACTGGACCACCAATTTTAATAATTGGTTTTAAGAATTGCTTTTGGAATTTGCCTAAATATTTTTTTGTATTTAGAGGATTGTTTTTTCCCCTAAGGAGTATTATAAACAAAGTGAATACTAATATTTGAGAAACAACTGTTGCTATACCAGCACCTTCAGCACCCATTGCAGGAATACTTCCCCAGCCAAAAATTAGAATTGGATCTAGAATCATATTCAGCATTAAACCCACTGCGTTAACATAGAAAGGAGTTTTTGTGTTACCTGTTCCATTGTATATACCCGAAAGTGTGATATTCGAATAGGTAAAAGGCATACCGATAGCTACAATCCTTAAATATACAAAGGCTGTTTGGTTGACAAAATCACTTTCAATCTGAAATATATTAACAATTGGGCCGGTAAATAACCAAACCAAAAAACCAAAACCAATGGCAATAAGAAATGATAAACCGAAAGCATTTCGTGTGAACGCTTTGGCATCCTCCAAGTTTTTACGCCCAATAGATTGAGAGATACAAACCTCAGCTCCAATCTTTGTAATGAACATGAGAGACGAACCTAGCCAAACCAAATAAAGAGCTATCCCTACAGCACCAACGGTTTCACTTCCAGCGCGACCCAGCCAAGCCATATCAGTCATATTATACGCCATTTGTATAAATGAAGTCGCAATGATTGGGATGGCAAGTTTTAATATTTGAGGGAAAATTCGTCCTCTTGTAAGATCTTTTATTTGTGACACTAAATTAATTTTTATGGATTGAATCGGAAAATGACCATTTGTTTATTGAAGTTAGGATTGAATAAACTCTCCTAAAATAATGTGATGCAAAATTAAGAATTTGAGGCAATAATATTGAATATAGCTCGATTAATTCAGATCTTGCAGGCATTATGAGTGAAGATGTAATTAGGAAGATAATTCATATTGATATGGATGCTTTTTTTGCTTCGGTTGAGCAAAGAGATCAGCCCGAACTTAAGGGGAAAGCTGTAGCAGTAGGTGGAGGAGGAGATCGAGGAGTTGTTGCGGCAGCTAGCTATGAAGCTAGAAAATTCGGTGTCCGATCAGCCATGCCATCTAAAACAGCTTTGAAACGATGTCCTCATCTAATTTTTGTAAAATCTCGTCATTCCCGCTATAAAGAGATTTCGGATCAGATTATGGCCATTTTTCATGAATTTACAGATTTGGTTGAACCACTTTCTATTGATGAGGCTTTTCTTGATGTTAGCCACAACAAAATGGGATTGCCTTCTGCCACTGCAATTGCAGAAGAGATTAGGCGAAGAGTTAAAGAGGAAACAGGCTTAACAGCTTCTGCAGGGATTTCGGTAAATAAGTTTCTGGCTAAAATTGCTTCAGATTATCAAAAGCCAGATGGTTTGTTTGTTATAAAGCCGAAAATGGTGGAATCCTTCATTGAGAAACTGAGTATCGAGAAGTTTTTTGGTGTGGGAAAGGTAACTGCTGAAAAGATGCATCAAATTGGAATTTTTCACGGTAAGGATTTAAAAAAGCGTTCTTTATTGGACCTAACTCGTCTGTTTGGTAAAAATGGAGCTTACTATTATAATATTGCCCGAGGTATCGATAATCGAGAGGTGAATCCTAATCGTATAAGAAAATCGGTGAGTACAGAGAATACCTTTATCCACGATGTTAGAAATAAAGAGCAGCTTAAAAAACGCTTGGAAGAAGCGGCATTAGATCTTTATCGACGCTTACAACGGACTAAATTTAAGGGACGTACCATAAGTTTAAAAATCAAGTATAGTAATTTTGAACAAATAACTCGCTCTCGAACTGTTTTGCTTGAAATTACAGATTACGATGAGATAATGGACTTGTCTAATAAATTGCTCGATCAACTTGAATTGACTGATAGTGTACGACTTCTCGGATTGGGTATTTCAAATCAATTTAAGCCAAATGAAGTTATTCAATTAACTTTTGATTTTTAGCCTAAGGATTTAGGCTATTTATGCTTTCATTCAGAATGATTTTTCTACTTTTGCTCTTCATATAAAGATATTTAAGTATTTTATTTTTAAAGGATGCAAAAACAGTTAAATCATTTATTATGGGTGACTTGCTTAATTTTAGCAATTGCTTGTAAACCTCAAAACCCGCAACAAGTTGGCGTTTTTGACACTAATTTCAGTGTTGATTCAAGCCTGGATCAACAAGCTCTTCAAGATACCGCTTTCACAAATATGATCAACCAATATAAACTTGGTCTTGATTCTCAGATGAATCAGTTGGTTTCGGAAACAAATGAAGCCATGATGTCTGGAAAACCAGAATCTCTTCTGAGTAATTATGTTGCTGATGCCATGCTTTCTATTGGTAATAAATACTGTTTAGATAATAAACTGGGGCATGGCGTTGATTTGTCTATCATCAATAATGGTGGTTTGCGAACAAGTTTACCAAAAGGTAATATCTCGACTGGAAAATTATTTGAACTTCTACCTTTTGAAAATAAACTTGTTATTATTGGAATGAAAGGTTCCGATCTTCAGAATGTATTGAGATATATAGCCACAAGAGATGGAGAAGGCGTTTCTGGTATAAAGATGGGGATTAAAGGTGATCAAGCTGTTGATGTTAAAGTTGGAGGACAAAAACTTGATTTAAATAAGATTTACCATATTATCAGTATCGACTATCTTGTAAATGGTGGTGATGGAATGAACTCATTTGATAAGAGAGAGAATTTTCGCCACATGCATATGAAACTTCGTGAAGCAATTATTGATCATGCTAAGGTTTTATTTGAGTCAGGTGTAGGTATTAAAGCAGAATTAGATGGGAGGGTTTACTATGAGAAGTAGAAGAGATTTTTTTAAGAAACTAGGAATGGGAGGTCTTTTTTTAGGCTTTGGTGGCTATGCTTTAAGTTCGAAAGCAGCTAAAAATAAACTGACTAAAATAACCCTTCTGCATACCAACGATATGCACTCTCATATCGATCCTTTCCCCGAGACTGACCCAAAACATCCAGGGTTAGGAGGTTTTGCACGTATAAATGCTCTTGTCAAACGAATTAGAGCTACAGAAGAACATTCTTTATTACTTGATTGTGGCGATATTTATCAAGGCACACCTTATTTCAATTTCTTTAATGGTGAGGCTGAATTGAAATTGATGTCTAAGATGGGCTACGATGCTGGAACGATTGGGAATCATGAATTCGACAATGGTCTTGTAGGTATTTCTTCTCAGATGAAACATATGAATTTTCCATTCATCAATGCAAACTACGATTTCTCAGGTACAGTACTTGAAGGAAAGATTAAGCCTTATAAGATTTTCAATAAGGGAGGAATTAAGATTGGTATATTTGGTTTAGGAATTGAACTAGAAGGACTCGTTTCTAGTAAGAATTGTGAAGGAGTGGCCTATCGCAATCCAATTGATGTGGCTGAGAAGATTGTTCCTATTCTTAAAGAAGATGAGAAATGTGATCTTATTATATGCTTATCTCATATTGGTTATTCAAGTAGTACAGGAGGTATGTGTGATATGAAACTGGCTCAAAATACCAGTGGCATCGATGTTATTTTAGGAGGTCATTCTCATACTCTATTGGAAACTGCGACTCGTGTTCGTAATTTAGATGGAGAAGAAGTTGTTGTCAATCAAGTTGGATGGGCTGGTATTGCTCTTGGACGAATTGATTTTTACATTGATAAAGAAGAAGGAACTAAGCTAGCCAGTTCAACTCTACATAGCATAGATAAAAGATTGGAAGCTTAATAATGAACACGATTCTAAGGAATAATCAGATTTTATAGAATATGAGTAAGCTATTAAAAAAACTGAATAAGTCTAATTTACCCTATGTTGAAGGTGTTCTTTCAATCATTGCAAACATCTTATTATTTGCTCTTAAATATTGGGCTGGTATCGTTACGGGGTCTATCGCAATTATGGCAGATGCCTGGCATACCTTATCTGATAGTTTGAGTTCAGTTATCGTATTATTAGGTGCAAAATTTTCTAAAAAGCCTGCTGATAAAGACCACCCTTTTGGACATGGACGTGCAGATTTAATTGCTGCTTTTATCATCGGAATAATGCTTCTTTTAGTTGCCTTTGATTTTATTTTAGAATCATATGATGCGCTTAAACATAGAGAAAGTTCTACGTTTGGGTCTTTGGCTATTTATGTCATGATAACATCTGTTATTTTAAAAGAATTACTCGCTCAGTTTGCTTTTTGGGGTGCGAAAAAATCTAATTCGAAAGTGCTTAAAGCAGATGCTTGGCATCACCGTAGTGATGCTATATCATCTTTAGTTATTTTGGCAGGTATCTTTTTAGGCAAGTATTTTTGGTGGATCGATGGAGCTTTAGGGCTAATTGTAGCTTTGTTAATTGGTTATGCCGCTTATGAAATTATCAGGGATTCAATCTACACTTTATTAGGAGAAAGCCCTTCTAAGGATATCATAGAGAAACTGAAATTAACTTGTAAACGTTGTTACCCTGAGAATTTGTATCCACATCATTTTCACGTCCATTCTTATGGAGACCACAATGAGATCACTTTTCATATTTGTTTGCCAGCTGAAATGACAATTAGAGAAGCCCACGAGATTGTGGATTATATCGAAAATCAGATTGCAAAGGAACATGCCTATTCTGCAACCTTACATATCGATCCTAACGATGAAGAACATATAAGTTTCGATTCTTAATCTGTAATTTAGGCTTTCGCAAGTTTCTTCGCTTTAGCAAAAGAAACAGCAATTATTGCACCGCCAATCACGCAAACAGCTCCGATCATTGAGATTGGATCTAAGTTTTCAGTTTTAATCCAATCTACTTGAAGACTTGAAAGAACGGCCATGGTGATAAGTGTGATAATTGGATTCAAAGTGACAATGATACTCACTTTATAAGCTTCGGTGTATTTAAAGGCAAAGGCTAAAGCACCATATGCTACAAGTGTATTCACACCCAGGAATATAATAATAAGCCAAGTGGGAAAGCTTAGTTCTGTGAAAGCAGGGAAATCAACAGTCGGTACATAAAGCAAGGCGGGAAGACCATAAAGAAACATATTCAGCGTTTGCGCAGGATGTTTTTGGACCAATTTCTTTTGTAATGCTGCATATAGAACCCAGGCTACTGCTCCAATTTCAATCCATAAAAAACCTTTATTAAAAGCTTGTGGATCGTGAAGAAAACCCTGTAGTTGATTTTGGTAAAATAGAATTAAGCCTATAGCAGCAATAGCAAATCCACCCAATTGTTTAATATTCAGTCTTTCTTTATAAACGATAAATCCGACCAAAGCGAGAAGAATAGGGCCTGTTTGAATAATGATCTGAGCATTACTCGGGCTTGTATAGTTGACGCCTTGCAGAAAACCAATATAGTTTAAACCCAAGGCTAATGCCGCTATTACAAGTAGAACTGGTGGACGCTTAAATATTTGAAGCTGTTTTCTATCTGTAAATAGAAAGTAAATAAAGAGAACGCCAGCAGCAAAAGTAAATCGAAACCAGACAATGGAATTTGGATCGAGATATTTAAGTGAGATCTTCAGGAAAATAGGCAAAAAGCCCCAAAGAAATGCCGTAAGGCAAGCAAATAAAACCCCTTTAAGATTTGTCGATATTCCTGAGTTGCCCATTATGATCGGATAGAGTTATTTAGAATGAATTTAATCAGGACGAAAGTAAACTAAATTTTCAAAACAAAAGTTTCTTAAAGTATGATTTTAGTCTTGTTTTCAATAAATCACCTTTAGTTCTTTCGAGTTGAAAATGAGGTCTTTGGTGTTAGCTGTTGCCATTAGGCAAATCAAAACAGACATAACCCAGAGCTTTCCATACTTCCAGAACTTGATTTAAGCCAATTTCGAAACTAGAATATTCGGTATTGTCTGAGTGAAGAATGAACTGATTATTTTCGATATCCTTTTGAATTCGCTTATATACGATCCCATCTTCAGTACTAACAATAACATGACAAGAGCCATTACGAATAAGCTCCCAATCTTGTACATATTCACAGATGATATAAGCACCAGCTGGAATTGGTAACATACTTTCTCCTTCAATCTGAAAAGCACGATAGCTTTTGTTTTCTGAAAGTTCAGCAAAAGGCATTCTGAAATTGGGCAATTCACTTATAAATTCAGTGTCAGAATAACCATTTAGGTAACCAGCAGCAGCTTTTACAGGTACTAGAGTAATCATTTCTTCATTCTTGTTATCCACAACAATAGGCAGAATCCTTAATTTATCGCCTTTGGTATCTTGCAGTTTTTCTCTATCCTGAGCACTAATGTCAGTCAGGATTAATTCATCTAAGCTTCTATTAAAGAAATTTGTGAACTTAAGAATCGTTTCAAGTTTAGGAGTCGACCTCTTTTTCTCATAGGCAGATATGGATGAAGCTCCAATACTTATTTTGAATGAAAGCTTTGCTTGAGATAATCGTTTTCTGAGACGAAGATATTTTAGATTCTGTGATAGATATTGCATATTGATTGAGCTGAAGGGTTCTTTTAACTGAAAATTCGTGCAAAAGTAAAGAATACTTGTTGATATTGGCCTCAAATTCTTGTATTTTGGGATTACAAAATCAAAAAACATTTATGATGACAAGTATAAAAGTTAAATCCCCTTTTAATGGTCGATTACTCCAGGAAATCCCCTTAATGGATACACAAGCTATTGAAGAAAAAATGGCTAAAGCCCATTCCCTTTTTCAAAATCGATCTCGATGGTTAAAGCCTTACGAACGAATTGCAATTCTTGAAAGAACTAAGAAATCGATGGAAGCTCGAGTTGAGGAATTAACTATAATTGCAGCTTCAGAAGGAGGTAAACCCTACCAAGATAGTAAGCTTGAGGTTTTACGTGCAATTAATGGCGTTCAATTGGCCATAGAATATATAGGTCAGATTAAAGGAGAGCAAATTCCAATGGGAATAACGGCAGCTTCTCTTAATCGACTAGCTTTTACTATGCCCGAACCCATTGGTGTTGTTTTGAGTATATCTGCATTTAATCACCCATTGAATTTAGCTGTTCATCAGATTATTCCAGCTTTTGCGGTGGGTTGTCCTGTCATTATTAAGCCAGCAAGTAGTACTCCACTGTCAGCTATTGAGTTGGTTAAAATGATGAAAGAGGCTGGTTTGCCTGATGATTGGGCTGAGGTGGTTGTTTGCAATCGTGAGAATGCTGAGATTATGGTAAAGGATAATCGTATCAATTACTTTTCTTTTATTGGTTCTGCAGAAGTGGGCTGGTCTTTACGCTCTAAACTTGCTCCGGGAACACATTGCGCCATGGAACATGGCGGATCAGCACCTGTCATAATTCAGCCTGATGCAGATATTGATGAGGCTGTTTCTTTACTGGGGAAAGGTGCTTTCTATCATGCAGGGCAGGTTTGTGTTTCTGTTCAAAGAATATTCGTACATCAATCTATTTTAGATGAGTTTAGTGAGAAGCTAGTGGCTTATGCAAAATCAATAAAAGTTGGTGATCCTTTGGATCCCTTCACTGAAGTTGGTCCCTTAATTGACTCTGGGGAACAGGAGAGAGTTCACAGTTGGGTGAATGAAGCTGTGGAAGAAGGAGCGAACTTATTGTGTGGCGGTCATAAATGTGTGGAAACATGTTATTTGCCAACTGTCTTGTTAAACCCATCAGAGGAATCAAAAGTTTCAAAATTGGAGGTCTTTGGACCCGTTGTCTGTTTGTATACTTATAGTAAGTTACAGGATGCCATAGATAGGAGTAATTCTTTGGACTTGGCTTTTCAAGCATCAATTTTTACTAAAGATATTGACAAAGCTATGGATACAGTTAGCCAACTGAATGCCTCAGCAGTCATGGTAAATGACCATACGGCCTTTCGCGTGGATTGGATGCCTTTTGGAGGCAGAGATGCTTCAGGAATTGGAGTAGGAGGGATTCCCTATTCAATGAAGGAAATGACTAGAGATAAGTTAATGGTCATCCGATCAAAATCAATTTAGATGATATAAGAAGAGGCTGTCCTAATGAACAGCCTCTCTTCTTTTATGAGTTTTGAAATTATTCCATATGTTTTAAGTTGACAGCATAGAGAATGATGAAGAGAATTGTGAAGAAAGCTCCCATTCCAAGCATCATCATGCCAACTTCCATTCCAATAAAATAAACGGGTACGAGCATCCAGAATAGATTGACAACAGAGTATAAATAAAAACCATTCTTTTTAAGTCTAAACATTAAGAAAATGCCTAATAAGCTTAACAACGCAAAAATAATATGAGCTGCTGTCATTGGGACTAAATTTTCAGCTGTTTTTTCAAGAGCATAAATACCATTCTGAGCACTTTCATAAATGAAGCCTGAATCCATACCTGCTTCTTCTAGATTTTCTAAAGCCTCTTCCATTTTGGCAATATTAGCAGGATATGTTTTATCAAATGTTACATACTGATAGGCATGTTGTAATAATCCAAATCCTCCACTGCCAATCAAGGATAAAATACATAGTACAGTAATAAATGTTGGTCTTTTTTTAGGTAATACAACTTGAGTAATGTCTTCCATGGGTGTAAATTTAATGTGTTAGTATAGGTTAATATTTGATTATTGAATTATTAGATATTAAGACATATGCTTGAGATTTATCGCATATAAGGCTATAAATAGTACCGAGAAAAAACCTGAGAAAAATAGTGCTGAGCTTACGAACATATTCCAACCCAAAAAAACAGGACCTATAAATAGGAAACCAATTTGGGCAACAATATAGAGGTAAAAGCCAATTTTTTTCATCTGAAACATCATGATAGCACCAACTAGGCTTAAGGCATAGAAAATAAATTTAGTGAGTGTTATACCAAGAAAATTATCAATGGCTAATAGAGCCATATCCAGAGCTTGTTTTACAAATTCATCACCCGGGTTATTTCCTAATTGATTAAAAGCTTCATCAAACATTGAAGGTTGAAAAAAATCAAGGAATGGAGCAGCGAACATCCCCATAAGATTGAAAAAAACACCAAAGCCACTTCCAATGAAGGTCAAAATGCATAATACTGTAAGTAATATTGGACGAGGTTGTGGGTGAACAGATAGAGTTTCCATATTAGGTCTTGTTTAGTGTAATTCTTTATCTAATTAAATCTGTTTTTTTTGTCGGTATTAAATGTACAAAAAAGCAAACAATTAATTACATAAAATAGTTGAGTACTGTAAACAACTCGATTTTGATATCTCTATCCTCTTTGAATAAAACTTTATAGAACTAGATTAATAAAAGAAATCCCAATTATTGAGCATTAAATATTATTGATTATTAGTCGTTTAATCTATTATTGAAAAGCTATTGTAAAAAAGGTCTTAAATGTTTTTTTAATAGGTCTAATTGTCTATTTTTGGGAAATTGAATAGAGGTGGGGATTATGCTTCTTTGTAGGTAATTACAACTTGTAATTCAGAGGGTTGTAATCGATTTAATTAGTCCTTTATTCAATAAATTTAAGTTATGATTTTAATGTGTTTTTAGGATCTAACTTATAGAATAGCACTGACAGATATTATAAAATAAACAAAAGAAAACAACAACAATGGAAAGAGATACTCTTATTTTCGACCTGATTGGACAAGAACACAATCGTCAGAAAGAAGGAATCGAATTGATCGCTTCAGAGAACTTTGTAAGTGAGCAGGTAATGCAAGCTATGGGGTCATGTTTAACTAATAAGTATGCTGAAGGATATCCTGGTAAGCGTTACTATGGTGGTTGCCAGATTGTTGATCAAACTGAGCAGTTGGCAATTGATAGAGCTTGTGAATTATTTGGTGCAGAGTATGCTAACGTTCAGCCTCACTCAGGTGCTCAAGCGAATGCAGCAGTATTCTATGCTTGTTTGCAACCAGGTGATACTTTCTTGGGATTAGATTTGGCTCATGGTGGTCACCTTTCTCATGGTTCTCCAGTAAATCTTTCTGGTAATCTTTATAATCCAATTCCTTACCATGTGAATGAGGAAACTGGTTTAGTTGATTATGACGAGGTAGAAGCTTTAGCTTTAGAGCACAAGCCTAAAATGATTGTTGCAGGTGCTTCTGCTTATTCTCGTGATTGGGATTTCGTTAGATTGCGTGAAATTGCTGATAAAGTTGGTTGTTTATTAATGGCTGATATTGCTCACCCTGCTGGTCTTATCGCTAAAGGTCTTTTGAGTAATCCAATGCCTTATGTACATATAGCTACAACTACTACTCACAAAACTCTTCGTGGACCTCGTGGTGGTTTGATCATGATGGGTAAAGATTTTGAAAATCCTTGGGGACAAACAACTCCAAAAGGGGTTATCAAAATGATGTCTCAAGTATTGAATTTTGCTGTATTCCCAGGACAACAAGGTGGTCCTTTGGAGCACATTATTGCTGCCAAAGCTATTGCTTTTGGAGAGGCTTTAACTGATGGCTACAAAGACTATGCTGTACAGATGCAGAAGAATGCTAAGGTAATGGCTGAAGAGTTCATTAAACTTGGTTACAAGGTTGTTTCTAACGGAACTGATAACCACTCTATGTTGGTTGACCTTCGTTCTAAATTTCCAGAAATTACAGGAAAGAAAGTTGAGAATATATTGGTTAAAGCTGATATCACTATCAATAAGAACATGGTTCCATTTGATACACGTTCTCCTTTCTCTACTTCAGGTATTCGTATCGGTACTCCTGCTATCACAACTCGTGGTCTTAAGGAAGCTGAGATGCCAATTATCGTTTCAATGATTGATGAGGTAATCTCTAACATCGATAACGAAGAAGTAATTGCTTCTGTTAAAACTCGTGTAAATGAATTGATGACTGAGCGCCCAATGTTTGCTTGGTAATCTTTTATTACTGATATATTTTAAAGGCTGCCCATTGGGTGGCCTTTATTTTTATACCTTGTCAATGTTTTTTTGATATTAGTTGGATAAATTATGGAATGGTACTCTTATATTTTAGTTGTTTTAGCCGGTGTATTTGCTGGTTTTATAAACGTATTAGCAGGTAGTGGATCGATACTAATATTGGCTTTACTCATTTTTTTAGGCTTGCCAGCTACCGTGGCTAATGGAACCTTACGTATTGCTATATTAATGCAAAATATTGTAGGTGTAGCCAGCTTTAAACAGCAGAAAGTTTTCAACTACAAGGAAGGAATCGGTTTGGCATTACCCGCTATTGTGGGATCTGTTTTTGGGGCAATATTTGCTGTTAATATCAATGAAGAAATCATGGAGAAGACCATTGGCGCTATCCTGATTGTTCTTTTCTTTATTGTGCTTTATAAGCCAGATGCTTGGGTTAAAGGTCAAGTAGGGAAGATGGGCAAACGCCCCAGTTTGAGTCAATACATTATTTTCTTTTTTATTGGATTTTACGGCGGATTTATTCAGGCAGGTGTCGGGTTTTTCTTATTGGCAGGTTTAGTGCTTGGTGCAGGTTTTAATCTAGTGAAAGCTAATGCTATTAAAATATTTATAGTCCTTCTATATACCGCTTTTGCTCTTGTAGTATTTATTTATAACGATCAGGTTGACTTTAAAATTGGTTTAATACTTGGTTTAGGTAATATGATAGGGGCTTGGTTCGGAACGAGATTCGCTGTTAGCTGGGGAGCCAAATACGTTCGTTATATCCTAATGGGAGTCATTGTTGTAGCTTCAATCAAATTCTTAGGTGTATTTGATCTAGTTATGATGATACTAAAATAAGAAGTTGCTAGAATTTAATCCAATTGAAAATGATAGGTAATGGTTCCACGCTGATAAGCTGGAGCTTTACTATCTGAATTAAATTTTGCTTTTAAAGCAGCTCTCTTAGCAGCTTCAAGCAAAGTAATGTTTGTAGTTGTAGATCCAGTGACTCCAGGTCGTGCGCTTGTTACTTTTCCATTACGGTCAACCGTTACCTCTACCACCACTTTTCCACTTTCCTGTAGGTCGTATTTTGGTTTAGGTATCGATATAGAATTTCTTCCTTTTAGATCAAATGAGTAACCTTTATTACCTAGGCCATTACTTGTATAGTTATTTGAATCGGGTGACCCATTTGTTTTTCCTTGATTGCCGGAAGGAAAAGTCTTTCCTTGTGAACTCGCATTTGATGTGCCACTACCAAAAGCATTCTTCGTTTTATTATTAATGCTTTTAATCTTCTCTTGACGAGCAAGCTCGGCTAATCTTTCACGCTCTAGCTCAGCCAATCTTTCTTGTTCTGCTTTTTCCTCGTCTAGTCTTTTCTGCTCAGCAATACGTTTTTTGTTGGCTTCAATTTTTCTCGCCTTGTCTTGTTCTTTTTTTAACTTTTTAGTCTTTTCTTCCTTTGCCTTTTTTCTTGCAACTTCTTCAGCAGAAGGTAAAGCAGGAGCATCTTCAGTATTCTGAGTTAATATTTTTTCCTTTGGAGAGCTTGCTGTCTTTTCAACTGGTTTTACGGCTTCTTTCTTTTCAACAACAGGCTTGGGTTTTGATTTCCTAGCAGGTCGAGATTGTGAAGGAGCTGGTCTTTTATTACCTGAACCTTGATCAGTATTACCAAAGTTAATTACAATACCTTCTTCCTCTGGTAAAGGAAGTGGCGTGCGGAAACCTAGAAAAAATAGGAGCGCAATGATTCCTGCGTGAAACAATAGTGTTCCCACAAATCCTATTCGTTTACTTCTGGTATCCTTCATAAATTAATTTGCTGATGTAGCTAAAATCAATTTATACTTATTGTTTTTAGCAATATTCATCACTTTCACAACTTGTTCCATGGGTACAGATTTATCTACATGAAGTGATATAGTTGGATCTTCATGCTGTGCTAGTAGAGCTTGTAATTTGCCTTCTAACGTTGAAAATGGAGTAGGTGTCGTTTCAATATAATAATTGTAATTTTTATCTATCGATACAGAGGTAATCGGGTTTGAAGCTGTCTGATTGCTACTTTTAGGTAATAATAACTTTAACGCATTGGGTGCTATTAAGGTTGATGTTACCATAAAAAAGATCAGCAACAAAAAGACAATATCAGTCATGGAAGACATGCTGAAATTGGGGTTGACTTTATTTCTAGATTTTAATGCCATAGTGTGAATTACTTGATTGGTTCATTCAAAAGATCCATAAATTCGGTTGTTGTTGCTTCCATTGTGAAAACGACTTTTTCAACCTTAGCAACCAAAATATTGTAGGCAAAATAAGCAATAATACCAACGATAAGACCAGCAACAGTTGTTACCATTGCCGTATATATACCGTTTGCTAAAAGAGATACATCGATATTATTTCCAGCATTTGCCATAGCATAGAAGGCTTGAATCATTCCCATAACCGTTCCAAGGAAGCCGATCATAGGTGCAGCACCAGCAACAGTAGCAAGAGTTGGCAGGTTCTTTTCAAGTTTAGAAACCTCAAGGTTACCTATGTTTTCAATAGCGGCATTTACATCGTTTAAAGGGCGACCAATACGTTTAACACCTTTTGAGATCATTCTTGAAACTGGCGTGTCATTCGACTCACAAAGTGATAAAGCTGAATCGATTTTACCTTCATGAATATAATCTTTAATACGGTTCATGAAATTATCATCCTTCTTCGAAGCTCGTCGAATTGCATAAAAACGTTCGAAGAAAATCCAAATGGCAATAACAGATAGAGCAAAGATAGGAATCATGATCCATCCACCTTTAAAAGCCAAATCAATAAAGTTAAGTGTTATTTCAGTGGACTTTGTGCCAGTTTTGCTTATAATATCCTCATTTTGAGCTATGTTCTGAAGTCCTGCAAGCATCGAAAGGTAATTCATATTGTCAATTTTCTGATTAGTCGATATATAAAAAAACGAGATATAATATAAAATATTATATCTCGCTAAATTAATATTTGTAATTTCTTCTTCGACTATATCGAGGATCTTTTTTTTCAGTTTCCTCAAGTCAAACTTTTAAGGGTATTGCTACCAGTAAATTGTGTCTTATAAAATGTATGTTGCTTGTAAATAGAAAGCACCAGCACCAGCTAAATAGCCGATAAGAGCAAGAAGAGATATTTTCTTAAAATACCAGATGAAATCAATTTTTTCCATTCCCATGGCAGCAACACCTGCAGCAGAACCAATAATTAAGATAGATCCTCCTGTACCAGCACAGTAAGCTAGGAATTCCCAGAAGATACCATCTTGCATAAAGTGAGCAGTATAACCTACAGCCTCAGGTCCGGCGATATCGTACATTCCCATTGCAGCTGCAACTAAAGGTACATTATCAACGATAGCAGAAAGGACTCCAATAACCAAGTTAATACCATATACATTATGAATGTTAGTATCTAACCAGGTAGCCAAAATGTCAAGGTGTCCAGCAGATTGCATACTTGCTACAGCAGAAAGGATACCTAAAAAGAAAAGTACTGTTGGTACATCTACCTTTTTTAGTACACCTGTAACATTTAAACGAGATTTGTATTCTTTACCTTTATTACGATGCATGATTTCTGTTACAACCCACATTATTCCAAGTCCGAATAACATACCTAAGTAAGGAGGTAAATGAGTTACCGTTTTAAAAACAGGAACAAAAAGAAGAGCAGATACGCCTAAGCATAGGATGAAAAGTTGTTCTTTAGGTGTTGTGTACTCTATTCTATCAGCATCATTTAATTGTGGACGAGTGATATCCCCTTTTAACCAGAAGCTAACTACAATAAGAGGAGCAAGCATTGTTACCAAGCTAGGCAAGATTACGTGTCCAATAATATTTACAGTGGTTACTTGTCCACCAATCCATAACATAATGGTTGTAACGTCACCAATAGGGGACCATGCGCCACCTGCATTTGCAGCTAAAACAACCATAGATGCGAAAAACCAACGGTCCTTCTGATCATCAATAAGTTTTCGGATTAAGGCAACAAGTACAATTGTTGTTGTAAGATTATCTAAAGTTGCCGACATGAAGAAAGTTAAGATGCTTAATATCCAAAGAAGCTTAACTTTATTAGTTGTTTTAATTTTATCAGTAATGATCTTAAAACCTTGGTGTTGATCTACGATTTCAACAATAGTCATGGCTCCCAAAAGGAAGAAAAGAATTGCGGAAATTTCAGAAAGATGATGAAGAACTTCATTATGCGTAATAAAATGAAGCATACCTTTGGCCGTATCTTCATCAGGGTTGAGAAGTACGAACTCATTCCACGCTCGACTTACTCCCGAACCAAGTATATCAACGCCTCCAAACACATAAAGTGCCCAAGTTATTGTTCCTATAAGCAGAGCAGAAGCTGCTTTGTCAATCTTCAATGGATGTTCGAGGGCAATCGCAATATAGCCAAGAACAAAAACCACGACCATTAATGTAAACATATTATTTTTTTTAAATAGTTAATTAATTGATTTTTGTAGATGTCTAATATAGCTATATTTAACTATCCAGAATATGCTGTATATTACCTAAACACTAATAAAAGTGTATATGCTGTAATTTAGAATGAGCTTTAATAAAAATAGGTGAGTTTGAATTATTAGATTGCTAAAATTCAAAATAAAAGGAATGTTTTGCTAAGTTTTTGTTACTCAGTCTTTTTGTCTTTTTTGTTGCTTCTTAAAAAACTCAGGTATTTTCTGAATAATTCACCGACAGTGTTGAAATCTTCTTTATAAAATATACCAACACCTTGGGTGTTTCGAGAGGCATAATCGGATAAATATTCGTTTGATCGGGTAAAAGCCTTCATTTGAAACTTCCCTTTTTGATCAAGCTTTATATTCACGTCAAAGTCACCAACAATATCATTGTCTTGATTTTGGTTGGAATTGGAGTTGGTTCCTAAATTACCATTGATAGTAACTTTATCGTTGAAAACTTGTGTTGAGAGTGCGAATTCTATTTCATCACCGGTAATATTATCCCCGGGGCGGTAACTGAATCCAACATCAAATTTATTACTAATCTGACTAAGCCAGTTAGATAATTGATTAGATAATAGCTCACTAGTTGTGACCCCAACTGCATAACTTGAATTTTTGTTTTCAAACTCAGGATCTGTAGACCTCATATACTCTGGAGTATAAAAACGGTTCAATACGAGTAAAGATAAAATTTGTTTATTCATTTCATCTTCTGTTGAGAAGAGAGCTTCTAAGATACTTTGAGTTTGTTGATCGAGTGATGGAAAATCAATATCAAAACGAATAATCGGATTGCTAAGCTGTTGACTTAGGTTCATATTACACTGAACTTGTATCTTTTTAGTATTATCGACGTAAGGCGTATTCAATAAAAGATCGTATAGTGTCGTCTTTACATTGTATACGGCATTGATATCAATTGTTGCACTATAAGGATCTCCATTCCATTTGATAGTTCCACCATTTGATAAATCAAATTTCTTGTTGATTACATTCTGAAGCGTAAATAAATAACTTCCTGTGTTAATGGTGTAGTTACCGTAAATATTAAAATCACCTTTTGTATCAATTCCTAGTTTTAGGTTACCATTACCATTGGCTTTTATTATATCTCCAATTTTAGGATCTAAAATGATTTGTATGTCGGTTTCTGGCGTAATTTCAAGATTGCAATTTAGTTTTATACCACTTAGATCAATATCATATTTTTCCTTTACGATTTCGACTGTTTCGTAAGAGTTAATAAAAGTGATAAAATTACTTTTTTCAATGTCACCTGTCTTATTAAGAGGGATGTATATGCGCGTATCTTTATTTGTTTTTGCATCAATCTCAATTTCTATATCATCAGGAGAGCCATATAAATGTGTAATGCCTGTCATATAAGCTTGACCGTATAAAAGCTCATTGTCAGTAATTTTTGTATTAAGAAGTTTGAAGTTTTTGGTAGTTAGAGCTAGATCTAAACCAATATTTTCGAAATCGTTAAGTGTGATGGCACCATAAATTTCAGCCAGATTATTCTCAGAATCATAGAATTTAAAGTTATTAAATTGTATTTCTTGAGGTGTTAAAATAATACTGTCATTACATGAGTATTTTGTTTGCAACTCATCAATTTTAAAGCTCGTATCTAGGAATTTAAGCTTGCCATAAAAGCGAGGTAAACTGCTGGGACCTTCTACTTTCAGGAATCCACCCAATCGTCCTTCCAATTCAGATATATTACCATCCAAATAAGGTCGAAGTGCATTCATGCGCATAGAATCTAAGGTGAGACTTAGATTAATTGAATCTGAAGCAGGAAAATAGCCTCCCTCAATATTAATTTCTCGCTTATTGTTATGAATCGCATATGATTCTACGGAGAGTTTTTGTTCAATTTTATCCCAATCACTTTTAAGATAGAAATCTCCAATCGTATCTTTATTAAAAGTCAAATTATCAAGAACAAGATCAGCTTTGGTTAGGCGATCTCCATAAAAGTCTGAAAGCTGAAAATAACCTCTAGTATTACCATCAACACCTAAATTCTTACTGTCGGTAATGGTATTTATATTCTTTAAGCTGATATTATTAATTTGACATTTAATTATATCTTCAACTTGAGTTGATACCTTACCATCTATTGATAAGAATTGATCATTTTGACTAATACTGAATTGATCGATGGTATAACTCGTACTGTCTATTTGAATGTGTGATTGGCTGATTTTCCAAGTGCTATCGGCAAGAATCACAGTACTTGGCAGAATATCAATTTCCCATTTGGGGTCTGAATTCAGTGTTTCTGAGCTGGCAATTCCGATGACTGATAAAGAGCCACTATAGGTTTTTGCACCCCAGTTATTCCAGTTTAAATCGTATTTGAGTTGGTTATTTTGGGCTTCAATCTGATGTGAAAGATTGAAAATGTTATAATCATCTGTGAAGGAAAATTTATCACTACGTCCTTTTAAAGTAAGCTTATTATTATCGGTGTTCAAGCTAACCTTAATTCCCTCAATAATTTTTGAATCGTAATTTAAGGATGGAATGTCAAGCTTAAGAATTAAGGAATGCTCTTTAGCATTAATTTCTCCATTCAGCTGACTTTGTGGTGCTAAGTTTATTTCTGGGTAAATTAATTCGGTTAATCCAACATTTTCTTTTAATAAAAGATCGAATTCAAATTTATTGGTTGAATCAATTTTTGTGTATGATGAATCTGGAGCATAAGCTGGAAGATAGTAATATATCATGTTTGATAAGGACGAAACAAGCTCTCCGAGTTCGTAATTACCTTTTACACTTAAATCGGCCAAATCTGACTTCAAATCAAACTGTTTGAGCTCAGGAGTGGTTTTAGAATCGATTTTAATCTCATTTAATTTGTATTCTCCTCTGCCGTTCTTGTATTCAATATTATTGATGATAATATTACCATTTGCATTATCAAATCGAGCACCGGTAAAATTTGCATTTAAGCTCAAATTGAGTTCTGCGAGTTCATCTTTTGTATTTAGATGTAGAGGGAATAATTTAGCATTCTTCAATTGAGATTCGAAATTAACTACTGGAGTCTCTTTCGAAAAGTCGATTTTACCTGTAAAGTCAAAGCCAATATTTGGGTCGAGAAGTGAGATTTTACCATCAAAATGTTTATCAGCGAAATACCCATCGAGTGATAAATTCTTGTAATCGTAATCAAAGAAATTGAATTTAGTGATATTACCCTTCATTACTCCCTGAGTTACATCTTTGGAAGTTGAACCTTTCAAGGCTAAATTCATCGATACTTTTCCGATTTTTTCTTGACTTAATAGATTTCCAAGGTTAAAATCTTGAGTATTGATATCCCCTGTGAAGCTTAGGTTGTTTTCTGTAAGGCTAGGTTTAAGTAGAATATCGGTTCTAATATCACCTTGGTCAGTTTGGAAATTTCCATAAAAGACAAAATCATTTATGAATCCATTGAACTTACCTTGATAATGAATGAGCCCTAAATTATCAAGTTGGCTGGGAAGCTGAATGTGATTGTCTTTATAATTTGGGATATATACATTTTCAATGTCAGCAATGCTAGTGGTCAGTTCTTTGAAGTCAGCTTCAAGATATGAATCCGCAATTTTAGGAAGACCATTCATATAAAACCGACCTTTGAAACTGGTTTGATTACCATATAGGATATTGATATTACGCCCCTTTAGATCGTAAATGGTACCATAAATATTCCCTGATAAAAACCCAAATTCTTTAAATCCTAAAAGCTTGTCATTAAAATAGGCAATATCTTCAAAATTAATTTTTGACGATTCGATTTGAAAATCCAGTTCCATCTTCTTTGTAAACTGTCTCCAATACCCTTGTCCAGTTTTATAATTCAAGAGTATTTGACGTGCAGATAGTCGACTTTTAGGTGAGACGAATGTAACTTTAGACATGCCCCATTGAGTGGGTGTAATCCAGCTATGAGTTTTAAAATCTTTTAATTCAAAGCCTGATTTTTCAACACAACTCATGTGTTTCATATCGAAATCAACAGAATCGCCTATGATTTTAATATTACGAGCTTGAAGTTTAATGTTTCTAACATCAATATCGTCGTAATTCATCCCGAAAGCTTGCTTTTTGGCCTTACTAGTTACAAAGCTAAAATGAGAATTAATTAAATCGAGATTGGAAACATTAATGTCCCACGATTTTTTATGGATTGAAGTGTCTTGTGGGCTTTGTTTTTTAGAAAGCGAATCAATAAAAACCTGAAGGTTTTGTTTACGATCCTCGTCTTCGTACAAATTAAAGTAAGCTTTATTTAGGATAAGTTTACCAATATAGGCTTTTCGTGTTTTGAAATTTATTGAATCGAGCTTCGATTTAAGTTCTCCAACATAAATCAAAGTGTCTTGTTTATAGTCTTCAACGTAAATACCTTTGAGGATAATGCTTTTAAAAGGAGAAAAATCTACACCTTCAATCGTAACAGGCGTATGGGTTTGCTCTGATATAGATTTGGCTATCTTTTGACTGATATAAGTCTGTACTCGAGGGCTCAAAAATATAAGATATGCCAATATAAGCACCATAATGATACTTGCTATGGCCCAAATTGATATTTTGAGAAATTTTTTAATAGTTTTGTGCTTTTGAGTGCAGTTGCACAAAATTAGATAAAAAGAAATAGAAAACAGCTTGTGAAAGCTGTGATTATAGTCTTTTTTAATGTTTTTACGTTAATTTTTAATTTAATGAGTATAACGATATTAGGAATTGAGTCATCATGTGATGATACGTCGGCTTCAGTTTTGCGCGATGGAGTGATTCATTCTAACATTACTGCCACTCAAACTGTGCATATGGCATATGGTGGTGTTGTGCCAGAGTTGGCATCTCGTGCCCACCAACAGAATATTATTCCAGTTGTTGATCAAGCTTTAAAGAAAGCCAATGTAACTGCTGATGATATTGATGCTGTGGCTTTTACGAGAGGACCAGGGCTTTTGGGATCCTTGATGGTAGGCACCTCTTTTGCAAAGGGTTTTGCTTTATCAAAGAATATTCCTTTGATCGAGGTTAATCATTTGAAAGCACATATTCTAGCTCATTTTATTGATGATTTGAAAAATACTTATGAGCATCCGAACTTTCCATTTTTAGCACTCTTAGTTTCAGGAGGTAATTCGCAAATTATAATTGTGAAAGATCATATGGAAATGGAAGTGATAGGTGAAACTATTGATGATGCTGCTGGAGAAGCTTTTGATAAATGTGCAAAAGTTATGGGAATTCCTTATCCAGGAGGCCCCGTAATTGATAAAAGAGCTAAGGAAGGAAACCCTCTGGCTTTTGAGTTTAATAAACCAAGAATACAAGGTCTAAATTATAGCTTTAGTGGGCTTAAGACATCATTTTTATATTTCATTCGAGATAAAGTGAAGGTGAATCCTAACTTTATAGAGGAAAATATGAATGATATATGTGCATCAATTCAAAATACAATTGTTGATGTGTTGATGAATAAGCTTAAGCGTGCTGTTAAAGAGACTGGAATAAAAGAAGTGGCTATTGCTGGAGGTGTCTCGGCTAATTCAGGACTTCAGAATGCAATGAAGGATGCTGCTGTTAAGATGGGCTGGAAAGTCTATATTCCACAGCTTGGTTACTCTCTTGATAATGCTGCAATGGTAGCTGTTACAGGTTATTTTAAATATCTAAAAAATGATTTTGTGGAACAGGATACAGCTCCTTTTGCTCGAATGACTATCAAATAAAATGAAGCAGCCTTGAAATATTTTTTCAAGGCTGCTTTTTTTATATCTTCTGAATTTATTCTTTAGTAATGTTTAGGTAACCCTTTAAAACTATGATGTCTTCATCAGAAAAATCTTTTAGGCAAATTCTAAACTCTTCTTGTTCTTTCGTTAGTACGATGAGTTCATAATTCTCCAACTTGAAAGCTTTGATATCTTTTCTATAGATTTTTGTTCGTCTTTTAAACCACCCATATTTATATTTTATCCTTCGAGAGTTTATTTTCAGATATTCACGAGGGTACATAAACTTACAGCCTAATAGAATTCCGATAGTATAGATAAATGCTATAAGAATTAAAAAAGGGGCAAAATATCTACATAGAGGTATGATTTCTAAGTATCTAACAAAGAAGTATAAAACAATAGCTGTGATGACAAATGCAATACCAACAGCTAACTGTTTACTCTTACCATTAAGTGCTTTAACCTTATGACTTCGGATATCGTATTCGAATTGAAGCATGGCAGTTTGTTTTTAAGATTTTATTCAAGTTACTCAAAATTGAATCAACATAAAAACCTTTGTTAGAATTCAAGACTATACCTATTATTCTTCAATGAGGATTTGTGAAAATAAATTGTTTCGTTGAATCATATCAGAATAAGAATCTGAGATAAAATCTTTGGGATTGATTTGAAGCAACTTTATATAGTAGTTACATTGCTCTTGAAGTTTATCTTTCGTGAGGATATTATCTTTGTTTGAAGCCTCAATCTCTAAAAATGTTCCAAGATCTTTGACTGTGTCAAGATGGAATTTCACATTGTCTATATAAAATATTTCTCTATCTTTTTCGACAACGCATTTGTTGCCAAGAGCTTTTTCTAATATCGTCTTAAGATTAGAATTTAGCTCGGTTTTGTAAAGTGTGAATTTACTTTCTTTACTACCTTCAATGTTTTCTCGTTCGTAATGGATTAAGTTGTTCTCAATAGTCCCTTCACGAAGTTTTAAACGTCCTTTGTTAGAATTGAAATAGGTGTCTTTTTGATGATCTGTACCTTTGGAATCTGCATTTTGACTTTTAAGGATCTCTCTAATCTTGCTTAAATCGCAACAACTTGCTTTGATTTCTATATTTATTGGCATAGTCTATTTTGAATAAATTAATTACTCAAAAGTAGAGATTAATTTGATATGAAGTTGATTTGTTTAGTTTTGAGATAGTATAAGTTCAGTAATTTTTTCAGCAATTTGATGAAGAGGTGTAATAAACTGTGGTTTTGCAATTTTATAAGCTGCTGAAGGCATGATTCTGGCAATAGCGTTTTCAGGATCTTCAACTATACAAATACCACCTAAATCATTTATTTGGAGTAAACCATAGGCACCATCCTGGTTTAAGCCAGATAGGACAACACCAATAAGATCATGTCTATAGCACCAAGCTGCTGTTTCGAAAAGAACATCTATTGAAGGTCTGGAATGATTGATTTTAGCATCTGTGGAGAGTGTGAAGGTCTCATCATCTTCAATCAATAAATGATAGTTTGGAGGTGCAAAGTAGACTGTCCCAGGAGAAATTGTTTCTTTTTCTTCGGCCTCCTTTACGCGTAATTGGCTGATGTCATTGAGAAATCGAATAAAAGAATCATTTTGATTGTCGCCAATATGGAGAACAACAATGACTGCCAGAGGAAAATCCTTTGGTAAAAGAGGAATAATAGCCTTTAGAGCTTCTAGTCCTCCAAAAGAAGTGCCAATTACTAAAGCTTTATACATGATTTGCTCAAGCTTTTCTTATAAATTTTCTGTTTATCATCCACATCTGAGAAACAGGATTCTTTGCTTGTGAATTTCAAACTTTCCTTTGAACCAAGACACAAATGACCACTAGATGATAGACTTTCATGGAATAAGTTTATCACTTTGTTTTGTAGGTCTCGATTAAAATATATGAGTACGTTTCGGCAAATAATTAGATTTACTTCTGCAAAAACAGAGTCAGTTACAAGATTGTGATCAGCAAAAACGACTTTTTTCACTAAGGATTGATCCAATTTAATAGATCCATACTTCATCGTATAAAAATTAGATAATTTAGATTTGCCTCCTGATTTTACGTAATTTCTCTCATATTGATCGATGTTACGAATAGGGTAGATGCCTTGTTTGGCCACTTCGAGAACTTTTCGGTTAAAGTCTGTAGCATAAATTTGGCAACGATCTAGAATGCCTTCTTCCCGTAAAAGTATTGCAAAGGAATAGACTTCTTCACCTGTTGAACAGCCTGCATGCCATATTTTAATGAATGGATACGTTTTTAGATTTGGAATGACATGTTCTCGAAATGAAGCGTAGAAATCAGGATCACGGAACATCTCAGTGACATTGATTGATAAATCTTCAAGTAGTTCAATGAAAAAATCTTTCGAACGCATTAGCTTGTCCTGCATTTGAGAAATACTTTCCAAATTACTGATGGCTAATCTGTGTACCAATCGTCTTTTAATATGAGAACGAGAATACCTTCGGAAATCATAACCATATTTTTGGTAGATAGCTTCAAGTATTAAAGGTATTTCGATATCGATATTCTCAAACTTATCGAGTTTATCTTGCTTGCCGGTCATCTTAATGAATAATTTTGATTCCTTGACTCAAAGCAGCCTTTAAGCCATCTTCTTTAAATGGCTTACTTAAAAAATTATTCATACCAGCATCAAGACATTGTTGTTTATTATCAGATGATGCATTTGCTGTTAGAGCAATAATATAAGTTGAATTGTCGATATTTTCATCTATCTCATAGCTTCTAATTTTAGATGAAGCATTAAGTCCATCAAGTACTGGCATTTGCATGTCCATAAGGATAATGTCATACCTTTTTTCTTTGTACATTTCAAGAGCTTCAAGACCATTTTTAGCAATATCACAAGTCAAACCTAGATGGCGTAAAGTTAAAACGGCTACTTTTTGATTGATAGGATTATCTTCTGCCACAAGAATTGTGAGATCTTGTGATAGTTCTTTGTTGTTGCTAAGACCTGTTATCATTTCCTGTTCTTTATATTCGAATTTGAGTTCAAACATGAACTCCGAACCTAAATCTTGTTTACTTTGAAGAGTGATTTTACCACCCATTAAATTGGTTAGATTTTTTGAAATTGCGAGCCCAAGACCAGTTCCTCCATATTGTCTAGAGATAGAACTGTCAGATTGAGTGAATTCTTTGAATAATGTCTTTTGTGCCTTATCTGGGATTCCAATTCCAGTGTCTTTTACTGAGAATAATATAGATACCCACTCCTTGTTTTTCTCAAGCACCTTAATTGTCACATTAACAGCACCCTTAAGTGTGAATTTAACCGCATTATTGGTTAAGTTCATGATGATCTGGTTTAATCTAAAAGAATCTCCTCTTAGAACTTTTGGAATGTTTTGGTCAATATCTATATTAAAACTAATTCCTTTTTCAACAGCTCTATAGTTGAGTAGTTGGTATATCGTATCACATAATTTTCTAATATCAAAATCAATACATTCTAAGTCAATCTGTCCTGCTTCAATCTTTGAGAAATCGAGAATGTCATTTATAATTTGTAAGAGATGTTCGCCTGATGTTGTTACAACATTGAGCATATCATGATGTTCTGAATTCTTCGTTTCATTTTGCATTAAGCGAGAAAGACCCAATATGCCATTCATAGGAGATCTGATTTCATGAGACATATTCGCTAGAAACATCGATTTAGCTTGAGTGGCTTCTTCAGCTTTATTTTTAGCTATAATTAGTTCTTCATTTTTATCCTCAAGATATTTTAGTACAAGGTCTAATTCTTTTCTTTGTCGGTATAGATCAAGGAAAACGCTTACTTTTCCTTTTAGAACTTCTGGTATAATTGGCTTTGGTATAAAGTCCACAGCACCTGTTTCTATTCCTTTTATAATGTGAAAATCACTTTGATGTATGGCTGAAACAAAGATAACAGGAAGGTATTTAGTCTTTTTTCTGTGACGCATTAATTCCAATGTTTCATAGCCATCCATACCAGGCATTTGAACGTCGAGAATGGCCATTGCAAACTCATTTTTTAGCGTACACTTCAATGCCTCTTCACCAGAAAAAGCTCTAATGATCTCAACATTAAAATCGCTAAGAATATATTCAAGACTTATTAAATTCTCTTCTTTATCGTCTACTATTAGTATTTTGTCCTTATTCATAGCTTAATTGTATAACCAAATTTTTAACATAGAAAATAACTTGTTTTCATCAATAGGCTTCGATAAATAATCGTTAGCTCCATGAAAAATAGCTTTGTCATAATCTTCTTTCATAGCCTTAGCTGTTGTGCATATTACAGGAATATCCTTAATGCCTGGAGTCTTCCTAATATGCTCAATGGCTGTATAACCATCCATCTCAGGCATCATGACATCCATTAGAACTAAATCTATATTTTTGTGTTTTTTAAGTACTTCAAGTGCTATTTTTCCATTCTCGGCTTCAAGTACTTCCATATCTTTATCTTCAAGTATTTTACCCAAGGCAAATATGTTTCTAATTTCATCGTCAACGACTAAAACCGTTTTGCCTTTAAAGATAGATTCATCAATTTCGCTTATAGCTTTAGTCGGAATTGGAGGATTCTTAATAGCAACATGGTGTAAGAAAAGAGTCACTTCGTCCATTAGACGAACATCTGATTTTATTCCCTTAAGAATAATAGAATTAGTGTATTTGCTTAGTTCACGATGTTCTTCTCGTGAAAGTTCTTTCCCTGTATAGATAATTGTGTTAGGAATCTTAATGTCTAAAATTGATAATTTTTGTAATAATTCATGCCCCGAAAAATCGGGTAAACCTAAATCAAGTATTACGCAATCGTATTGTTTAATTTTTATTTGTTCTAGTGCATCAGAACCGCTTTCAACTTCATCAATCTGAGCATTGGTTTGCTGTAATAGGGTGTGAATTACTTTTCTTGTTAAGGCACTGTCTTCAACTATTAATATTTGTTTTGAATCAGAGAAAAGCTGTTTGTTAATTTTGTTCATTGCCGAATTAAAATCAATGGCATTTACAGTCGTTAGTTGTTCTTTGTTCTCATTCTTTAGTCCATCAATTGGTGAGACGATATGAAGAGGTAAATTTGATGTTAGTGGATTCTCTTTTAATTTGGCTAATTGTTCTTCACCATTTGTTAATAGAAGTTTAGACGCAATAATAATAGAAGTCGGTTGATATTTCTCCACTAATGGCATTGACGACTCTATATCGATAGCTACTACGGCTTGAAAATCGTTTTTATGAATAAGCTTTATAAGTTTTTCTGCTTTCTTCTTATCGGGATGAATTAAAAGAACCAGAGCTTTTGATAACGCTTGCTCTCTGTCATCATCAATGAATTTTATAATATTTTCGTTCTTTTTAGGTGCAACTTCAGAATGGTTTACTTTAGATGATGAAATTTCTGCGATCTGAGCCTTGTTATTAAGAGAACTTTCGCGGGGTTCAATAGGAATAATAATAGTGAATACAGAACCTTGATTGAGTTTGCTCTCCAGGTGAATTTCCCCACCC
The DNA here is from genome assembly GCF_054254355.1 of Ancylomarina sp. YFZ004. Taxonomy (NCBI): domain Bacteria; kingdom Pseudomonadati; phylum Bacteroidota; class Bacteroidia; order Marinilabiliales; family Marinifilaceae; genus Ancylomarina; species Ancylomarina sp. YFZ004. The sequence continues at coordinate 110,721 of NZ_JBTCHQ010000010.1, forward strand.
AGCATAAAGGCTAATTCTTTTGAGATAGATAAGCCTAAGCCTGTACCACCATATTTTCTGGATGTGCTTCCATCTGCTTGTTGGAATGCTTCAAAAATGGCTTCCTTTTTATCATCAGGAATACCAACTCCAGTATCTGTTACCGAAATAGAAAGAGCTTGAGATGGATCTAGATCGTTTCGCATGAGTGCTATCTTTTCATCATACTTATTAAAAGTAACAGTGATACTTCCTTTTGTTGTGAATTTGATGGCATTTGATAGTAAGTTTTTGATGATTTGTGATAATCTTAATCTATCACTAACAAATGATGCTGGTATATCATTTGCAATCTCAACTGAGAGTGCTATTTTTTTCTTTTCAGCCTGATGTTTAAAATCGAGCATAATTTCATGTTTGATATCTGCTGCATTGGTAGTAGCAAATTCAACCGTCATTTTGCCAGCTTCAATTTTAGATAAATCAAGGACTTCGTTGATCAATTGCAAAAGATCCTTGCCACTCTTGTGAATGATCTCAGCAGATTCAATATCAGATTTAGTCAGGTTTCCCTTTTTGTTCTTAGTAAGCATCCCTGATAGAATCAACAAAGAATTCAAAGGAGTACGCAGTTCATGCGACATATTTGCTAAGAAATCAGATTTGTATTGACTAGCTTGTGCAAGCTCTTTAGCTTTTAATTCAAGTTCGGTATGAGTTTGAGATAGGTTAAGATTTTTTTGTACAATCTCATTCTTTTGTAGTTCCAACTGATTTGTCCGTTCTTCCAACTCTTCATTGGCAACTCTCAACTCTTCTTGTTGGACTTGGAGTTTCTTTTCGTTTTCAGTTAATATCTTAGTGTGCTCCTCAAGCTCTTCATTAGCCACTCTTAACTCTTCTTGCTGAACTTGCAATTCACTGGCTTGATCTTGAGTTGTTTGTAGTAATGTCTCAAGACGTTCTCTGGCAATCGAAGAAGCAATATTTACTGTTATTGTTTCATTAGCAGTTTTCAGAAAATTGATCTTGTGTTTCCCAAATTCTCGAATTGAGGCCAACTCCATAACGCCCCATAGGCGATTGTTGAATATTAATGGGATTAAAATGATTTCTTGAGGACTAATCTCTCCAGTTCCTGAGAAAATAGTGAAATAATCTCGAGGTAGATCTTTGATATGCTTAATTTCCTCGTTGCCAACCATGGAACCAATTAAACCATGCCCTTTTTTTATGAATTTAAACTGATTTTTGTCTGGTAGTCCATGTGATGCAACAAGATTAAACGCTTCACTAACTTCATCAAAAAGATATAACGCACCCAGTTCAGCATTAAGGAAGTTGATTGTAAATTCAAGAGCGTTACTCGAAACTTCGTTTATCTCTTGATCCCCACGTAACTGCTCATTTAGTTGGTTCATACCAGTACGAAACCAGTTGGCGTTTTTATTTTTTCTATCTGCAGCTTCAAGCTGATCGACGATGCGATTAAAAGTGTGAGTAAATTCATCCTTTTTCGATCTAGGACTTAGTTTTACCTGATAATTTCCTTCTGCAACTTTCTGAATGTTGTGAATAATTCGGGAGAAGCCAAATTGAATTTCGTTGAAAGATTGGGTTAAAATACCTAGTTCGCTATTACTCTTATACTCTAATCTCCTTTGAGGTATACCTTTATTTAATAAGTTGAAACTCTTCGCTAAAACAGCAACTGGCTTTGATATAGAGTTATTGATGATGTATGAAATACTCGAAATAAAAATAGCAATAAGTAAGATGACAAAACCAATCACGTAAATCAAAGCATTGCTCACCGTATTTGATAATTGATCAGTTTGCTGAGCGAATTCACCAAAATGGGCTTGAAGTTGATGTATTGCTTTTAATAGTTCGTAGTTGATTTCCCCTGCTTTATGATTTTCTACATGTTCTTGAACTTCTAAGCCAATTTGATAGCCATTTTGAGCAATTGCTTGATTATCGGCCATTCTTTGAGGATCGAATTTTTGTAGTAGCTTTAATCGATCGTAAAAAGTGTTAACAATTTGTTCTTCAGGATGATGCTTTTTAGGGAACGCACTATAAAAAAGAGCAATAAATTCTTCTTTATTCAAATTTATTAAATGATCATTTACATTAGAAAATGTATAAGCCATTTTATTTGCTTCCCTTAAGTTATTAACCGAGGAAATATAATAGGTTGTATCACCCGTAGCAATGTATTTATAATAATCCTGAACACCATTATTAAAGGTGTTGTTATGAATACGGTTAGCATTCATAAATAGGGTAATAACACGGCTGGATTGGAAAAAGTAATTTGCCAGGAATCCCAAAAGGAGAATGCTTGTAATGGAGACAATAGTTAAAATAAATAGTCTGGATTTTATTTTCCAATCTTTAAACTTAGATATTGGCAAATTCATGATAATATAAATGTTTGTTATATATAATTACTCTTAAAGATCCGCAAAAATAGTGATAAAATAAAATGGAATGACAGTTTTCTTACACGAATAGATTAAAAGTGTAGGTTAAGTTATTAATCGTATATCTTATAGAATTTTAATAAAAAACATATTGCTCAATATGTATTTAACTGTAGCTTTATGTCTTTATTCAGAAACAGAAAAAATATAATGTAATTATGAAGAATGTTTTGTTAATCATCTTCCTGTCTTTTAGTCTTTTGCTTTCAGCTCAACATAAAGATTTAAGTAAGCTATACTTAAAAGGTAAATTCGAAAAAGCAATTGAAAAAGGGATGCTTAAACTTGAGCAATCACCTGATGATGCTATACTTAATATGATTATTGGTCGATCTTATGTGGCTATTGGACAGTATGATATGGCTATTCCTCTTTTAAAGAAGGCTCTGGCTGACAAAATTGCTCATCCATCAGTTCAATCATGGAGTTTAGCTGAATTGGGTACTGCATATTACCATACAGGATTGGTTGATATGGGTGTGGAGAATTTAAAAAAGGCGAGGGAAATGAAAGCGACCCGAAATTGTACTCGTTTTGCTCATAACCAATTAATGCGTTTTCAAGAGAATAAATTTTTCCAGAAATGGAATATTCACGAAACTGAACATCTTAGGTTTCATTTTCAGGATGAATCAATTATTGAGAATATAGAAAATTATATTAAGCGACATGAAGAGGCTTTTTTAAGTGTTAATAAGTTCTTTAAGACTGATTTGCCTAAGAAAATCGATTTCTTTGTTTGGAAGGATAGGGAAGAAGCCTTTGATTTGTTTGAAAGACCTTTAGGTTTTGCTAATTCGGAAAGAAAAATTATAAATGCTTGGTATAAACAAACTAAGGGACATGAAATTTGCCATATTCTTTGTGATATTGCTATTAAACCAAAGAAAAAAAGCAAGTTGATAAATGAAGGTATCTGTGTGTATTTTGATCAAACATCTCGTAATAAAATGGATCAAGCTAGAAAAGTATTGCCTAAAGATGAGTTTCATTTGCTTGAACTTTGGGAATCTCCAACACAATATGAAAGAGACTTATCTTACCCAATGGGAGGAGCTTTTATTGATTTTCTGATTCATAAAGGAGGACAGGCGAATCTTAAGAAGCTTTTGAAGGATCAGACTATAGAAAATGCAGAAAGAATATATCCAGATTTTAAAGATCTGGTTAAGACTTTTGAAGCGATGCTTCAGCATTAATTTAATAGGGATAACCAAAGAAAACGCAAGGATTGATACAGTCAATTCCTTGCGTTTTGTTATTTTGAATCTATATACGTTTAGTCTTAATTAATACCTTGCTTAGGGAATATCATGATAAATTCACTACCTTTTCCTAGTTCACTTTCTACCCAAATTTCACCTTGATGCTTATCTACAAATTCTTTACAGATAAGAAGACCTAGGCCAGTTCCTTTTTCGTCTTTGGTTCCTGAGGTTTGCACCTTGGCGTCGGTGCGGAATAGCTTCTCAATATTTTCAGCGCTCATACCTACTCCGGTATCTTTAATTGAAATTTTAACCTGATCGTCCATAGGTTCAGTTTTAATTCTGATTTCACCTTGGTCGGGAGTAAATTTTATAGCATTAGATATTAAATTGCGAAGTAAGCTAGTTAGCATGTTTTCATCAGCAAAAATCTGAATATTGGTTTGAATTTCTGTTATGATATTTATTTGTTTTTGATTGGCCTGAAATGCAGCAAAAGAAGTAGAATCTGAAATGAGATTTTGCAAATTTAGAACTTCAGGATTAAACGGAATATGATCCGATTGACTCATAGCCCATTCGAGCATTTTCTCTAGTAAATTAAAGTTAAGCTTAGCCGAATGCTGGATATCCTTGATTAAATCTAGTTTCGTTTCATCATCTAAATCGGAATAGCTAGAACACAATAAATCAGAAAATCCAACAATAGCATTGAAAGGATTCTTAAGGTCGTGAGCAATAATCGATAAGAATTTATCTTTTGTTTGATTAGCTTCCTGAAGCTTGTCTGCCGTGATATTTAATTCAGTCAAGGTCTTCGTAAGCTCAGTTGTATCATAGCCTACACCAATCACGAGACCCGATGCACTCTTAAATCCAGCCCAAAACTGATTGCGCTCCACCTTATCTTTGTCGATAATGGTATATTCATGAAATTTCCCATTAGGTTCTGAAAGATGAGAACGTAAAGTTTGGTATTCTTCATCATATTTCATCATCATTTTCATTGGTTTTTCTACTGATTGTATTTCAGAAAGAGAATAACCAGTAAGCCTTACACACTCATTATTCCAAAGTGTTATTTTATTGTTTTGATCGATACCAAGTAGGAGTATTGGAGCAATTTCAAAAAGAGATTTAAATTGCATTTCACTTTTTATTAATTCTTCGTCCGAAATTTTTTTATTTTCAATAATCTCATTTGTGGCATTGGCTATGGTCTGGAATTCAGAGTAATTCAGTTTTTTAATGTCGATTACCGAATTTGAATTAATAGCTTTTTTAAGGAGACCAATAAAAGTTGTTGTGTTCTTTTTTGTTTTATTGGTTACATATTGGAATATGAGTAGTATAATGATGTGAATAAGCAGAATAAGCATAAGAATACCAGCCGCTTTTTTCATTTGAACATTCTTCATTTGTTCTATACTTTCACTAATGTTGGTTTCTATAAGGCTAAGGTCGAACCAAGCTCCAACGACCCAATTCCACTCCGGATAAGATTTAACGAATGAAATACACTTTCCTACTTCATTAGTGTCATCATTAATCCAATCAAATGTTGTAAAGCCTCCCTCAGGATTTTTAGAAGCGTTGATTTCTGCTCTAATTAATCCAAAACCACTTTCATCTTTTAGATCAAGAATATTTTCTCCTTCCTTGTATTGTTTCGAGCTTGAAACAATGGCAGTACCATCGGTATTGTTTATAAAGATCTTTTGATTGATCCCATAATGAATATTCTTGATGTATTGCTTAGCTTCTTTCTTTATATCTCCTTCAATGTCAGGAATATATTCTCCTGTGCCAATTACGATATCAAGTGGTTTAAAATATCTGACATATATTACAGAAGGCGAACTGAATGACTGCTTTGTTTGAAAAGATTGAATATGGTCATTCACAAATCCTTTCCCTTCTTCAAGAGCAATTCGAATTTCTTCTTTTACGATTTCTTTTTCAGGTGAATCAGGTTGTTCTAAAAAGTTTACTCCCTCAGCTTCGGGATGTGATGGGTATAGAATTTCTTCTCCATTGGTTCTAATAATAAAATAATCACCTCGAATTTCTTTTGATCGTAATGGGCGAAGTGCTTCTCTTGCCATCTGCAAAATAACTTCTTTGTTGTATTTACCTTTATTTTTTTGGTAAAGGTTTTCAACCAGTAGAAAAGCCTGATTCACGCGATATATTAGTATGTCGTTAACCTGATTAATTCGAATGTCTCGACTAACTTCGATATGTTCAATGACTTGTTCGACTTCATGCTTTATCAGTTCTTTTTGAGTTTGTATAAATGATGACTTTTGAATCTCACTTTCTTTTTTAAAGCTTCTATATTCGAATAAAAGGAAAAGACTACTTATGACAATTGCCGAAAAAGCAAAGAAGACGACAATGTATAAGAGAAATGTTTGGGGTATGGATAAAATTCTTTTTTTTTGCATAGTAGTAGGGGGTTGAAAAAATCAGTCTGAAAATACGAAATTATATTGGTGTTGAGGAGCTTTTTTAATTACAAATAAACTGAATGATATACATAGGAGTGATAATCTTTTACTTTTAATTTGTTATTGTTAAGTTTTCATGGGTGGTGTTCAAGTTGATTGTTGAGTTTTGTAAAATGTTAATGTAAAACTTGTGGACTGTTTTGTTTTTCATAAATTTGAAAATAATTTCTGTTATTTAGAACAACTTATTATAAAGGGATTATACTGAGGATAAGAATTAATTAGTGATGATCGAGTGATTTTTTTTTAAAATCGAATTAAATTTCTAATTATGAATGCTACAAATTTTGAATTGAATTTTAATGCCTGCAGACCTTTTTCTTCAACAAAAAGGAAAGCTTATTTTTCGTTGGGAATCATTGAAATGCTTGTGGGCTCAGTTGGGGTCTTTCTAGTGGAATATCCTATGTCTCGATTCTATATGATTTTGTTTGCTGGTGGTATTTTGAGTTTTCTTATAGCTACTTATGGTAAGAATATTATTAAAGAATCTAATTCAATTTGTATTAATCCACAGAATATAGTCTTTAAAAACGTTTCACAACGAGCAAAAAATATCGAGGTTAATAACCTATACGACCTCATTCTTGAAAAAGATAAGGTTGAGTTTATCACTAAAGATCAAAAATACAGTATTTACGATTTTTCAATCTTTAAACTAGATCAAAAGAAAGCTTTATATGCCGTTTTGAACGAGTTAAAAGAAAACTTAGGCTAAATTGTAAGAGAGATAAGAGAGAATGCATGTATCTTTCCTCATCATTATTTCTAAAATAAAACAATATCAGAATGAGACTGATTTATCTATTTACACTATTAGTCACTATTGCTTTGAGTTCTTGTAATGGGCCTAAGTCTAATGAGCGTAAAATTGTTGTGGGTGATACCATTCGAACAGCTAGTGGCTTGCAATACTATTATGAGAAAATAGGTAAGGGCAGAAAAGTTGAGGCTGGCTGTGAAATGGCAACCTATTTAAGTTTAAAGGTTGGCGATTCTGTCGTTTGGACCAGTGCTGATCAGCCAGATTCATTATTTACTTATGTGGCAGGGTATACTAGATTGATTAAAGGTTTTACTGAAATAAGTATGTTGCTTAGAGAAGGTGATGAGGTGATTGCGATTCTTCCTGACTCTTTGGCTTATGGGGCCGAAGGCGCTGGCGATATTATTCCACCACATGCTACTTTGGTTTACGATAAGTTTAAAGTCGTAAGAGTTGATGAACCTAAAGGCATAATGGCTGATACGCTGCTTAAAGCAATTGGAATAGGTGGGGAGAAAGCTGTAATGGAAAAATTTAAAGAAATAGCAACAACGGCAGATTCTAATAAGTACCATATTGGGCAAGATCATCTTTATCGCTTGTGGGATATGTTGAGTAAAACCGATCAGCACATGAAAGCAGCTGAAGTGGCAGCTTGTTTTGCTGATGTCACAAATGATAATAAGCTTTGGTACAAAATGGTGCTTTCCTTGGAAAAGTTAGGAGAATTGAAAGAAGCCAAAGATAATTTGGAGGTGCTTATTGGTAAAGAGCCAACAAATAAGGAATTTACAGATAAGTTATTTGAACTGAATGCGAGACCTTCGGTAAAGTAGTTGTTGAATAGAAATGAGAATTTTTTAAAATAAAAGAACATCGATTATGGAAAAGGATACAGATCTAATTGAAATTTACAGAGGAAACCCTATTAATTCTGAAATTATAAAGGATATTTTAAACGATAATGATATTATTGCAAGCATGACCAACCAAATAATGGGAAACATTGCACCTTTTTATGTGGCAGCTGGTGGTGTTGATCCTGTTGGCGTTGAAATTTTTGCTAGGGATAGGGAAAAGGCTCTTGCTTTAATCGAAGCATTTAATAAGAGTATCCCTGAAGAATAGATACCAAGGATAAAGGAAAAAGGAAAGCTGTGATCGTGAGGTTGCAGCTTTTTTTTTGTAAAATATTTTATATCCCAGGCAACCCTTTATCCGTAATCTGCATTATAAGAGTATCAGACATTTAAAAAGACACTTGTTAAGTGAGGAAATTAATTCAGGCATTAAAGAGAAAGAAACCCAAAGCACAGGAGCAACTATTTAGCACTTATGCTGATTATTTGTTTCGTATTAGTTTTCGCTATCTAAAAAATAGGGAGGAATGTGAGGAGGCACTTTCTCAAAGCTTTTTGAATATTTTCGATAATATAAGCAAAACAGATATTAGCGAAGAACATCAGCTTAAAGCCTGGATGAAGAAAATTGTTATTAACCAATCATTAATGGCTATCAGAAAAAATCTTCGTTTCCCACCTACACTAGAGTTGATGGATGAAAGAGAAGAGTCGGAAATTACCAGCGATGAGCTTTTGTTGGAAAAGGATTTGATGAATATGGTGTTTGCTCTACCGCAAGGCTACAGAACCGTATTTTCCTTATACGCCATAGAAGGTTACAAGCATGAGGAGATAGCTGAGAAATTGGGTGTTACAATAGGCACATCTAAATCGCAATTGAGTAAGGCCCGCCGTATCTTGAAAGAAATGATAAATAAAACCGAATTGAGTTATGAAGCAGTCCGTTGAAAATCAGATAAAGGAAGCCTTTGAGGCTTGGGATGAGGAGAAGACTGAGGTCGGTTTTGATAAAGCTGCTCTTTGGACATCGATGAATGAAAATAAGCTGAAACCTATAATTTTCTTTTCATGGTATAAGGTTGCCTCTGTAGCTATTATCTTATTGCTTTCGGGAGCATTAGCCTTTTCGTTCCAGGCTCAATGCGATTTACAATGCCAAAATCAACAATTAGTTTTGAGTTTGAATCAAACCAAACAGACTAATAAACCCGTTATAGAGAAACAAATTGAAGAAAAGATCGTTTATCAAACCCAAATAAAAGAGGTTGAATCTGCTTCTGCAAGAAAAGCTTTCGCGGATTTAGCCTTCCAATATGAAAACTTGAAGAAAGAGAATGTTTTATTAAAGAAGGATCTTAATCAGTTTGATTCTCAATTTGCCTATTTGAGCGATAGCCTAAAAAGCCTTGAAGGTAATTGGGCCAGAATTGAAAAGGGCTATGCGATGGAATTGCAACAGTTGAAAGCATCTTCTCAATCAAATGGTTTATCAATTGATATTGATGAGGAGGCCTTATTGGCACTTGCAAATGAGATGCCTAAACAAGAAAATAAAAATCAGGAGCCTACTAAAAGATTGACTTTGAAATTTAGAAATAGCAGTTCAAATTCTGAAACATCGGCGCCATTGTTTCGAGATATCGACAGCAAATAAACAGGAATAAAAAACGATAAAAACCAGACTTATGAATTTTAAAATAGGAATACTCAGTACACTTCTCTTTTTGCTTTCGTTTCAGGCCTTTTCAAGCGAGGAAACAAGCTTTTATCCGGATACAATTCGTATGCAAATGTACAATGGAACAACTATAGAGTATAGATGTAATTACAATGGTGATAATAGTTTGGTCGATAATTTGAATATCAACAAAGCCTTGGATACATTCATGAAACGTTGGGCTGTTTTGAATATAAAAAATTTGGATCAGACTAAAGCGATGCATATCATTTGCAGCACAACAAAATCTTATATGGATGTTGTTGAGAATATAATAAGCGTAGAGGAAATGCCTATTCCAACTAAAGTTATATTCCCAACGGAGGAGTCGGTTGCTTTACTGATAAAAGGAAAACACAAGCTCGATTTGAATCCAGAATTGGCAATTTATTTCGATAGCCTTGAGCAGTTAAAAGAGCTCCAATCTTATGATTTTTCAAAAGTTTCGCAAAGTATCGATGCTCAAATGCACATAAACGGTAAGTGGGTGCTAAAAAATACACCACTAGTAGCTTGGATGAAAGTGAAGGAAGATGATTCGGTAGATTTGATATATAAAAGAGGTGTTCACCCTCACCCTAGAGATATGATTGTAATTATTGGAGGGATGTCTCTTGAAAATATTAAGGGGAATTGGAATGGTAGTTTTTATGCCGATATGTCTTTTCAGTTTGGAGCGAAATTGTTGTATAAGCAAGCCTTTAAGGTAGGATACGAGTGGATGTACGATTTCTCAACAGGTAAGAAAAATATTAACCATTGGGTAAGCTTTGGTTATTCACGTAATTTCTCATTAAATCCATCTAAGCCCGATTGGTATGGCTTAAGCTTAGGCTATTTGGCTAAAGGAAATGGTGATTTGTTTAAAAAAGATTCTTTTCGTTTAGGATTGAGCCATAGAATTCATAAGAATGTGACTTTGGTTCCTCAAATGTATTTCAACGATTGCTTTAAAAATGTTACACCTGGTATAAAGATTCGAATTAATTTATAATGAAACCTATCTAACCTCTCCCACAATTATAGTGTGCCTTATTAACCTGATAAGGCATACTTTAATTTTGTGCCTTAATCCCTTTAAACATGAAGTGTAGGGACAATCTCCAATCTTAAATTTCTCGAATGAAAAACGTCTATTATATTATAATGGCAGCTATTCTTGTATCCAGTTGCCAAAGTTTAAAAATAACGGATAATACGAACTATTCTGACTATTTGAAGAATGATAAATATCTGATCTCGAAAGATAATTTGATGAAATCGAAGGAGAGTATTAAAGACCTTCATCCTAATCTGTTTAATTCAATAACAGAAGCATCTTTTGATTCGTTGGTTTTAGAAGTTGCAAAAACATTCCCAAAAGATTCTATTTGTGAAACGGAATTCCTCTACCAATATCGTAAGGCTTATGATACCATAACTTATGGTGATCCACATTTCCTGATTTATCCTCAGATTAGCTTAAAAGAAGGTGTTAAACTGAAAAATAAGGATATTCGGGTTTGGCCATTCTCTTTATTGTGTATTGGGGATACTTTGATTGTCGATAAAACTCTGAATTCAGAATTGCATAAGGGGGATCGAATTATTTCCATTAATGGAAGGCCTACTGAGGAGATTGTCAAATATACCTATCACCATCGTTTTTTAGATTCTCGGTTTACACAAGCTCAAAATCATTTTTGTTTTTCACCTAAGTATAAGGTGGAGTTCGAAAGAAAGAATAAGAAGCATGAAATTACTGTGCAAGGAACTCCTCTAAACAAGTATTATTTTAAAGGTGAATATTATCCTGAAAGAATTTTCGACGAGTATCAAACGGGCTATTTTGGAATTCATAATTTCGATAACAATAAGTATATGATCAAACGTTTATCGAAGTTTATCAGGAAAGTACAAAGCAAAGGTTTTAAGAATATCGTAATTGATGTCAGAAGAAATCCTGGAGGTCGGGGAGATCGTTTTGATGAATTAATCTCTTTATTTAGCAATCAAGATAGTGTAAAGTATCTAAAAGGATCACGTATAATGGTTTCTAAACAAACTTTAGATTATGGTTTTTCAGAAGATCAAATTGGTCAGGTTTGTAATACACCAGAAGATTATATAGTACGAAATTGCCCCTTAGACGATAGTCGTTATGCTGGTGAAATGAATTATTACATATTAGTAAGTAAGCACACCGCATCAATGGCTTCAACTTTTGCCAATATCATGCAATACAATAAGTTTGGTACTCTAGTCGGTGAACCTTTAGCTCATAATGCCTTGAAATATGGAGAAATCATTATTTCAAAATTTAAGAATTCAATAGTAGTCACTTCCGTTATGGAAATGGATGAATATAGTAATCAAGTGAATGGTAATATTCACCCAGATATCTTAATACCATACAAAGCATCGGAATATATGAATGGCGGAGACCCTATACTAGAAAACTGTTTGAAGAAAATTCAAGAGAATTAAATCATTTGTCTAAAAAAAACTAATCGCCCCGTTTTCTCAAACAGGGCGATTTTATTTGTATTAAGAGGAGATATTAGTTGTAAACCTCACCACCAGCTTCTTTGAATTCTGCTTGTTTCTTTTCTAGTTTAGCAGCCATATCACGAACATCTCTACTGGCTTTCATTGAGCAGAAGTGTTCGCCACACATGGAGCAAAAGTGTGATTGCTTAGAACCTTCATCAGGAAGGGTTTCGTCATGATACTTCATAGCTGTCTCAGGATCTAAAGCAATGCAGAACTGATCTTTCCAACGGAACTCGAAACGAGCCTTACTCATGGCGTTGTCACGAACTTGAGCACCAACAAAACCTTTTGCTAAATCAGAAACATGAGCTGCAATTTTGTAAGTAATGACACCCACTTTTACATCATCCTTGTTAGGTAAGCCTAAGTGCTCTTTAGGCGTGACGTAGCAAAGCATAGCCGTTCCTAACCAACCAATCATAGCACCACCTATAGCAGATGTGATGTGATCGTAACCAGGAGCAATATCTGTTGTGATAGGGCCTAAGGTGTAAAATGGTGCGTTATGACAATACTTTTCTTGCAGCTCCATATTCTCCTTAATCTTATGCATCGGTACATGACCAGGACCTTCGATCATCACCTGGACATTTTTATCCCAGGCACGTTGGCAAAGTTCCCCTAGTGTTTCCAGTTCGGCAAATTGAGCACGATCATTAGCATCGGCAATGGATCCCGGACGCAAGGCATCTCCTAAAGAAATAGCAATATCGTATTTGGCCATAATATCACAAATTTCATCGAAGTGCGTGTACAAAAAGCTTTCCTGATGATGGAACATACACCATTTAGCCATAATCGCACCCCCACGAGAAACAATACCTGTTGTACGCTTAATTGTATGACGAATATGACCCCATAATAAACCTGCGTGAATTGTGAAATAATCGACACCTTGTTCAGCTTGCTCAATCAATGTCTCACGGAAAGCTTCCCAACTTAGGTCTTCCGATTTACCTTTTACTTTCTCTAAAGCTTGATACAAAGGCACTGTTCCCACAGGTACTGGAGAATTACGAAGAATCCATTCGCGTGTTTGATGAATATTCTCACCTGTACTTAAATCCATAATGGTATCGGCTCCCCAACGGTATGCCCATACAGCTTTATCAACTTCTTTTTCTATGCTAGAGTCAATAGGTGAATTACCTATGTTCGCATTAATTTTGGTTAGGAAGTTACGACCAATAATCATGGGTTCACTTTCAGGGTGATTGATATTGGCTGGAATAATAGCACGACCACTTGCAACTTCTTCACGCACAAACTCAGGGGTAACATGTTTTTCACCTTTTTGTAGCTGGTCTACACTCAAAGCTTGATTCTCGCGAATAGCGATATACTCCATCTCAGGTGTGATGATGCCTTTTCGTGCAAAGTACATTTGACTTTGATTGACTTCATTTTTTCTCTCTTCAATCCAAGCTTGTCTGATTTTTTCAAGCCCCTTATTCAGATCAATTTCAATCTTTGGATCGGTATATGGACCCGAAGTATCATAAACGGTAAGGGGAGCATTCTCTTCAAGCGTATCATCAGAATTTCGTGTAGGACTCAGTTTAATTTGACGCATGGCCACCTTAACACCCTTCATTTCACCATTAATGTAAATCTTCTCCGAATTTGGGAATTCATCCCTTGATATCAATTCGTTAATGTCTGTTTTATTCATCTTATATTTTTATTTGTTTTATAGTCTAAAGGTCTAAAGGTCTAAAGGTCTAAAGGTCCAATAGTCGAACGGTCTAAGTTTGTTATCAGTTCTCAGTTTTAAATCTGTGAAATCTGTGGTTCTCTTCTTTACCTTAAGCTTGTCTTCACTTTAAGCTTTATCCTTTTTTTACTTTATCCTTGATTTCCCTTTATCCTTTAACCTTGTCTATCCTTATTTTCCAATCTTCAGTTTCATGCTGCTTAAATCCAAAGCATTATAGAGTAGGAGCTCTCCGTCGAGTACTTTGCCAATACCAGTGATTATTTTAATGACTTCAGTTGCTTGCATCATCCCTATAAGCCCTGGAACAACAGGAAGTACACCAATTTTTTGTCCATCAGAAAGAGGGACTTGTACTGGAGCTTCGGGATATAAGTCAACGTATTGGGTTTTGGTCTTGTAATTAAATACCGAAACTTGTCCGCCCCATTCAAATACAGAGGCGTAAATCCAGGGCTTATTAGCTCTTTGTGCCGCATCGCAAATGATGTAACGGGTTTCAAAATTGTCACAAGCATCTATAATCAAGTCGTACTTATCAAACAGATGAATAGCATTGTTAGCAGTCAATCTGAAATTGAAACAGTCGATGTTTATATCTGGGTTTTGTTCCTCCAACTTTCGTGCGCTGACTTCAACCTTGTATTGTCCTTTGTCGGAGTCGTCGTACATAATTTGCCTTTGCAGGTTACTAATTTCAACCACATCACCATCCATCAAACCCAAACACCCAACTCCTGTCGAACAGAGGTATTTTAGTATAGGAGATGCGAGACCACCAGCTCCAATAACTAAGACACGAGCATGCTTCAATTTGGTTTGCGCCTCTTCACCAAAACCTGGTATAATGATCTGGCGTTGGTAACGATTCAGTTCATTGTCGTTTAGTTTTGTTATATCCATAGCTTCGTTTTTATTAACAGTCTAACAGTCTAACAGTCTAACAGTCTAACAGTCTAACAGTCTAACAGTCTAACAGTCTAAAGGTCCAGTAGTCGAAGGTCAATTGTCAGTTATTGGTTTTCAATTTGTGAAATCCTCGATAGCTATCGGGATGTGAAATCTGTGGATTCCCTTTTTATTTCACTTTAACCTTTAACCTTTAGCCTTTAGCCTTTAGCCTTTAACCTTTACCCTTGCTCCTCCCAAAGCTTCGGGACTGCTGGTCCCGAGAATCGGGATTATCCTTTTTTCACTTTATCCTTTAACCTTTCATTCCTTGTTACATAAACCTGTCCCAGTCCTTCCAAACGGCTTCGTATTGATTGGCGTGCAGCATATCTACAACCTCTTTTGGGCTGCGTTGATCGGAGACTTCGAATTGTTCCAGGGCTTTGGTGTGTACGGCATAGCCTCCCGGTTCTGTTTTAGATCCGGCACTCATGGCCGTTACGCCTAGTTTGAATACGTTATCACGAAAAGTGGGCGTTTCTCTGGTAGAAAGTGAGAGTTCCACTTTCTGGTTAAGGAGGCGAAAGGCACAAATGACTTGCAGAAGTTCCTTATCCAAAATTTCCATATTTGGCTGAAAGCCTCCTGCATTGGGTCGCAAGCGGGGAAAGGAAATCGAGTAGCGACTTTTCCAATAATGTTTCTCCAAATAAGTCAAGTGTAGGGCAACATTCCAGATGTCTACACGCCAATCTTCCAAGCCTATCAGGCAGCCTAGACCTATTTTATGAATGCCAGCTTTTCCCAGTCTGTCTGGTGTTTCGAGGCGGTAGAGGTAATCTGCCTTTTTTCCAGCAGGATGATATTTTTTGTAATTTTCCTGATGGTAAGTTTCCTGATAAACGAATACGGCATGCAAGCCCACTTGAATAAGCTGTTCGTAGTCTTTAGTATCCATGGGTTGAACCTCAACTGATATTTGAGCAAAATGAGGTCGAAGCAATTCAATGGCTCGTTTTAAATAGGATAATCCAGCTTCTTTCTGATGTTCGCCTGTGACCAAGAGCAGATGCTCATATCCCATTTTTTTTATAGCTTTTGCTTCTTCCAGGATCTGTTCCTCACTCAAAGTCACCCGCGTAATCTTATTCTTTTGACTAAATCCACAGTATACGCATGAATTCGAACAATAATTAGAAAGATAGAGGGGTGCATAAAGTTGTATAGTTTTACCAAAACGTTTTTGAGTTTCGACCATACTCTTTTGTGCCATCTCTTCCAGAAAAGGAGCTGCAGCTGGAGAGATTAAAGCTTTAAAATCTTCGATATTGCAAGGTGTGTGGGAAAGGGCTTTTAGAACATCCTGCTCATCTTTTGCATAGATGCTTTCCTTTACGCTGTCCCAGTTGGTTTGATTAAGGGTATCAAAAAAGCTCATGCTTACAGATTTAGGAATGAAGTTAAAGGACTACTAGCTTTTGCCGTATTAAGTTGTGCGCCAAGTTTAGCTTCAAAAGCCATACGTCCAGCTTTTACAGCTAGTTTGAAAGCTTCGGCCATCATGACGGGATCATTTGCAACGGCAATGGCAGTATTGACCAAGACCGCATCGGCCCCCATCTCCATAGCTTCGGCGGCATGACTTGGTGCGCCAATACCAGCATCCACTATCACAGGAATATTTGCCTGTTCGATAATGATCTTAATAAACTCACGAGTGATGAGGCCTTTATTACTCCCAATTGGCGAACCCAAAGGCATAACAGCGGCCGCGCCAACTTCTTCCAGTTGTTTGGCAAGAATAGGATCAGCTTGCATATAGGGGAGTACGATAAAGCCTTTTTTTGCCAGTTGCTCACAGGCTTTTAGCGTTTCCACCGTATCGGCAAGTAAATATTTGGGGTCGGGATGAATCTCAAGTTTTAGCCAGTTGGTTTGAAGAGCTTCTCTTGCCAATTCTGCTGCAAACACGGCCTCCTTTGCTGTTCGTACACCAGATGTGTTGGGTAGTAATCTAAAACGATTCGGATCGATGTGTTTTAGGATATCATCCTTAGGGTTCTTAATGTCGACTCTACGGAGTGCAGTAGTGACCATATCACTGCCAGAGGCAATCAGAGCCTGTTCCATAAGCTGATTGGAGCTGAATTTTCCAGTTCCAAGAAAGAGACGGGAATTGAATTCCTGCCCTGCAATAGTTAGTTTTTGCATGATGGGGGTGTTATTTGTTTAAGGTAGTCTTGTGTTGTTTCTATTATATTTTTAGCAGATGTTACGGATGAGGAAAGGGCAATCCCATGTAGGCCAATTTTCATAAGGTTTGCAGTATCTTCTATCTCAATTCCACCAATAGCAAGGATGGGAATACTGATCTTTTGGTTTTGGCATTCTTGTAAGATCTGTTCGTAAGCTCCCAGTCCTAAAACAGGTGCTAGATTCTTCTTAGTATGTGTAAAGCGAAAGGGCCCTAAGCCGATATAATCAACACCAGCTTTGTGAAGTTGGCTAACATCATCCATATTGTTGGCAGTGCCTCCAATGATGAAGTTTGACCCGAGAAGTTTTCTAGCTTTAATAGGTGACATATCAACCTTGCCAAGATGTACGCCATGTGCCCTAATTTCTGTTGCCAGATGAACGTGATCGTTTAAGATAAAAGTGGCCTTGTATTGACGGCATATTTTAACAGCCTGCTTGCCCAGTTTAAGAATCTCTTCGTCGGTTTTATTTTTTAATCGTAGCTGAATCCAATTGGCGCCAGCTTCGCATACCGTTTTGATTTGCTCTATTTCATTGAGCTCAGAGAAATCATTTGTGATAAATTGAAAGTTAGAGATAGAAGGTTTGTCTTTCATAGGCTTATAGTTGGCTTGGATGTTTTGATAGCGCTTCGAAACAAGTTCAGAACTTAGGTTTTCTCCTCCCCAAATAGTTCCTAATACAGCACATCCCGCAAATCCTAAATCCAAACATTCTTGAGTGTTTTTCGAACTGATACCTCCAAGAGCAATGCAATTGTTCACTTGTGGGTTATCTTGGAAGAAAGTTTGGATCTCATCTGTATAAAAAGCAGATGGGTAGCCTTTTTTTGAGATTGAATCGAAAATCGGACTCAGGAAGATATAATCGTATTTTTTGTAATTGTTTAAGACTTGCCGTGGTGTATGACATGATCTACTTTGGCTTAAATTTTCATCTTTTATTGAATATTCTTCAGGCTGATTGATGCTTTTGAAATGAATGCCTCCCAACTTGAAGTTCTCAGACAGTTTGTGGTGCTGATGAAGAATCACGCGAGAATGGTATTTTTTAGGTAAACTAATTAGCATTTCATTCAACTGTGAGACCGAGGCATGTGGTTTCCGAACATGCAGACGCTGAAGCCCAGCTAAAAAGAGAGCTTCCCATAAGTGCACTTCATTCTGAATAATTTCAGGAGGTGTAATAACTATTGGTAACATAGGATAGAGAAATAAGTTTTTTTTGAATAATTGATTAACCGCCTTGAGTGGCGCGTATCAATAAAACTTGATCATCTTCCTTTAGTTGGTATTCATCCCACAGGTTTGAGGGGATAATATTGGGGCCTATTGCAACGGCAAGGCCTTTGGGAGCAGTGTCTAGCTGCTTAAGCAGCTGAGAAATATTTGTAGCATCAGCAAAATCAATGCTTTCATCATTTACATAAACCTTCATACGAATTTGTTTTGTAGTAAATGAGAAGAGGCCTTGGCCAATGGTTGATATTCCTACGTCGGTATAATCCGCATCAGGTTATGAGGGTGTGATCTCAGCCCATAGGGCACCCCTTATCAATTACTATGTTCAAAAAAAAATGTGTGTTTTACAGAAGGCTGGTAAACAGAAATCGTATTGGTATTAACTCCCTTCGGCGGCATTATCCACATCAGGTTATTAAGGGTATAATCTCAGCCTGTTATTTAAGGCACCCCCGTAAAACGTTGTCAAATGTATGGAAATATTTTAATAATTAAAGACTAAGAAGGTTTAGTTTCAAATTATTATTTTGTGTTATCTGATGAGCTTGAAGGTTTTTTCTTAATCTGTGTTAGCTCCATTTTTCTAATTCTAGCACGAATGGCACCTTTTGTTCTTTTCAATTTGATAGCCATATCGCCAACGCTTACACCATCAAAAAAAAGATTGATCATCTCATCATCATCCTTTCTATTCCAAGGTTTATAAGCATCTTTATTTTCTTTTTTGATTTCTTTCATTTTATCAAAGTCGTCCTGGTCCATGCTATGTCTTGTATGAGTTAATAAATAGTTTCAGATTGTAAAGATAGCCAGAAGTATTTAGTTTGAGGCTTTGAATATTTATGGAGTTAGTTCTTTCGTTAATGATAAATCAAATCGGAGTTTTTTGTCTTGTTTTATGTTGTTAACGAATTGTTATATTACTAGGAAATATGTTCAGTAAATCTTAGGTTTGTTATTCAAAAACAAAACAATAAAGGAAATAAGTGTTTAATCCTAAATCCCAAAATCGATGAAGTATTTAAGTTTATTGGCTCTATGCCTCGTATTTCTGTCCTGTAATTTTACACAGTCTGATTCTAAGAAACAAAAAACTGAGCCAGCTGTATTAACAGAAGCAAAATCGCTTACATTGAATATTGAGCAAGTTATGGAAGTGGCCGCTGATAAAGTAGGCCAGGAGATCAGTTTTAAAGGCGTGGTGAATCATGTTTGTGCTCACTCAGGAAAGAGATGTATCCTAAAAAGTGCTGATGGGAATTTATCTCTTCGTGTTGAAGCAACGGGTACACTTGAAGGTTTCAATAAGGAAATTGCAGGTAATGATTTATTGGTAACAGGTATTATAAGGGAAAAACGATTAGCAACTTCTGAGATTGATGAGTTGGCATCAGAAGTGATGGAGAAGCATAAGGGTGAAGAAGGTGGGAAACACTGTAGCTCTGAAATGGCAAACATTAAAGAAATGCGAGCTTGGATGAAAGACAACAACAAAGATTATTATGCTATTTATTATATAGACGGAACAAGTTATGAAATTGTGGAGTAAGAAAAATATACGCAAGTGGCTTAGATTAACTCACCGATATTTGGGTTACTTCTTTGTTGGAATAACCCTTATCTATGCCATATCGGGCATTATATTGAATCATAAAAAGAAAGGTGAAGATCCGGCTTATAAGACCGAGTATGTCAATTATCAATTAGCTTCCAGTCTTAGTCCGGATCAATTAACGGCTTATTGGAAGGAGACTATATCTGATTATCCTTTAAACAGAATCATACCTGGAGGCGACAAGTACAATGTCTACCTAAAAGGTGGTTTGGGAACTTACGATCCGATAAGTGGAGAGCTTAGTTTTGAAGTATATGAAAAAAAGCTATGGGTTTATTTTATGAATAAACTGCATTACAACAGCAAAACAGGATGGATCTTAATGGCTGATATTTTTGCCATAGCCTTGCTTGCTTTTGCTCTTTCGGGGATGTTTATGGTTCCTGGGAAAAAAGGCATTATGGGCATAGGTAAATGGTTAATTGCCATTGGTATTATTCTACCATTTCTCTTTTTTCTATAAAGATTAAAGTAAAAATAAAGCTCATTGAAAGTTGATTCTTTCGATGAGCTTTTTTATTGAGTTGAATTATTAAACACGAGAATGAAGAGGATAAATTTATTTTTGTTAGACGTGAATTAACAAGAAACTTTCCATACTAACTCGTATGAATATCTTTCCAATACTTTCAGTTTTCTGTACGATTTTGTAACTTATTAAAGCTTTCAAATGGTTTAATTGTTAATTCTATTCAGAACGATATCCGTAATTTAGATGATACTACATATACAAGAGGTTATTCGTGTACACTTGTGGATATTTAGCATGATGATATTTTAATTAAAAATGCCAGGAAAATCGATACTGATTTTGAATGGCAATCTCAAGATATTAAATTTGATTCCTTTTGATTATTTCCGGAGGTTGCCGCCTCCGGAATTTTTTTTAGTACACAAGTCCTATTGAGACTAAAATAGCACCCAATATCAATGACAATATTATACTTACTGCAATAATAATGATTAGGCTAACGATAAAGTAATTTATCTTTTTTTCTTCGCTAACTTGGGTTATAGGTACAAAGCCAATGTAAAGGATGTATAAGCTGTAAATACTTGCAACAAGTCCAAGTATTGCCAGTGTAGGAACTAAATAGAATACACCTGCTAACCACGAGGGTGTATAAGCATAAACAACTAGTTTTAGAGCTTTATTTATACTTGTTTGCGTGCCGAATGATGGAGCAAGTTTGTGAATGCACCACGCACTAACAAAAACACCTAAGAAAGCACCTGCAAAAGCAAGAATAGCTTGATTAAGTCCCCAACTGATAGAACTTGCTCTAAAATAAGTGTTTGAGCCTGTAAGTCCATAACCAATAAACGATGCTATTGTAGGGATTAAAACAAGAGGAAGCATATAGCTCACAATTAGTTCTTTACTCGATGTAGGTTCGTCTTTAATCTTGGCCCATGCTTCTTTGGGATTTACCACAACGAGTTTTATTCGGTTTAATAAGTGGTTTATATTTACCATGTTTTTATGCGTTTTTTAGTTTTACGATTCTAATAAACTATTTAAAATACCACCGCTATCCTCTTTTTTACTGTTAGTCCCTCCTGTACTTAGTTGGTTAATTAGTTTACTAATTGGCATAGATTGTAACCAAACTTTCCCCGTACCTTGAAGAGTTGCAAGAAATAACCCTTCGCCGCCAAATACCATTGATTTTAGGTTCCCAGCACGTTCAACACTAAAATCTATTCCTTCCTGAAAACCAACAACACAACCTGTATCTACTCGCAGTGTTTCTCCATTTAGGTCATGTTCAACCAAAGTTCCTCCAGCATGGATAAATGCTCTTCCATCACCTTGTAATTTTTGAAGAATAAAACCTTCGCCACCAAAAAAGCCTGCACCCAGTTTTCGATTAAGATGCATACTAATTTTTGTTCCAAGGGCTGCACATAAAAAAGCATCGCGCTGAACAATTACTGAACCTCCCAATTTATCTAGTTCGAGAGGAACAATTGTACCAGGGTAAGGCGCTGCAAAAGCCACATGACTTTTCCCCATTCCTCTATGAGTAAAATGTGTTATGAAGATTGATTCGCCAGTAATTTTTCGTGATGCAGCCGAAAGAAGCTTACCAAATAATCCTTTTCCAGGTTCGGACCCATCGCCCATTTTAGCTTCAAAGGTGATGCCTTCTTTCATATACATCATTGCGCCTGCTTCGGCTATTACTGTTTCGTTAGGATCAAGTTCAATTTCTACGAATTGAATGTCATGTCCTTTAATCGTGTAATCTACTTCGTGTGATACCATCTTTTCGATTTATTTTGTGATTAATACTGATATAATAGCCTATTTTCTACTACTTATAAGAAGAGCAAGTATTAACAAACCAATTTTTTTAACTAACTGCCACAACATTAGAATTCCGAAAAATCCGAGAAGAAATGGCGTATATTTTATGAGCATGGTTAAAAAGTCGGCACCAGGTTCCAACACCGCATTATTCGGCAATTCAGGATCGTAGTAAACCTTAACATTAGCCCCAATCGGGTAGGTTTGTAATTCTTTTTTAACTTCTCTGATACTGCTTGTAGAAGAACTCCCACTAGATAAAGTTATTCTATCTCCCGAGTAAGGTTTTTCGTCAATTGTGAAATCGTATTTGATTTCAGAAGAATACATTGTGGTGCCATCGCTTTCAAATTGATTGATTTCTGAATGAGTTATTATTCCGCTTGTAGTTGGCCACGATTCAGAATCTTTAGCCTCTTTTACCATTGGCACACTAAAGGTTGTATATATCATCCAACTACTTATTATAAATATGACACCTACAATAAATGTTGTTATCGGAGAATTTGTTTTGTTACTCATAGCTCTTAAATTAGAATCTAAGGGATTAAATTTATTTACTTATAATCTTGTGATTTGTTTATTAAAAATCTAAAAGATCAAGTATTTCTAACATTTCATATTTTGTTTGAGGTGGGGTAGAGCCAATTGTAATATAGGTGTCGTATTGAGGTATCTCTAAAATAAGCAGCATGCTTTCATCTTCGTCATCTCCATTATTTTCATCAACATTACCATACATACATTTTTTTCCTTTGTGTGTAAAGTTCTCAAAAGAACCTTCCTTACTTATATCTCCATTTTTTCGAGAAATAGCTGCAATTCCTAATACAGTTCCAAAACCTTTCATAAATGCAGCATTGTGCATACCATCTGCCGATTGAACCAT
The DNA here is from genome assembly GCF_054254355.1 of Ancylomarina sp. YFZ004. Classification (NCBI taxonomy): domain Bacteria; kingdom Pseudomonadati; phylum Bacteroidota; class Bacteroidia; order Marinilabiliales; family Marinifilaceae; genus Ancylomarina; species Ancylomarina sp. YFZ004. The sequence continues at coordinate 133,705 of NZ_JBTCHQ010000010.1, forward strand.
CATTTTTTTATAACCTTCATATGAAAAGGCATTAACCTTTTTTAGAAATTTGTCGTAAGGGTATTTTACGGGTATCATTTGTATGTTGTCATTATCACTATCGTCCATATCCCTGTTTTGCATGGCTTCCATAGTTTCCATCGCACTCATATCTCCAAACATACTTTGTTGCTGTTGGTCAATGTCTTCGTATGAGATATTCGATAAAGGCTTAAATTTAGAAGCTGAAACGGCTTGATTGGCTTGAAATTTAACCGCTGTTTCATTGATTACCATTCCAAGTATTTGGGCTTCAGATTTAAGGGGAATACCTTTGTGAATCCAAATTTTGGCTCCCATCACTTTAATAACATCACAGGTTTTGCCCATGAAATTTTCACTTTTCAATCTTTCTCCACCTAAAGAGCTTATTGTTTGATTGGCAAACTCTTCTTGCTCTTTTTCTGTCATACTCTCCACATATTGTCTGCTTTCCTTATAGTATGGAAGCGTGCCTTTATGACCCGACTGATCTGCAAGATTAGCTGTCCAGTATTTGTCTTTTACAAGAATCTCAAGGGAATGTGTTTTGTCAACATTCTTTATGCCAAATATTTTTGTTACGGTTTCCGATTGGGTTTCAGTTCTTGATTTTTCACCATAATTGTCCCACCATATTTTCTTAACACCTGTTGTATTTCCGCTCAAAGTGTATTCTACATAGCCCGATTTAATGGCATATTGTTGTACTTTTTGCTGAGCGCTTGCTATGTGCATAATCAGAAAGCCCGCTACAATTAAAATGATTTTTTTCATAGCTATTTGTGTTTTATGGGTTTAATGTTTTAATCTTATTTTTGTATCATTTGTGTTAGTTCATATATATGGTAATGTCCAAATCTTCCGCCTTTGTCTTCAATTATTTTGGCATATACGCCTGGCCTACTATTAATCATCCACAACTTATAACACGTTTCACGCGATCCTAATGTCTCAAGAACAGTGCATTCGTAAGTTCCAGAAGCTGTAGTTATTTCTTCATTTCCAATAACTCGAAACGAATTCTCGCCTAATGGATATAATTTGCTTCCATAATTAAAATCAAGAACATTTGGAGGTAATTGAGTATCGTCTGGAAGATTATATCTGTCGTATCCACCGAAAATAAAATCAATACTTAGCATTTGTTCATCTACATTGGTGTTCACATCTGCAATAAGTTTTTTGGTTTCGAACACTTTTGTCCCTTCAATAAGGGATGAAAAACGGTATTCCAACTGCTTTGTATTTACTAAAGTCATTAACATTTCAAATGGATCAGACCAAGGCAATTTATTCTCGTCTTTATAATACTTGTACTCGTCATTTTCGTCGAAGAAATCGGCTTGGGTAAAACTTAATCTTTCGATCTCACTCTGTTTCTCATCCAATTTACGAATGGCTATTTCTACTCCTGAATTTTCTAAAACCAATTCTTTTTTATTGATTTTAAGTATTTTGTTTTTACCATTAATCTTTATGTCACTCGAAAGAATTAACAAACTTTTTTCCTGAGCATTAAAAATCCACATTCCTCCATTTCGCGATTGCATTCCTGGTTGTTTCTCTATTAGCGTAAAACTATCAGGAGTTTCAAAATTTAAGACTCTTGTAACGTCATCATTAGTATTATCGGCGAATTCCCAAGATCCTATAAGACCTGACTCAGAATTATTCTTGGCTATTTCATCCATATTTAATCTAGATAAAAACCATTTCTCACCATTCATTTCAAAGTTTAAATTCTTCTGGTTAAGTTTTGTGATCTTACAATCACCACCAAAATCTTTATCCATAGTCGACTTCATAATCAATTTCTCTTCTTTTTGATTATGAGACCATGTTCCCATATTTATTCCTTGAGCTATAATTCCTTCTGTATTGTACTCTAACACAAATAATGGCTCTTCTACTTTATCTCCTACCACTATTTTATTGACTAACCAGCTACCTTCTATTTCCTGAGCATTCGCTGTAACAAGCAATCCTAATATTGCTATTAATAAAAACGTTAACTTTTTCATTTTCTTAAATTTTAGTTTGCGATCCCAAAAGACTTCATCATATCATTATATGCATCCCTAATTTCACTCTCACTTAATTCAGGCTTCATTTGTTTGGCTTTTTTTCTAAAATCATTGTACGGAATAAGATTTGGATTCATCTTTATTTTTTCGACTTCCTTTTCAGCTTTTTTCTTCAATTTATCCATCTCTGGCATTGCATTTTCAAATAGCTCTTTGGCCTTTTGAAGTTCCTTTTGCAACTCATTTTCCGTATTTGTATTCGGCTGAATAGTCTCCTTTTTTCCAATATTTTTATCTGCATTGATATAAGTATTGATGAATTGAAATGCATCTTCTTTTGTCAAACCGCTATCATCCTTTTTAATTTCTTCGCTTAATCCCATTTGTTTAATGAGTAAATCAAAATCGGCTTGTTTTGGAGCTTTTGTATTATCCTTTTCATCGTATATTAATAAGAACTCTATCATTGGTTTTGCATTATCTATAGACTTCTTATTAATCTTCATATAGGCAGCTTCTATTGAAGTCTCAGCACTCTTTTTAGTTGCTTTTTTTTGTTCTTGTGCGAATAATATGTTTGAGCTAATCATCAAAAAGACAAGCGTGATTATTTGTACCTGTTTCATAATTATCCGTTTAAAATTGGTAGTTGTATTTTGTTTAAGAAGTTAGTACTCATCGAATATCTTGTGATATCAGAAGATATTCGATGAGCTTTAAAATTAGATTTTAAACATAAGCTTAGCACCTATTCTTAGGTAGCTACCACTACTAATACTATAAGTTATTTCAGGAGCAAGAAACATCTTTTCTGAAAGATCAACTTTAAGTCCTGCACCAATGTTAACACCAAAGTTAGAGTCTGAAACAGAACCTCCACCCATCGAAAAACCATCGAAATCAACATCTGGAAAATCTAACTTAACTGTGGTTATATTTATACCTCCAATAGCATAAAGTTTTCCTAGGTTTTCGATTTCACTAATGTTGTAGTTGGCATTAAAATCTATTGCTGACCATTTAACGTAGTCTTTCTCCAAAAAGTGAGTGTAGGATCCTGAAGCAGCCCATGTTTCATCTATTTCGTAGCCGACGTTTGCACTAATGCCTAAGGAGCTAATGTCACTTGCATAGCCTAATCCTGCACCGACAGAAAATTGAGCTTTTGTCTCTTGAATTGATCCTACTAATAGAACTGCGATAATGACTACAAATAAATTTTTCATGATTTTTAAGTTTAATTTGGTTATAGATTTCTAATAGATACCTGATTGTATGGGTATGTTTTTACAATACTTCTACCTCAATATCAGCTAATACGGTAGTTTTTATATTAAAAGTTTCTGCTTGTTCAACTGTTCCAGAGAGAATGATTGTTAAGTTTTGATCTTCCAATATAGAATTTGCTATTTCCTTTAATTGTTCGCTCGTAAAAGCTATTTCGAGATCTTCGTAAGTTTCTAAAGAGGTGAGAGCAACAGTGTACTGTAATGCAGGAATACTAACCTGCAACGAACTTATGAGTCCGTCACCCAAATCGGTTATTCTACATGTAAACGAATTGATATCCATGTCCTCTAAATGGCTCAAATAGTCTCGTATTTCACTTATACTGGTCAAATCGAGTGTTAATGTTTTTGTAAAAGGAACTTCAGTATCACTAACCTTAACCTGTGCTGATTTAATAACATCTGCTTCAATTATAACTGTCTCCGAGATTTCAACATTAGAGATTTCTTTTGTATTTAAATCGTTTATCTTCTCACAGGAACTAAAACCTAGGATAAGAAGTACTAATACACTTGCTAAATTTTTCATAGTTATGGGATTTAATAATGAGTGATGATTTGTTTAACCGTTTATGGGAGATATTTCGTAATCAGGAAGTTCAAAATAACTAGTATTAACAGACACATCGAATTTTATATCTGTAGCCTCTTTAGTAATTGTTATACCAGCTAATGTTGTTATTATTTTAAGGGTGATACCCTTATAAACCCATTGCTTTGATCCCATGGCAGTCCATACTTCGCAATCATATCCCATGAAATCTTCGTTGTCTAATTGTACTCCACCCAACGACTCAAGCATTTTTTTTCCAGCTTCAAGGGCATCATAATCATATAATCTCATGAACTCAATATGTGGGTTTTCCTGAGAGTAAATTTTCATAGTTTCATAGTCTACTATGTAAATCATCTCATTGTCAATTTTAACTGTGTTATGAATAATGTTAGTTTCTGTAATTACTTCACCAGTATATGGCATAGTTGATACAGATGTTTCTGTGCGTTCCTCATTAGCTAGTTCAAGAGCTCCCCAATTCTTAAAATATAATTGATCCGTTCCTGTACCTGTAAAAGTTGTGTATGAGCTTGTCCCCGATATTGTTGTTGAATATTTGATTATACCAGACTCTACATTGTAACGTTTAATACTTTTATCATCAGGACTGTCATCCTTATCGCAAGATGTGAATACGAAACATGTCGTTACTAAAATGAATGCTGTTAAGATTAGATTTTTCATATTTGTATATTTTAAATAATTATTAATTCCTATTTAGAATGCGTGCTGTAGATTCAGTAAATAGGTGTTTATCTAGTTTAGGTTATTCTGCAATTTATTTTAAGACTCTAAGAATTGACTCTTCACCCGACCATATAACAGTGTTTGTTTTGTTGGTTCTGCCAAGTCTAAAATCTTTGTTTTTTGAGGTGACACCTTCGGTAGTTCCATCATCCAAATCACAATTTTGAGTTCCCTGAATTTCTAAATGATCTGATTGGCTGTAAACTGATCCGTTAAAATTGTAGGTTACATATTTTACAGTGAGTTTGTAATTGTCGTTTTTATCTATATTTAAAAATTCCATTTTTCCTACTCTACCGTCTTTTGTAGCATACCCAATAATGGTCCCAATATCCAGTAGAACTCCCGAAGGAATAGAAACTTGAATGCGATCATTAGGTAAAGTTTCCAACTTGTCTCCAATACTTTTTCTATTTAATTTATCAAAAGCTGAATTGCTATTGTCAATGTTTAAAGATGATGAGGTATTGCCTGTAAATTTCACAAACTCTACTCTTCGGTTATTCGCTTTGCCTTCGGGAGTACTGTTATTATCTAATGGTTTGCCTTCACCGAATCCGGTGTATTTTAACCTATTTGATGTGATACCCATCTGAATCAATTTCTCCATAACAACTTTAGCTCTTGCTTCAGATAAACTTTTGTTTGAAGAATCGTCGCCATCGCTATCTGTATGACCTTCCACACTAAAGTTTAAGTCCGGTTTTTTTTGAAGTAATTGATGAATTTTATTAATCGGCCCCATTGACTCAGGCTTTAAGCTGGCTTTGTTAACATCGAAACGAATGCCATTGCAAATAATTTTACCATCTTGTAGAACGCGATCGTAATACTTAACACCTCCTTTTGCTATTCGAATGTTTTTAATATATAAATTGTCATATGTTCCAACTAATGATAAACCTGTTGGATTCGCCTCATAATGAGGTATATTTATTAATCGTGTATCATCCATATAAATTTTTAGTTTGCCTTTGGTAAAAGCAATAGAAATATGACGCCAACCACCAATCTCATCCCGATTACCTCTATTCTTTCCAGGATAATTTTTTTCACTTTGATCAATACGTAAGCCATTTACATATACTGTTAAGCTTTTATTATTCCCGTATTTTTGATTTTTCTTGTCATAGAAATTTACATAGTATCGCTCATTATATATGTTAGGATTAAAATGAGCATCAAACTCAATAGTAAATATTTCGGGCAAATAATCTTCTTTTGAGTTTTTCAAATATGGGATAATCCCTTGCGTGTGACCATTTGCAGAAAATAGGATAACATTATCACCATCAACCTGTGCAATTTCAGTAACTCCTCCTATTAAATCCCAACGACTAGGGAATTCACCATTTTCTTCATCGGCACTGGGTCCATCTTCAAAAATCACAACATCACCAGGAACAAAATCAAACTTGTTCCAAACTACATTTGGTTTATTAGCTGTTTGACGTTCTGCAGTTTGTTTTTGTATATTGATTTCATTGGCATCTTGAGTGGATTGTTTTTCTTTTTTCTTCTTCTTCTTTTTTTTACCAAAAAGACGTCCAATACCTTCTTCTATTTTATCAAAACCTTTATCAACACCTTTTTCTATCTTTTTATTAGTTCGTTTAGTGCCTTGCTTTTTAACAACTTTTTCAGGATCTACGATTTGAGCTTGAGTCAAACTGAAACTAAATACAAGTAGGAATACTATGGCTACTAATTTTTTCATGAGATTGGTTTTTAGTTATAATCCGATAGAACAAATTTAAGGGCAATAGACACTCTGCTTTAGGACAAATGTTGCAATCAACCGGATATATGTTCCAATCTTATATTTGCATTAAAAACAGGTTGTTTTAAATGAGTCTGTATTAAGATAAGCTTAAGCGAGAAAGAAATAGGGTGATGAAAACGACTATAACAAATGTTCCTAAAGTTATATTGTATGTTACAATTGCCCATTTTTAGGTGTTCTTGATGTATTTAGATGGGAGTATACCTGTAATGTTCTTAAAACACTGGCTGAAATAGGATGGATCGTTAAATCCTACTAAAATGCTTACTTGTGATATTGGGAGTGAGGTTGAGCTTAGAATTAACTGTGCCAATTGAATTCGTTGTTGACGTATAAATTCTGTTGTAGAAAGGCCAGTGGTTTTTTTTAATTTACGATGCAGCTGAGTGCGGCTCATATGCATCATATTAGAGAAGAGATTAACACTAAAATCTGAATCACAAATGTGTTCTTCGATAATTCTAGTTAGTCTATCAGCGAATCCTTTTTCTGGAGTGTTTAAACACAATTTTAGCATGTATATTTTATCTGCCATACTTTTTGTCTTTGCTTAGTACAAAGATGGGCTGATAAAATAGATCTTACTATTACAAATGTTTCAAAAGCTATGATGAATGTTGACAGTTTGTCTCAGTATTCATTTTAATGTACTCGGTTGGAGTTTGTCCTTGTATTTCTTTAAAACATTTTGAAAAATACGATGTATCATTAAAGCCTGTGGCAAAACAAACATCGCTAATAGAAATATCAGGTTTAAGCATCATATTAACGGCTAGTTTAATTCGCTGGGAACGAATAAACGCAGTTGCCGATAATCCTGTTAATGCTTTTAATTTTCTGTGTAGCTGTGTTCTACTCATACACGTTTCCGAACAAAACTGGTCGACAGAGAATTCCGGATCTGGTAAAAACTTATCTAAAATTTCTTGTAGAGTATTCGCAAACTTCTCATCTTCAGATTTGAAAACAAGGTTTAAAGGGTTTATTATAAGTTCTTTTTGATACTTTTCTTGTAAGCCTTTTCTTAAATTTATTAAATTTTCAACTTTTACTGTTAGAGTCTGAGCATTGAAGGGTTTCGTAATATAATCATCTGCACCAGATTTTAAACCACCAAGCACATTTTCGTCACCAACTTTCGCGGTTAATAGAATTATTGGAATATGACTGGTTTTTATGTCCGATTTAAGAGTCCTACAGAGCTCTACACCTCCAATGTTAGGCATCATTACATCAGATATAATTAAGTCAGGAATATGCTCTAACGCCAGTTTTATACCTATCTCACCATTTTCAGCTTCTAAAATTTTATACTTAGTTTTAAAGTTTGATTTGATATATTGACGCATATCAAAATTATCTTCAACAACTAGTAAAACAGGAGTCTCTATATTACTACTAACGCTATTTGTTTGAGATTCATCATATGAATTAGATATATTATAATTTGAAATTGAGGGGTTTTCTTGAGGTGTTAAAACAAGTTCTGTAGTATTGAAATGTTCTTTAGAAATAGGTAAGTTTAATTCAAAATGTATGACTTGATCACTTGAGCAATTAACACTGATTGGTGCACGGTAAAGAGAGCATAACTCCTTTACTAGTGAAAGTCCTACACCAGTACCTTGCTGTTCCGTTCCTTCAGCACGGTAAAAACGATCGAATATGCATGTTAATTCTTTACTTGTTAAAGTACAGCCTGAATTTGCGACATGTATTTTTAAATGATCATTTTGATTTACAACTTTTACTTGGATGCTTCCATTATTAGGAACAAACTTAAAAGCATTCGATAGTAAATTTGTAATAATTATCTCAACAATATTTGTGTCGAACCAAGCTAGTTTAATCTCATCAATTTTGATCTCATAATTAATCTCTTTTTGAGAAGCTTGGTATTTAAATGAATTTGATATGCCTTTTAACAATGAAGTCAAGTTTCCTTTCTGAGATGATATAGAGAAATAACCAGCATCAATTTTTGATAGATTTAATAACTGATCGACCAAGGAGAGTAATCTGTCAGAATTTCGCAAGATAAGCTGGAAATCGGCTTTTTGTTCTTCTGATTGAGAAATTACAAGTAGTTTCTCTACAGGACCTTTTATTAAAGTTAGAGGGGTTCTAAATTCGTGTGATATATTGCTGAAGAATTTAGATTTCATTTCATTAAGCCTTTGCAATTCACGAGTTATTTTTTGTTTATTATGATAGCGATAATAAAAGAATGCAGCTAAACCAGCAATAAATATGAGCAAAACTCCGAATCGATTTCGCTGCATTTTTACCGATTTCTCAGTTAGTTGATTCCTCGTGTTTAATAGTTCAATCTCTTGTGATTTTTTTTCTGATTGATATTGAAATTCTAAATCATTCAAAACACGAGTTTTCTCCATACTATATAAAGAATCGGTGTATGATTGGCTTAGCTTTAGGGCATCACTAGCTTCTTTGAAACGCCTTGTTTTATAATATACTTCGTAAAGAATCTGATTGGAGAATATCATATTATTAATAGAATGAATCTTCCTGGACATTGTCCTTCCTTCTAGTAAATTTTTCTCAGCTTCTTCGTAGCGTTCGAGTTTAGCACAAACATTACCATGATGAACCAGTATTGTGCTTAAATAGCGTTTATCGTTTCTTTCTTGTTGTAAATTTAAAGCCTTTTCATAATAGATGTATGCTAATTTATATTGCTTTTGCGACATATTAATTTGCCCCAGTAGTTGATTGCATATCCCAACACCTATTGGGTTATTTCTGAATTTTGCTAATGCAAGTGATTTGTCTACATAGTATTTTGCTGAGTCGTATTGTTGTAGATATAGAAATGTTTCCCCTATATTGCCGTAGCTAATTTCAAGATGGTAATTGTTATCACTATTATGTCCATATTTTTCGGACTCTTTGAAATAGGAAAGGGCTTTTTGATATTCTTTTTGTACAAGGTAAATATTACCAATACCATTTTCGGCAATAGCTTTACCATATTTATTATCACTTTTTTCAGTCGTTTTTATTGATGATAGAAAGTAGATAATCGCTTCTTGATTACGATCTGTCTTTCTGCATACTACACCTAACTCGTTATACAGCCTTCCAAGTTTATAATAGTCTTTTATGTATCTAGCGTTAGGAAGAGCTTTTAAGTAATAGTACTTAGCAGAATCGTATGCATGTTTGTATCTATAGTTAACCCCAATTCTATAATATATCTCAGTTAAGTTTGTTGTGTCCTTTGCTTGTTCAATTTTTTTACGAAGAATATGGAGGTAGGTCTTAAAATCATTTTTAAGAGCTCTTCTATTCTTAACTACTAGCGTAATTAAACTATCATGCCCTAACGAATTGTCTGTTGTTATTATATGTTTAATAGAGCTTTTTAAACTATCGACGTTCGTTTTTGAATCTCTCGGGGCGCTATATTCTGCGTTTGAGATACTAACAAGAAATAAAAGACTAATTACAAGTAGAAAATATTTCATGAAGAGAATTGTTTGATAATCTAATAGTATTTGATTGGTTTTTAAACTGGTATATCAATTTTTATTTCCTGAAAAACAGGCGCTTAAATAAGCATAATACAACCATAAATGTATCTAATTATTTATCAAGCTGTATTTTTTTATTGATAAGTGTTTAATTTTTAAACACTAATAGCTCTAAATCTTATGTTGTGAGTGATAGGGTATAAAAAAAATCAGCCAGCTCGATAGTTCGAACTGGCTGATTTTTTAGTGTGCTCGGGGCACGATTATATGGGGATTTAGGTTAATGCTGAAATGATGTACGAATATAGTACATTAATTTGAAAAACCTTAATTTTTGTTAAACGATTCCAGAGAATCCCATAAAGGCCATTGCTAGTAAACCTGCAACAACAAGTGCAGCTGGTGTCCCTTTCATGCCTTTAGGCAAATCGATTAGGTCTAGGTGTTCGCGTATACCTGCGAACAATACAAGTGCAAGGCCAAACCCGATAGCCGAAGCACCAGAGAACACAACTGCCTCTAAAAGGTTGTAGTCTTTCTGAATGGTCATAATAGCCACACCAAGAATCGCACAGTTAGTTGTGATCAATGGTAGAAACACACCTAATGCCTGATACAAAGGAGGACTTACTTTTTTAAGGATAATCTCAACCAATTGTACTAAGGCAGCAATCACCAAAATAAAGGAGATGGTTTGCATAAAACCAATACCAAAAGCATCCAATATATATTTTTGAATCAAATAGGTGACGATGGTCGCCAGAATCATAACAAAGGTTACGGCTCCTGTCATACCCACAGCAGTTGATACTTTTTTCGATACACCAAGGAATGGACAAATTCCAAGGAATTGTGCCAATACAACGTTATTAACGAATATGGCTGATATAATAATTAAAATAAATTCCATGATTATTTCTCCTTAAGCTTTTCTTAATCGGTTAATAATTGCAATCAGATAACCCAATGCGATAAATGCTCCAGGAGCTAACACGAATATCAACATGCCATAAGTTTCGTTGAATATGGTGATGCCGAAAACTTTTCCGCTACCTAGCAACTCACGAACTGAACCCAATAGAGTTAATGCCATAGAGAAACCAAGTCCCATACCTGCACCATCTATAATTGAAGGAAGCATCTTGTTTTTAGAAGCAAAAGCTTCGGCACGTCCAAGTACCACACAGTTTACAACAATAAGTGGAATAAACACACCCAATTGCTCGTGTAGCGCTGGCACATATCCTGCCATTATCAAGTCGACCATGGTTACGAATGCTGCAATAATTACAATAAACGATGGAATCTTAACTTTATCAGGAATGAACGAACTGAACATTGAAATAAATAGATTCGACATGATCAGTACGAAGGTTGTTGCCAATCCCATACCCAAACCATTGATGGCCGATGAGGTGACACCCAATGTTGGACACATACCCAGAAGTAATACGAAAACGGCATTCTCCTTAAAAAATCCTTTTGAAAAATTCTCCCAGTTAGTCATTTATCTTTCCTCCTTTTTGATTTTTCATATACTCGTTATATGCCGTTTGTACAGCATCTAAGAAAGCTCTTGAACTAATAGTTGCTGCTGTAATGGCATCGATATCACCACCATCTTTACTCACAATGAATTTAGATGTTTTAGGATTCTTATCAATAATACTAGCTTTTGCTTTAGTAGGATCAGTCTGTTTAAACCAACCAGCCATTTTTGTTCCCAAGCCAGGTGTTTCCTTGTGCTCAAGTACCGAATAGTTTTGGATGGTACCATCGGGTTTAAAACCCACCATTACCCAAACATAGCCAGAGAAACCTTGTGTGGTGAATGTTTTTACTGCAGTCCCAACTAATTTCCCATCCATTTTTGCAGGATAAAATTCCAATGAATCTTTTTCGTTGATTCCAACTTTGTATACATCATCACTAGGGTTGTTGTCAAAAGCAGGAACAACCTCTTTAATAGCTTTTAATTTTTTTGCCAGCTTAGCTGCGGCAATTGGTTCTTTGGTTAGTTCGTAAAGCCCACCCAAAGCAGCTGATGCTACTAGTGTTATTATAAACAACACCAGAACCATATTTGTAAATGTAGATTCTTTTTTACCAGCCATGATTATTTCCTTTTTTCGCCGAAACGCTTAGGTTTAACAGATACATTAATTAGTGGCACAAATCCATTCATGATTAGAATAGCAAATGATACCCCTTCAGGATAAGCTCCGAATACACGGATCACAACGGTTAGAATACCAATTCCTATACCGTAAATCAACATACCCTTATTCGACATAGGCGAAGTCACATAGTCGGTAGCCATAAAAATAGCACCCAATAATAAACCACCTGTTAGAATATGAAATGCAGGACCTGCATAAGCTTCAGGATTAGCCAGATTTAGAATGCCAGAGAATATCACGACTGTTCCAATAATTGATACAGGAATATGCCAAGTGATAATCTTTTTAACCAACATATAAAGCAATCCAAGAACAAGAGCTGCTCCAGCAACTTCACCTATTGAACCACCCATATTCCCAAGGAACATATCCATATTTGATGGAAGCTGAGCAAGTAGATCCGTTAAGGAATCACCTTTGTTCAATCCTTCTTTAATTACAGCTAGAGGTGTAGCACCAGTTTCTGCATCTAAGTAAGATGTGTTAAAACCTAATGCTTTAGGCCAGGATGTCATCTGAACAGGGAAGGATATTAATAGGAAAACACGACCCACAAGAGCAGGATTAAAAACGTTGTTTCCTAATCCTCCAAAGGTCATTTTACCAATACCAATTGCAACCAAAGCACCAATAATGATGATCCAGATTGGTAGGTTTGCAGGCATATTAAATGCCAAAAGAAGACCTGTGATTAAAGCTGAACCATCCTTAATAGAAGGCTCTACATTAAGTAAGTATTTTTGAATTAAGAATTCGAAAAGGTAACATGATGCAACGGCAGTAAGGGTAACGATAAGGGAACCCAAACCAAAGTAATAGAATGATAATAGAAGAGCCGGAAGCATCGCGAAAACCACACCATACATGTTTTTTTGTATGGAATCTCCACTGTGTATATGTGGAGATGGTGCGATAAGTACTTTGGTGTTCATATTTATAGTAATTAGTTAATTTGTAAATGAGTGAATGTGGGAAATAGAATAAGAGTTGATCTCAATTCGTAATTCTGTTATTTACGGCTTCTCATAATCTGACCAACCTTACCTTTACCCAATCGGATATAATCCAAAAGAGGTCGAGTTGCAGGGCAGGTGAAACTACAAGAACCACATTCCATACAATCCATTACAGCATCGTTCTCAAGTCTCTCGTATTCCTTTTTATCAGCTAAAACCATAAGTAAGTATGGCTCTAATCCCATAGGACAAACCGAAACACACTTACCACAACGGATACATGCTTTAGTTGCCTTACGAGCTGTTTCTTCTTGAGCTAATAATAGTAAACCAGAGCTACCTTTAGTTAAAGGCACATCAATGCTTACTAAGGCTTTACCCATCATTGGACCACCACCTACTATTTTAGCTGTATCTTCTGGTAAACCACCAGCAGCTTCGATAATATCGCTAACAGGTGTACCGACTCTGAATTTCCAGTTAGACGGGTTCTTTAAAGATTTACCTGTGACTGTAGCGACACGCTCGAACAATGGTTTGTTCTTTTGAATCGCTTCGTAAACAGCAAATGCAGTTCCTACGTTCTGAACCACAGCTCCTACTTCAATAGGAAGAGCTCCCGAAGGAACTTCACGGTTCAGAGTTGCAGAAATCAATTGCTTTTCACCACCTTGAGGGTATTGAGTTTTTAAAGGACAAACTTCAATACCTGTGTATTTTGTTGCAACCTGAGTCATGTGAGCGATAGCATCTGGCTTGTTATTCTCAATACCGATGATGGCTCTATTAACCTCAAGTGCTTTCATTAGAATTTGGATTCCAACCATAACTTGATCAGCTTTTTCAAGCATCACTCTATGGTCCGAAGTCAAATAAGGCTCACACTCAACAGCGTTGATAATAAGCACCTCAGCAGTTTTACCAGGAGGAACCGAAAGTTTAACATGAGCAGGGAAAGTTGCACCACCAAGACCTACGATACCAGCATCGCCAACGCGTTTGATGATTTCTTCCTTGGTGTGAGTTATTTCAGTTGCAAGATCTTCACTTCTGTCGATATGCTCCAACCACTCATCGCCATCAACTTTAATAATGATTGATGTACGACGGAATCCCGTTGCATCCATCACATCGTCAACCTTAAATACCGTTCCCGATACTGAAGAGTGGATATTGGCAGATACAAAACCTGATGATTGAGCAATAACTTGGCCTACTTTAACTTCATCGCCTTTTTTGACGATAGCTTTAGCAGGTGCTCCAATATGTTGAGCAATTGGAATAGTTGCAATTTTAGGGATTGGCAATTCTTGGATTGCACTTTTGGCAGAAAGTTTATTTTCTTCCGGATGAATACCCCCTATTGAAAATGTTTTTAACACTGATTGTCCTCCTATTTATTTGTTATCAGATGTTCCGTTTTCTTTATTTTCGCTTTTTACAGCTGTGTCTGCTTCAGGCTTTGCTACAGGTTTCGCAACTGGTTTTACAGTTGCAGCTGTAGGTTTAAGCGCAGGCTTTTCTTTACGAGGTGGAAAGTTCAACTCGTGAATAGCGTGAGTTGGGCAAACGATCACACACTTGCGACACAATTTACATTTGTCGTAATCGATATAAGCCAAATTGTTTTCAAGTGTAATGGCGTCGAATGGACATTCCTTCACACATTTTCCACAACCAATACAAGCTACAGAACAAGCTTTCTTAGCGATACCACCTTTATCCTTGTTCACACATGAAACAAAAATACGACGGCTTTTAGGCCCTTTCTTTCTAAGTTCAATAATGCTGTTAGGACAGGCTTTAACACATGCTCCACAAGACACACATTTGTCTTCGATAATAACAGGTAATCCTGTTTTTTTATCCATATACATGGCATCGAAATTACATGCATCAACACATTCGCCTAAGCCTAGGCAACCATATTGACAACCTGTATCTCCAGAATATAAAGAAGCGGCAATAGTACAAGAAGCGGCACCATCGTAAACATTAGTTTTAGGACGGTTGTCACAAGTTCCGTTACAACGTACAACTGCAACCGTAGGATCAGCAGCTTTTACTTCGTGTCCTAAAAGGGCACCAACATGTGACATGACTGCGACTCCACCAACAGGGCAGTTAAGGTTTGATATGTCGTCGGCCTTAACCAATGCTTCGGCAAAAGCTCTACATCCTGGATAACCACATCCTCCACAGTTTGCTGCAGGCAATGATTCTTCTACCTCGTCGATACGAGGATCTTCATACACTTTGAATTTTTGTGCTACAAAGTAAAGGATGATTGCCGCAGCAACTCCAATAGCACACAAAGCAAGAATAGTGATAACTATAGTATTCATTGTTTTAAATATTTACAATTTTGTGTATTGTGAACGAAAACGTTTTCTTAAGTCGATCTTTAAAAAAATATAACAGGCTATAATAAGGTAATAATATGCCCAATGCCAACAAACCACTTGTAAGCTCGTCAGTAAATGCTGATGCAATAAATAGAGTGATAAGGACCAATACAAAAGGAAGAACATAGGCTAAAACTAAAGCTAGCCATCCTAAGGATTCACTATAAACCACTTTTACTTTCTCGTCAAGTTTGAAAGCCGTAGAATAGTCAATAATGTCGATGTCTTTTTCTTTCATATCAGACATAGAGCAAGCCGATTTGGCATGACAGCCACTACAAGCCGAAACATTTAAAATGCTGACCGTTATCTTCTCGTTCTCTATTTTTGTAATGGTTCCGACGTGATCTATTTGCTTGTTGTTCTGCATTTATTAGTCTCGATGATTAATTGTGTGATTTTATTTCAAGTTAAATCTTAATGGTTTTTGAGTCATTCGTCTGTATTTCATGTAATTAGTCAGATTTTTAAGCCTCTTTATTTCCCATTATTTTCATCACACATCAGCAAAAATAACACTTTAGGTCAGATAGCATTAAGAGGTAAGTTTATTTATTATTTGTTTAAATAGAGGGACTTCGCCTGTTTTGTAAACTAGAGATAGCAATTTTTCATCTATCTGTGTTTGACACAGTCGGTTTGCGGAATTAGAGAAAAAAATCATTATTTTAAGTATTCCTGAAAAGCTTTTCAATTTAGAATGATTTTAAGCTAAAAAGCTCGTTTTGACTTTTCAATTACAAGAATGTGGAATTGTTTTTGATTGTTTGATCTCATATTTATTAAAAGACATGTGAATGTATTTCCCTTCAAATTAAATAGTTGGTTTGTTTTAAAAGAAAAAAGCGGAACCTGCATTATGCAAGTTCCGCTTTTATGTGTTATTCTGATGATCTTAGAAATTGAATTTCAGAGCCACATAAGGCATCACCGAATTGTCAATTTTGTATTCGCCATTATCTTTTTCTATCCAAGTCCAACGGTAATCAATACCAGTATAAAGGATAGGACTAACTTTATATGCAAAACGCATAAGAGCAAGTGAATTTTCATCAAACTTCAAAGCATCCTTCAGTCTGGTTAAGTTTCCTTTGCTATAACTACCTTCAATTAAGATTCTATCAAATAGATCTTTGGTTCTTAAATGAAGCTGTAAGAATGCAGGTGATGTTTCGCTGATATCATCAGGAAGTAAAAGGTTACCCCCTATAATAATCTTATCCAAGATACTTGCATTTAATGAGCCGTAAATACCTTCTTGCTTTTCAGCTCTTCCCAATTGAGCAATTTTAGCATCCTTGTTTAACTCATACATGGCATCGAAAAATTGAGGCATATAATTATCGCTATACCATAGGCGCTCAATACGAGCATTTAATTTAAACAAGTTACCAATGACTTTCAAATTAGCATTTAAACCAATACCCATTCCCGTACCATTATCGTAACTAGCCAATGTTTCTGGTGCAGTAAAATAAGTTTTTAAACTATCTGACTCTACTTTTCTCAATTGGCTATAGTGAGCATACCATTGCAGGTTTAAAACCGATGAATTAATTAAAGTGATACCCATGTCAATACTCCAAGCACTCATGCCATCTTCAAGAAAGTGGTTGATGTCGTTGCTCTCATCGTAACGCTTACTTTTATCCTTATCCTTCACGTAAGTAAAACCCATATCAAGGGTTTTAATGACAGGTATTTCGCTGGCACCAAAAGGTCTTACATATGGACGAATAGCGAAAAGGTTGAAAGAACCTGTGTTGAAATCACTATACATACCTTCTACACCAAACATTTTTTTGATACAGATATCGTAGCTGATCCCCGTTTTACGCTTCTCGAAACTCATCGAGTTGCTGTAGTTATTTACTAAGCTTCCGTATCCCACATGTTCACCTCTTAACTGGCCAACTTTAATATATACAGGGTCTTTTTTCTTACGGCCATAGCTTAGGTATGAAATCATTCGAAGCAAACCAGTTCCACCTTTAAATTCGTCGGTGTTCATTTTACCATCTTCCAAATTGAAATAAAGAGGAATGTCGAATCCGACACCTACTTTTCCAAGACGAAGCTCAGGATTAAGGCGTACTCCTGCGTAGTTTTCTCCTCCAATACGAGCGAAACCGAAGGCAGATGAAAATACGCTTACAGAATCGAGTGAGTTGATATTGTCAAATGAATTTTCAAACTCAAAATTGACTTGAGACTTCGCTTTCTGAGGCATTAAAAAAGCACAAAAAAAGAAGACTAAAACAAATGGGGTAATTTTTCTCATAGTGTATAGGTTTGTTTATTTTTTTTAAAAGGATATGATCCAAAAGTCAAAATAGAAGAATGGATTGAATATTATTAATTTTGATATATAATTTGATTTTAGCTGATGACACTCCAGTTGAATTGTGCTTTACTGAGTCGTTTAACTTGTTTAGCTAGAGTAAAGTTAATTTCTTTATCAAGTAAAGGATCTTTGTCGAGTATGCTTTGTGCAATGTCTCGAGCATACTGCAATATCTGTCCATCCTTTGCCAGATTAGCTATTTTAAGATCGTAGGCAATTCCACTTTGCTGGGTTCCTTCAATATCACCAGGTCCTCTAAGTTTTAGGTCTACCTCGGCAATTTCGAAACCATCATTGGTTCTCACCATGGTTTCAATACGTTTTTTCGATTCATTCGAAAGTTTGTAGCCCGACATGAGAATACAGTAGGATTGATCGCCTCCACGACCTACACGTCCTCGAAGTTGGTGAAGTTGAGATAGCCCGAATCGTTCGGTACTTTCAATAATCATGACCGAGGCATTGGGTATATTTACACCAACTTCAATTACCGTCGTGGCTACCATAATTTGAGTTTCTCCCTTGGCAAAGCGTTGCATCTCTGCATCTTTCTCAGCAGGTTTCATTTTGCCATGTACCATACTGATACTATACTTCTCAGGAGGGAAAAAGCTAGCAACAGATTCATAACCTTCCTCAAGGTTTTTGTAGTCCATTTTCTCTGATTCCTTAATCATAGGGTAAACCAAATAGATCTGACGTCCCAAATCAATCTGCTTTTTCATGAACTTGTAAACCTCTTGTCTTTTGTTCTCAAAATAATGAACGGTTTGAATCGGTTTACGACCTGGAGGAAGTTCATCAATAACAGATACTTCCAAATCACCATAAAGCGTCATGGCTAAAGTTCTTGGTATCGGGGTTGCCGTCATGACCAAAATATGAGGCGGAATAGGATTCTTAGCCCATAATTTAGCGCGTTGTGCTACTCCAAAGCGATGCTGTTCATCAATGATTACGAATCCCAGGTTTTTGAATTGTACAATATCTTCGAGAAGAGCATGTGTCCCAATAATGATCTGAAGCTCACCACTAAGCAAATGTTCATGTATTACCTTTCTGTCTTTGGCTTTTGTTGAGCCAGTCAGTAGGGCATAGTTCACATTAATACCATCAAGAAATTCGGCTATGGTTTCTAAGTGCTGATTTGCTAAAATCTCAGTGGGTGCCATTAGGCAGGCCTGACAACCATTGTCAAGTGCCATAAGCATGCTCATTAATCCAACTAAGGTTTTACCACTTCCTACATCACCTTGTAAAAGGCGGTTCATTTGTTTGCCAAGGCCTACTTCTTTACGTATCTCTTTTACAACTCTTTTTTGAGCATTAGTAAGTTCAAAAGGAAGATTGTTTTTGAAAAATGAATTAAAATATTCGCCAATCTTGATGAATTGATGCCCTTGATAGAGAATCTTTCTCTTCATCTTCTTTTTCAGAATATTCAACTGAATATAGAAGAGTTCTTCGAATTTTAAACGGTATTGTGCTTTTTTAAGAATTTCAGCATCCTCAGGAAAATGAATCTGTAAAAGCGCATCGTGAAGATTAATTAAATTCAAATGTTTTACCAGATAGGCTGGAAGTGTTTCGGGGATTTTACCATTCACTGAATTTAAAATGGCTTCCTGAAACTTGTGAATGGCTTTCGAATTCACAAAGCCAGCTTTCATTTTCTCAGAAGTGGGGTAGAAGGCCTGTAATGAGGATTGGATTTTATCTTTGCTGGGTTTGCATTCCTCTAATTCGGGATGCACCACATTTATATGGTGATTAAATTCTGCAGGTTTCCCAAAAACGATGTATTCTGTATTGGTTTTAATGCTTGACTTAACAAATTTTATTCCTTTAAACCACACCAGTTCTATTATTCCATGACCATCAGTAAAATTAGCAACCAAACGTTGCTGGCGTTTTTCACCAATAGTTTGCATATCGGTAATTTTGCCCTTTACTTGTATGTAAGGGAGTTTTGAATGAATCTCAGTGGTTTTGTAAAATTTGGTTCTGTCAATATATTTGTAGGGGAAATGGTAAAGCAAATCCTCATAGCTGTGTACTGAGAGCTCCTGCTTTAAGAGTAAAGCTTTTTTAGGGCCAACTCCGGGTAAAAATTTTATATCCTGTCCTGCTAACTCTGACATTTAATTATTGATTTCTAGTTGTGGAATCCAAAGTCGCAAATCTCATATAACTAATCCGTGAAAACAAATCTCAGATTAATTATTTAAGTCCAATTTGATTTACGAATCTTGATTGACAAAATCAAAAATACAATAAAATAGTAATACTATTGAATTGCTTATTTATTGATTTTAATACTTTTTTTTATCTTCACCTTAGAATCTTAAATTATAGCTAGATGCCACACTTTAAGTATCAAGTGCAAAAACGATTTACACGACTAATTTCCAAGCATTATAGAGGTTTTGGGATTGATTCTCCATATATCTATCATTTAGTAAGAAATGTGATAGAAGCTAAAATGCATTACTATCCGTTTAAAAAGCTAGACAGACAGCGTCAGAATATGCTTTTGGTTTTAAAAGAAAAGATTTTAGATGAAGCCTTGGATGGAGAACAAGCATTATGGTTGAAATCGGAATCTGAGCATTTGAAGGATTGTACAAAATTGAATCGTTTTATATTTCGGATTGTGAATTTTGCAAACCCAAAAACTTTAGCCTTTATAGGCGATGATTCAGGATTAAATTTGACAACTTTAGTGAAAGTTGATACGCGTCGGAACTTGTTTTGTTTGGGAGCACGTACGTATGCTTGTAATTTTGCACAATCAATTTTAAAAGAACAAGGCGTTTTTAATCTTAGTTTTTCTGAATTAGAATTAAGTAAAAATCAAACTTTTGATTTGATTCAAATATCAAGAACAGTAGCATCTGAAGTATTGTTAGAATTCGAAAAAAATATAGATAAATATTTGAATAAGGAATCTTTTCTTATCATCGAAAACATAAATAAAGAAGAAGAAAGGAATTTGTTATGGAAGCGTTTGATAAAACTGGAACGGTTTAATGTGAGTTTGGATTTATTTGATGTCGGGATATTAATTGCTAGAGAGGGATTGAAAAAGCAAGACCATAATCTAAGTTCTAGCTCATATAAATAGCTGTGAATTATTAATATAAAATCTTTGATAATTTGTTATGAAATGTGAGTCTAAATTTTATCTTTGTGTAGCTGATAGAAAAAATGATAATTGAAATTGATCTTATCTTCTAATAGCGACTTAAAATACAATCATGACTAAGTTTAAAGTATATACTAAAACAGGTGATTCTGGAACCACTGGCTTAATTGGTGGAACTCGAGTGCCTAAGCATCATTTACGTCTCGAAGCTTATGGTACTGTGGATGAGTTAAATTCATATATTGGACTGATTCGATCTCACGAAATTGAAACAAAGTCGAGTGAGATTTTACTTTTGATTCAAAATAAATTATTTTTAATAGGTTCTCGCTTAGCAACTGATGATACTAAGTCTGATCTAAAAGAAAAATTAATTATTGTTGAAGATGATATCAAATTGTTGGAAAATGAGATGGATAGAATGGATGAGAGCTTGCCTGAGTTAAACAATTTCGTTTTACCTGGTGGTCATCCTCTTAATGCTTATTGTCATATAGCTCGTACAGTATGTCGTAGAGCTGAACGTCGTGCTAACCAGCTTTCTGCCGAAGTTGATGTTAATCCATTATTATTGAAATATATAAATAGATTATCAGATTATTTATTTATTCTTTCCCGAAAGGTTTTGATCGATATGGGTAAGGAAGAAATTAAGTGGGAGACAAACTTGTAAATTCAAAAAAAAAAATTATATTCGCAAACTGTAAAAAAAGCAAAAATAAGACTATGTATTGGACCCTTGAATTAGCTACAAAGCTAGAAGATGCGCCATGGCCAGCATCTAAAGATGAATTAATTGATTTTTCAATTCGTTCGGGAGCGCCATTAGAAGTGATCGAGAATTTGCAAGAGATAGAGGACGAAGGGGATGTGTATGAGAGCATTGAAGATATTTGGCCCGATTATCCAAGCAAAGGAGATTTTCTATTCAACGAAGACGAATATTAAAAAAAAAACGTGAGATTCTAAATCTCACGTTTTTTTTATACCCTTATTTTCGATTTAGGAACTACTCCTTCATTTCTTCTTCAATTACTTTTTTTAATCGTTTTTCGAGTTTCTTTTGGAGTTTTACGATGGCAGACTCCCAAATGAAGATATCATCTTTTGTTTTTGCGCGAAGCTGGTCTCTCCATTCAAAATCTTTTAGGAAACGTTTTTGATTTATAATATCAAACAGTGGGTACATATTACCATCTGGTTTTTTTGTAAATAGGATCTGTTCTATCTTCTTCCCCTTAATATTAATACTTATTTTACTACTCTTTGCTACATTCATCCCAATGATAATATTATGCTCATCTCGTGGGAAGTATAGAGTTTCACCATTACCAATAATGTCTAGTTTGTCAAGATTATTATTGTCGACATACCCAAGCATATTACGACCCTTTATCTGGTTGTAAAGCGTACTATCCTCTCTTGAGCATAGAAAGGCATTGGTTCTGAAGTGAAGGTATTTAATGGCATTGTTTTGACTTTCAATGCTGATAGAATCTGCTGTAACTTGATTGCCTTGTGCCCAAATAATAGGATCATTAAACATTCTCATGGTTGAATCCTGAAGCGAAATACTCAAAGAATCGCATTTCCCTTGTAAATTTTTTTGGAAAAATTTAACCTTATTATAGGCAAATATTCTATTGAAGCCATTTGTGTCTTTTTTAATTCGAATGGTATCTGAATGTAAGAAGAGACTATCTGGTTCGCCTACATGAATGAAGAGTGCCGAATCCGTTAAAAAGGCTTCTTCGGTATCCTGATGCATCTCCAAGTAATGGCCTCTTAAAATGAGTTTGTTAATGGTATCTTGAAGCTCAATATTTCTAAATATTTTAGCAAGTTCAGTGTGCTTGTCAAGATAAATGCTATCACCTTTTATTTGGTATGTATCTCTGTTTACTATGTTATTTTTCAGTAAGTGCGAAATGCCCGTTTGTGTGTTATACCAACCAGATTCACTATAAAGTGTTTCTTTCTCACTAACAATACGGGTTGGTCCAAGAATATTTACAGTTTTATTAACTGTTATATATTGCATTGTGTCAGAGTATAAGGTGTAATCGGTATTTTCAAGCACAACACTATCCTTAAAGAAGAAAAGATCTTGCTCGGTGTAATAGCGTCCAATTATACTCGTTAAAACATTTGTAGAATCAACAATGGTTCCACCCTGATCGTAGTATCCAATATTTAGATCCATATCGTAATCAAGTTTATCCGTTTTTAACTCTACGCTCTGATTTTTTAGGATTACATTATGATGCAATTCAGCTAAACGATTATTGCCATTGTATTTCAAATAATCACTATAGATGTGAACAGTATCTGCATTGATGATATGTACATGACCAAATGCTTCGAACTCATTTCTCGTCTCGTTGTTATAAGCACTATCGCAATACATTTTTACGTTTTGATGCGTCAGAAAAACATCGCCAATCAATTTGGTTATATCAGGATTGATATTATTGTCAATTTTTAAAAAATTTGAATTTTTGATATCAATTTTTGATTTCTTTTGTCCCCATGAGCTGCTAGGAACTAAAATCAGTATTAATAATATAAGGGGCAAGTATTTTTTTACAATGTTGGCCATTGATGATAACTTAGGAATGAAAAGTGTTTTTTAATAGAATATTATTAATCGAGCTTTAATTAAGAAGCTCTTCAATGATATTTTCAATGCTGACTCCTTCTGCTTCGGCTTTGTAGTTTTTCATGATTCTATGACGAAGAATTGAAACGGCTACCGCCTTCACATCTTCGATATCTGGAGAATATTTGCCAGATATTATAGCGTGAGCTTTGGCACCAATAACCAAATACTGTGAAGCTCTAGGTCCAGCTCCCCAATTGATGTATTTATTTGTTATTGCACTTGCATGTTCCGTATTGGGACGTGATTTTGCAGCTAACTTAACTGCATATTCCAATACATTTTTGTTAATAGGTACTTTTTGAATCAAAGCTTGATAATAGCTAATTTCCTGAGCAGACATGATCTTGTCAATTTCAAAGGTCTTTCCCGAGGTTGTATTTTCAACAATACTGATTTCATCTTCAAAGCTTGGATAGTCAAGATAGATACTAAACATGAAACGGTCAAGCTGAGCTTCAGGTAAAGGATAAGTGCCTTCTTGCTCAATTGGATTCTGAGTAGCAAGGACAAAGAATGGTTTGTCGAGCTGGTAATTTTTACCATTAACTGTTACTTCCTTCTCTTGCATTGCTTCAAGCAGAGCTGATTGAGTTTTAGGAGGTGTACGGTTAATTTCGTCCGCCAGAATAATATTGGCAAACAATGGACCTTGAATAAATTTGAATTGTCTGTCGCTGTTTAGAATCTCAGTTCCAATAATGTCTGAAGGCATTAAATCAGGCGTAAACTGAATACGTTGGTACTTTAAATCCAGAGCTTGAGAAATGGTATTAACCAGTAATGTTTTTGCTAGCCCTGGTACGCCTACCAAAAGGCAGTGTCCATTACTGAAAACAGAAATTAAGACTTGTTTGATGATATCATCCTGACCGTATATCTTTTTTTTGATCTCGGAAAGCAAGGCTTCATATTTGCTTTTTAAGGCATTCGCAGCCTCAACTTCAGTTTTAAAATTCATCACAGAAAATTTAAATTTTCATAAATAACAAAACAAAGAATCAGACACAACTACAGCTGTGTCTGATTTTTGGATGTCTAAATATTACTTAATCCAGTTCTTGAATCTGAATTTAGAATTCTTATATGAATCATCAATACTGATATATGTTGATGATTGTTTTTCGCTGATCCATTTGTTCAATAGGCTTTGTTGTTTCTGCTGCCTAAGCATGTTTTCAAACTGGCTCCAGTCATCAGCTAAATTTGCTTTATGAGGTTTTGTCTGTGACTTAATTTTAATGACTTTGTAAGTCTCTTGTCCTCTTTGATCATCAAGGAAAGCTTCTGAGATTTCACCAACTTTAAGCTTGTTTACGGCTTTAGCAATTGATGGAGGTAAACCTTCTTTTGTGAATTTTGAGCTGGCGTTATTTGGGTTTACAATTAAACCACCATTGTTTTTTGTATCCTTATCATCTGAATAATAGAACGCAGCTTCTTCAAACTTAATTTTGTCGTTACGAACCATATCAGCTATACTATCCAGTATTTCAGTTGCTTTAGTTCTATCTTCTTGTTTAATTCGAGGTTTTAGAAGAATATGACGAACATTAATACGTTCTCCTTTACGGTCGATAAGCTGAATGATGTGAAATCCATACTCAGATTCTACAATCTTAGATATTTTTCCTGCTTTCAAGTTGAAAGCTTCATTGGCAAATTCAGGAACAAGGTTGGCTCTTGGAGTAAAACCTAATTCACCTCCACGCTGTGCACTACCTGGATCTTCGGAGTAAAGAACGGCTAGAGTTGCAAAACTCTCACCCTTCATAACTCTATCACGGAAATTTCTTAGTTTTTCACGGATTCTATCTTTTTCAGCATCGGTAACTTCAGGGCTTTTGCTGATTTGCTGGATTTGTAATTCACCAGGAATAATAGGTAAACTATCTTGAGAGATTTTGCTATAAAGATCACGAACTTCAGCTGGGGTTGCTGAAATATTCTTTGTAATCTCTGCTTGCATTTTCTGTTTGATTTTGTCGTTACGAGTTATATCACGTAACTGATTCTTCATATCAGAAATGCTTTTCTTAAAATATTGCTCGAGTCTTTCTTTTGAACCCATTTGTCGAATATACATCTCGATTTTACGCTGTAAATCGTTTTCAACTTCTTGCTCTGTAACTTCGATACTATCTACTTGTGCCTGTGCAATCATCAATTTTTCAATCAAAAGATCTTCAAAAATTTCAGACTTTAAATCTACACTTCCAGCTTGGTACCCCTGAGCTTTTAAGCCTAGGAAACGGTCTTCTACGTCTGATTTTAAGACAACTTGATCGCCCACGACAGCAATAATCTTATCAATCGAATTATCCTGTGCTTGACTCGTTGTACAAACGATAGCCAATAAGGCTATTGACATGCAGACTTTAAAAATAATGTTGCGCATATGTGATAGTTTAGTAAATTTTGAATTTGTTTTTCGATTCGGCATCCCTAAAGATACTTTCCTCCATGTTTTTAATAAACTGTATTTTTCTCTTGTTGATAATGATTTTTCTTATATCCTTGTTTACAAATGAAAGAGGAGCGATCTCCTTTTTTAGTTTATAATCTTGAATATTTATTAAATAATGAAATGTACTATCCTCAGCTTCGAAGTATTTATTTCTTCTTAGAAAACGTTCTTCGTTTCCAACCTTAATGGGTGTCTGACTAAGTAAGTTTTGAGAATAAATCCATTGCTCGCTAAAATTATCAAATTTTGTGGCATTTTGAAAGCAGTAGTCCTCTAATTTATCCCAATCTGTATCTTTCTTTAATTTATAGATCTGTTTGATCTTTTTAGCTTGAGGAAGAGGTTTAGGAATCTTAATATAAACCGCCTTGACAATATTACGGTTTAATAGAAAATTGCCAGGATAATCACGGTAATATTTATCAATTTCGGCGTGTGAAACGATCGTATCTAGTTTTTGCTCGATTAAATGCTGTTGGTACTTATGTATGATGAGTGATGAGCGGAAATCTTCGACCATTTCTTCTACATCTTGATCTTCGTTTGTAAGGTTGAGTTCAGCTCTTGACACAAGAAGCTGTTTTTTTATCCATTGATGGATATAATTCTGAGAGATTCTAATGCTATCCTCTTTTGAGCTATTATTAGGGATAAGCTCTCTTATTTTATTTAGATACAAGTAAGAATCATCAACTTTTGCTACAGTAGGATTATCGAGGGTGTTTTTTGAGTTACATGATATAAATCCTAGAAGAATAATAAGTAAGATGATATTTCTTGTCATAGTTAGGCTTTAATATGTTTTGGCTCAAATATTATCGCAATCAGTCTTAAGATTAATTGCCAATTTTAATGTTTATACATCGGAAACAATCTTATCAGATACGAATGACATTATGCAATAATTTTAGATTTAAATTGCATGCGAAAATACGAAAAAATAGTGTGATAAGTCTTGTTCAATAATCTAAAAAAGTGTTAATTGATTCTAGATGTTTAGATTTGTACGAATATATTGTCTGTTTAGGGTATTTGTATTGATGTTTTATCTGTATATTAAATCTTTAAAATAATTCTAAACCCCTTTGTTATTAGGGGTGATTTGCTTTACAGAAAAGCAATGTATTGAAATTCCGAGTTAAATGAGTGTATACCACAAAGTATTAAAAAAATATTGGGGTTACGATGAATTTCGTCCTTTACAAGAGGATATCATTCAATCTGTAGCTGAAGGTCGTGATACTTTGGGCTTAATGCCAACAGGGGGAGGGAAGTCTTTGACTTTTCAGGTTCCCACTCTTACTATGGATGGACTTTGTCTTGTGGTATCTCCTTTGGTTGCTTTAATGAAGGATCAGGTTTTTAACCTTAAAGAAAAAGGGATTAAGGCTGAATTGATTTATTCTGGGCTAACTCGAGACGAGATTGAAGTGATTTTGAACAAGTGCCTTTATGGTAATAATAAGTTTCTATATATATCGCCTGAGAGAATTAGGACTGCAGTTTTTCAAGAAAAGCTTTTGAGCATGAAAGTGTGTTTGATCGCTATAGATGAATCACATTGTATTTCTCAATGGGGCTATGATTTTCGCCCATCATATCTTAAAATCATTCAATTACGAGAATTATTGCCAGATGTGCCTGTTTTGGCACTTACTGCTACGGCAACACCAGAGGTTGTAGACGATATTCAGGATCGATTAGGATTTGCCAAGAAAAATGTTTTCAGAAAAAGTTTCGAGCGTTCTAATTTATCCTATTTAGTAAGGCATGTCGAAGATAAAAATCGTTATCTGTTAAAAATCCTTAGAAAACTGACAGGAAGTTCTGTTGTTTATGCAAGGAGTAGGAAGAAATGTAAGGATATTGCTGAATTCTTGAAACAAAACCAGGTTAAGGCTGAGTTTTATCATGCGGGTCTCGATAATGCCGTTAAGGATATGAGACAGGAGAGATGGAGAGAAGGGAAAGTTCAAGTCATGGTTGCAACTAATGCTTTTGGAATGGGGATCGATAAATCTGATGTTCGAACAGTTGTTCATCTCGACTTACCCGATACATTGGAAGCTTACTTTCAGGAAGCTGGGCGTGCAGGTCGTGATGGGAAAAGAGCCTACGCGGTCATGCTTTATTCGAATCCCGATAAAGTTCAACTGCTTAAAAGAATAAAAACATCGTATCCAGAGATTGATACTGTAAAGAGAGTTTATCAGGCAGTTGGTAATTTCTTGCAAATTGCCGAAGGTGCAGGTAAAGATGCCGTCTTTGATTTTAACTTGGCACTTTTCTGTCAGAAATTTAAATTTAATGTTCTGCATGCCTTTAATAGTCTTAAAATATTGCAGCGAGCCGGCTATCTGGAAATCACGGATGATTTAGAGCATTCAACAAAATTATATTTTGCGATTAATCGAGACGATTTATATCGATATCAATTGGAAAATAAGCAACAAGATGAATTTATAAAACTGCTTCTTAGAACTTATACAGGCTTGTTTACCGATTTTGTGCCTGTGAATTTAGATTCTCTGGCTTACAGAAAGAAAATTAATGTGAAGATTTTGATTGACAATTTGAAAGATTTGTCTCAGCATGGTATTATAAAATATATTCCAAGGAAAAAAACGCCATTCATTATATATACCCAAGAGCGATTACCCCAGCAGTATTTGAAATTTACTAAGGAGGTGTATCAGAATAGAAAAGAAAAGTTTGAAGAGAAGATTAATTCTGTGATATCTTACGCAGAATCAACAGAGACTTGTCGATCTAAAATATTGTTGGAATATTTTGGACAATTGAATGCTCCAGTCTGCGGAGAATGCGACGTCTGTAAGGAAAAGGATGACGAGATTGAAAACAAAATGTATCAGCTAATTCAGTCAGAGGTGAAGAATGTTTTGGCTAAAGAAGAAAGTTCAGTCTATGAATTAGTAGAGGCTAGCCAATATCCTGAAAAGAAACTTTTGGAAGTTATTCGCATCATGATGGACAATGATGAGCTTAAAACTTCCCAAGATGATAAGATTCGATTGGCTTGAATCTGTGAGAATTGTATCCAGATCAATCATTATTGTCAAAATCTTATTAATTTTGCATGATTACACTATAATTTGAGAGATGGAAGATAATTTTGAACATCAGGTTTACGATAAGAATACCATAGAATTTGTGACAGTTGCCAACGAGTTTTGTATACTCTTGGAATCTAGTGGTAAAATTTCAAAAATGGATTTTATTGATCGTTCGCAAAAACTATTGCCTTTGCTATATTTAAAGGCAAGTTTATTACCAAAAGTTGAGAATGAGTTTGAAGGAGAGATAGAGAAGTTTATAGGCGAAGGTGATTGGGAATATATTAGAACTGCAGTGATTGAAAAGATGGGCGCAAATGACGAATACCTTGAAGTCTTTGATGACGGTATGCGTGATAGCGATGAGCCAATTGTTGCCTCTATTTCCGAGAACTTTGCTGATATCTATCAAGATCTTAAGGATTTTTTAACCTCATATCGTATTGCAAGTGTTGAGATAATGAATGATGCACTTTGGGATTTGAATAATAATTTCTACCAACATTGGGGACAAGCAATTGTCAACTCATTGAGAGCAATACATTATCTAATAGCTCATCCAGAAAAAATGGAAGATGATTTGAATGATCAAGGATCATCATCGAGTGATAGATTGGATATGAGTCAGTCAATTTTCTCACAGCGCCAACAGCAGTGGGGAGAACAAGAAGATTAGCTATCAGTTAGCATATAACATGACCAGCCTGCAGATGATCAGCGGACGATGAAAAATATATAGAATGATCAGTTTTCAGAAGAGTATAACAAAAGAAGAAATTAATGAACTCCCTTTAGAAGCTTTCGAAGGTGAAATTGTAATAATAGATAGTAATGAAGGCTTGGAAGAAGCAGTTGACTATTTAAAGCAATTTCCTGTTCTGGGATTCGATACAGAGACTAAACCCTCTTTTACGAAAGGGAATGTAAATCCTGTAGCTCTATTACAACTATCAAGTTTTGAAAAGAGTTTCTTATTTCGATTGAACCGAATTGGTCTGCCTTTTCCGATCATCGATTTGTTAAGCGATCCTGAAATTATAAAAGTAGGTGCAGCCATTAAGGATGATATCAGAGGTTTACAAGATATTAACGATTTTGATGGCAACTCATTTTTAGAACTTCAGCAATACGTATCTAGTTTTGGAATAGAGAATTTTTCGCTTAAAAAGCTAGCTGCTATCGTTTTAAAAATTAGAATTTCGAAACGGCAGCAGGTTTCAAATTGGGAAGCTGTCGAATTGAGCGTAGGACAATTGCGATATGCTGCAACCGACGCATGGGTTTCATTAGAGATCTACAATGCTCTAAAAGAGAGTATTGCTAGATAATTTAATTTGGCTTTCCACATTAAGAATTAAAATAAAACGGACTTAAGCTTTTGCTTCAGTCAATTACAAATAAGAATTTTCATGATTAGTTATCCCAAAGTTGTATTAAAGAAAGATAAAGAAAACGCGATTAAACGTTTTCATCCGTGGATTTTTTCAGGGGCTGTTGCTCGTGTTGACGAAGGTTTAGAAGAAGGGGATTTGGTATCGGTTTACAGTGATGATGATGAATTTTTAGCACTAGGACATATTGCTATTGGTTCTATTGTTGTTCGTATTTTAAGTTTCGAGCCTGTTGAGATAAATAAAGACTTTTGGGTTGAAAGATTAGCTTCTGCTTGTCGTGTTCGTCGTGAAATTGGTTTGTTAGGTATTGAGAATAATAATGTGTGTCGTTTGGTACATGGTGAAGGTGACAATTTACCAGGTTTAATTGTTGACTTTTATGCAGGTACTGCTGTCATTCAAGCTCACTCGGTGGGTATGTATTTGCATCGTGCTGAAATAGCTGAAGCCTTAAAAGAAGTTTTAGGAGATGAGTTGATTGCCGTTTACGATAAATCAGAAGGTACTATTCCTTTCAAATCAGGAATAGAACCAACTAATGAATACTTATTGGGAGAAACTAAGGATTTTACAGCTCTGGAAAATGGCTTGAAATTTAAAGTTGATTGGTTAGAAGGACAGAAGACAGGTTTCTTTATCGATCAACGTGAAAACAGATCTTTATTGGAGCGTTATTCAAAAGGGCGTTCTGTATTGAATATGTTCTGTTACACAGGCGGTTTCTCATTTTATGCCATGCGAGGTGGAGCTAATTTGGTTCACTCGGTTGATAGCTCAGCAAGAGCTATTGAGATAACCAATGAAAATGTTGAATTGAATTTTCCAGATGATAAGAGACATGAGGCATTTGCTACTGATGCTTTTAAATATTTGGATGATTCTGATCAGAAATATGACTTAATCGTTTTAGATCCTCCTGCATTTGCAAAGCATAAGAAAGTTTTGTCAAATGCGCTTAAAGGTTACAAGCGATTAAACTTGAAAGGTTTCCAAGCCATTAAAAAAGGGGGAATCATGTTTACTTTTTCTTGTTCGCAAGCAGTGAGTAAAGAAGAATTCAAAAAAGCTGTTTTTGTTGCAGCAGCTAATGCTGGACGTCGTGTTCGAATCCTTCATCAATTGAATCAGCCAGCCGATCATCCCGTAAATATTTTCCATCCTGAAGGAGATTACCTGAAAGGATTAGTATTGTACGTGGAGTAAGAAATAGGGATTTGAGTTTGGCTTTTTTATTAAGCCAAACTTCAATCAAAGAATGAGGAGAAGAGTTGGATGAAGCTGTCTTATGATGCGTTTCAATTCTTTTTTGTATCTTCGGATAGATCTTAAAAAGTGGTCAAAGCAAATTGACAGACGACTATTAAGACATCGATTAGGTTTTATATTGTGAGATGGGTTCTGTAAGTCATGGAAGCTAGAAAATTGAAGAAAACTCAGTCTCATATTTCAGAGTATTCATATTATAATTTTTCAGAAAGCTTGAAATTTTCAGAATTTGACTTTTGTCCCGACATCATGGATGGCCTTGATGCTATGGGCTTCGAAACACCTTCTCCTGTTCAGGAGTTGGCTATACCACAAATTATCGATAATAAGGATTTAATCGTTTGTGCACAAACGGGTACGGGTAAAACTGCGGCCTATTTGTTGCCAATCATGGATAAAATCCAAAGACATAAAATTGACGGATTCAGTACCTTGATATTGGTTCCTACTCGTGAATTAGCTTTGCAAATTGACCAACAAATGCAAGGTTTCGCTTATTTCCTTTCAATTTCATCACTTTCAGTTTATGGAGGTGGCGATTCATCGGTTTGGGATCAGCAGAAAACGGGATTGATGACTGGTGCAGATGTGATTATCGCAACTCCAGGTCGTTTGATCTCTCACTTGAATTTGGGTTATGTGAATACCAAACAAGTAAAGCACTTGATTCTTGATGAGGCAGATAGAATGTTGGATATGGGATTCTACGAAGATTTGATGCAAATTGTAAATCACCTACCAAAGGAGCGCCAAAATTTGATGTTCTCAGCTACCATGCCAGATCAAATGCGAAAAATGGCAAGCAGCATCATGGTGAACCCTGAGAGTATTAATATCGCCATATCGAAACCAGCTGAAGGTGTTTTGCAGGCGGCTTATATGGTTTACGATACTCAAAAGATTCCTTTGATTGGAACCTTACTTAAAGATAAAGACGTCAAATCTGTTATTATCTTTTCTTCAACTAAGTTGAATGTTAAGGCGATGACTAAGGAGTTAAAACGTCAGAAATTTGCAGTTGAAGGTATTCATTCTGATTTAGAACAAAACGAACGTGAAGAAGTTCTAAGAGGCTTCAGAAACAAAAAATATCAAATTCTAGTAGCTACTGATATTATTGCACGTGGTATTGATATTGATTCAATCGATTTGGTAATTAATTTCGATGTACCTAGAGATGCTGAAGATTACGTGCATAGAGTTGGACGTACTGCTCGTGCTGCTTCTGAAGGGGTTGCTTTGACCTTTATTACCGAAAAAGATCAGATGGACTTTAAGAGTATTGAAGATTTGATTGAGAAGGAAGTCTATAAAATTCCGGTACCGGCAGAATTGGGTGAAGCTCCTGTTTATAACCCGAAATCGAGACGAAAAGGACCTAAGAAAATCTTTAAAAAACGTCCGTTTAAGAAAAAATAAGTAATTGTGCGTTATTATATATGTCGTATTACTGATACAAAAAATGAATGCCACAAATTTCACTGAATTTCTCGAATTAAAGAGACCAAATAAGAGTCTACTTTAAGAGATAAATAGACTAAAATAATTTGTGTTAATTTGAGAAATTTGTGGACAATAGTTAAAATGAGTAATAGTGTGTGATGGACTCAAATCTTAAACCCAAATTCAAAATCTAATCATATGAAGATTCTCTCTGAAAACTACGACATTGCTATTGTTGGTGCCGGTATAAGTGGACTTACAATGGCATTTCGAATTGCTCAAATGGGTAAGAAAGTCCTGTTGCTAGAAGCTAAAGAGAAGGCTGGAGGGTGTTTAAATACTCTCTATGGTCATGATGATTTTTGGGTAGAGATGGGGGCTCATACATTTTATTCGAGTTACACCAATGTGATTGGTTTAATTAAAAGCGTTGGCTTAGAGGCTGATATTGTAGCTCGTGAGAAACTAAGCATGAAGCTCTTTACCGATAAGCATGAGAAAATATTTGCTCCTCTATCAAAACTTGAGTTATTAGGAAATATACCCAAGTTATTTGTATCAAAACGTGATGGGAAAACGGTAAAGGAGTATTTTTCAAATGTACTTGGTAAGAAAAATTACGCTAAAGTTTTTACTCGTATGTTTTCAGCAGTCATCGTTCAGAACGCAGATGATTTTTCAGCTGAATATTTCTTGAAACGTAGAAAAACAAAGAGTAAAAATCACCCTAAAAGCTTTATCCTTAAAAAAGGAATGTCGTCTATAGCTGAAGCTGTTTTAGCACATGATAATATTGATATTGCATACAATAAAAGAGTAAGTTCACTTGAAAAGACAGAGGGATTCTCAATCAAAACTGACGATGGGAATTCATATCAAGCTAAAGATCTTGCATTTGCATCTTCGCCTAAACAGGTTTCAAATCTACTAAAGGGTTTGAATCCTGAATTAGCTGGTTTATTGAGTGAATTCCCTATTCAGAATCTAGAATCTACTGCCTTAATATTAGAAAAAGATAAGCCAGGTATCGAGCCTGTAACTTTTGTAATTCCTCTACAAGGAGCCTGCTATTCAATGGTTACTCGTGATGTGTTGGCTGATGAGAAATACAGAGGATTCGCTTGTCATTTCCAACAGGATGATGCCTCCAATGGGGAGCAGAAAGAAACAATGGCTAAGCTATTGTCGGTAGATGAAATACCACAACCCCATAAAGCCAATCACACTTTGCCGCTGATAAAAGTGGGACATAAGGAACGTATGGCTGCCATAATTTCTCAAGCACAAAAAACAGGTATTTATATCACTGGAAACTTCTTTAATGGACTCTCATTGGAAGATTGTGTTGAGCGTTCTAATGAAGAGGCTGAAAGATATCTAGGGAATCAATAATTGAATCTGCCTATTAAGAATATCGTCTAGATTCTTTTTAGTTGCAGTATGGTCCTACTAAATTAAGTCACAAAATGAATTATATCAATAGTATAGCAAAGAGCCTGGGGATCCAGGCCTCTCAAGTTCAAAACACCGTAGAATTACTTGATGAAGGAGCAACCATGCCCTTTATCGCTCGTTATAGAAAGGAACGAACCGGTAGTTTAGATGAGGTGCAAATTGGGGATATAAAAGATGAACTTGCTCGATTAAAAGAGTTAGATAAGCGCCGAGGAAGCATTATCGAAGCGATTGAAAAACAAGATAAGCTTACCGATGAATTACGAGCTAAGATAAATGCTTGCATGCAACTTAATCAGTTAGAAGATATATACCTGCCATATAAGCTAAAGCGTAAAACTAGAGCTGTAAAAGCTAGAGATAAAGGTTTAGAGCCTTTGGCAAAGATTTTAATGTCTCAGAACGAAAATGATCCTGAATCTAGAGCTTCTCAGTTTTTAAACGATGAAGTTGCTGATGAGGATGAAGCTTTGCAAGGAGCTAGAGATATTATTGCAGAATGGATTAATGAGAATGAAACAGCTCGAAGCTCAGTTCGAAATATTTTTCAGCGACAAGCAACTATTCGTTGTAAGCTGATAAAAGGTAAAGAAGAGGAAGGCGTCAAGTTTAAAGATTACTTTGATTCTGAAGAGCCTCTTAAAAAATCAGCATCCCACCGATTGTTAGCTATGCGTCGTGGTGAGGCAGAAGGTATTCTTCGAGTTGCCATTGCACCCGAAGAAGAGGAAGTTTTGGATAGACTGTCACGAATTTTTGTGAAAGGTCAGACTTCATCTTCAAAGCAAGTTGAGTTAGCAGGAAAAGATGCTTACAAACGTCTGCTTAACCCATCAATTGAAACAGAGTTTGCCAAGAGTTCAAAAGAAGCTGCCGATATAGAAGCGATTCGCGTATTTGCAGAAAATTTGCGACAATTGTTGTTATCCTCTCCTTTAGGTCAGAAGCGTGTTTTGGCTATTGATCCTGGCTTTAGATCGGGGTGTAAGGTTGTTTGTTTAGATGCTCAAGGTAATCTGTTGCATAACGAGACTATTTACCCACATGCGCCACAAAACCAAGACAAAATGGCTGCTAGGAAGTTGATCAATATGGTTGAAACTTATAATATTCAAGCCATTGCAGTAGGGAACGGAACAGCCGGTCGTGAAACTGAGCGATTTGTAACCAATTTACATTACGATAGAAAAGTCCAGGTTTTTGTGGTGAGCGAAGCTGGAGCTTCAATTTACTCAGCCTCAAAGGTTGCACGAGAAGAATTTCCAGAATACGATGTAACGGTTCGTGGTGCGGTTTCCATTGGTCGTAGATTGATGGATCCTTTAGCAGAATTGGTGAAAATTGAACCGAAATCGATAGGCGTAGGGCAATATCAACACGATGTAGATCAGAATTTATTGCAACAAAGTCTCGATCAGGTTGTGGAGTCTTGTGTCAATAAGGTTGGTGTTAATCTGAATACAGCAAGTAAGCATTTACTGACTTATGTGTCAGGCTTAGGACCTCAGTTGGCTCAAAATATTGTAGATTATCGTTCTGACTTAGGTGCTTTTACTTCTCGTAAAGAGTTGATGAAGGTTAAAAGAATGGGAGCTAAGGCCTTTGAGCAGTGTGCTGGTTTCCTTCGTATTCAGAATGCTAAAAATCCATTAGATAACTCCGCAGTACATCCCGAAGCTTATGGCATAGTTAAAAGCATGGCGAAAGATCACAAATGCTCTGTAGAGGATTTGATTAATGATAAAGAAATTCGTTCTAAGATAAACTTGAATGATTATGCGACTTCAGAAGTTGGCTTACCTACTTTGAAGGATATTATGGAGGAGCTTGAAAAACCCGGTCGTGATCCACGTCAGGTGATTAAAGTTTTTCAATTTAAAGATGGAATATATAAAATTGAACAATTGGAATTGGGTATGGAGTTGCCAGGTATTGTGACCAATATCACTAACTTTGGAGCATTCGTAGATGTGGGAGTCAAGCAAGATGGTTTGGTTCATATTTCCCAATTGGCCAATCGCTTTGTATCTAACCCCGCGGATGTGGTTCAATTGCATCAGCACGTTAATGTGAAAATTACTGAGGTTGATGTGGCTCGAAAAAGAATTCAACTATCAATGAAAGACGTTGAGCAGTAGAGTCTAGATTTAAAAAGACGTGTAAACTTATAAATACATTTATTATGGATTTTAACGATCAGGATGTTATTATTGAATGTCCAAAATGCCAAGGAGAAATTGTAGTTAAGATTTTAGAAGTTACAAATCATCATACTGTTGCTTGCCCTGAGTGTGGCGCAAAAAATGATTTGTCGGCTAATGATTCTTCAGCAAAGTTAGGTATTCCTAAAACCCATTTACCTTTTGAAGGTTTAGGTGATTATATTGAAAAAGTTGAGAGTAAAAGAAAGAAATAATAAGAGATGATCATTGTTTTATTGATCATCAATAAGAACTATAAACAAAGAGCCTGTTCCACTGGAACAGGCTCTTTTTAGCGATTGAGAATTAGCGTCGATTAACATCTCCACCGCTAGAGGTATTTACGTCAACCTTAGCTGGGTTGCCATAATAACTTATATCGCCTCCAGAACTTGCTGAGGCGTCAATTTCTTCAGTAGCATTAACTGTTATATCAGCACCACTAGATGCTTTTGCTTTACAAACTTTAGCAGTTAATTCATGGGCATCTAAATCGCTACCACTACTTGCTTTTGCGTAAAAGTAATTTGCTGTCCCCCATAGGTCAGCATTAGCACCAGAACTTACAGAACATGAAAGTTTATCAGCATGTATGTCTAGTTTTGCATCAGCACCCGAACTAACTTCAACGTCTAACTCTTTAACTTTAAGTGTTGATTTTGTCTCAAAGTCGCAACCACTTGAGATATGAATCTCATTCACATCAACTAGAGTGATATATACCGACATGGCCTTAGCTCTGCGAATACGATCTTCAACTTTTACGACCAATTTACCTCCACGAACTTCGGTAATAATATTATCTTGAAGGTTCTCGTCTGTTTCAACTGTAATAGCTTCTTTATCACCTTGTACAACGAAAACATTTAGGCCAGTACCAGCTGAAATCGCTGTGAAATGGCCAACCTCTCTATCTTGCTTTACCAGATTCCCATTACCTTTTTCGCCTGAGAATTGCGCATTTATACATGATGTTGTTCCTAATACTAGTACCATTAGGAATAAACTAATTCTATTAAATTGTTTCATTTCATTTAAGTGTTAGTAGTGTGAAAATGTTAATCTGTCTATATGACGCTAAGTAGGTCCAAAAAGTTACAGATTTGTTGCTTTTAAAACTTAATTTTAAAAACTATGTTAACTTTAAGTGAGATTATTGGAATGTGAATCTGAAAATAAAATTCAAAAAAGTTAAATAAAATTGTCACAAATAATATCTAATTGCGACTAAGTATTAAAAGCAGATTGTTGGAGACCTTCGAGAAAATATATACGGATAATTATGAGGCTATGTTTCGTGTCGCACGAAAAATGGTTTACGATGGCGATGTTGTATCTGATATTGTACAGGAGGTATTTATTTACTTTTTCGATAAGGTAAATCGAGGCGAAAAAGTGCGCTACCCCAAAAGTTGGCTTTATAGAGCAACATACAATAAGTGTATTGACTATTGGAGAGAGAAGAAGCGATTTGAAAATATTGAATTGGTTGAAGCTTGTAATCTAGAAGATGAAAGTGATGATAATTTGGATGTTAAAGCAGCTCTTAATCAAGTTTTGGATAAGTTGAAACCTCAGGAAAGATTCTTAGTCGTTTTGTATAGCGAGGGTTTAACTTACAAGGAAATGGCTGAAGTTACAGATATGAAATTTTCATCAGTTGGTAAAACACTATCTAGAATATTAAAGAAAATAGAGATCGAATTAAAATGTCAATGTGATGAGCTGTATAACTAATGAGTTAATTCAAAAGTATATTGATGATGAAACAAATCTAGAGGAATCTATTTTTGTAAAGCATCATCTGGCTAATTGTGAGTTTTGCGAAAGTAAGCTGATCGCACAACAAAATTTGGCCATTGACATAAAAAGCACATTGAATTTATTAACTGAAAATACCATCAATATTCCTCCAATGATTCTACCTCTTCAGGTAAACAAGAGACGTCTTGTTTTGAAAAGGAGATTGATTTATGCTATGTCAGCTGCTTGTATTCTTTTATTTTTTGTCATGATTTTCCCGATTAACAGGGATTTGAAACAAAATGAAATAAGCATGTTGCAGAGTTCTGATGAGGATTACGATGCCAATTTACCTTTTAGCCAACAAAAGATGATTATCAATGTGGTTGACCCTACGGGTAAAGTGACTGAATTTCATGTAGAGTGAAATTCAAGAGAAAACTAAGCATTTGTTCAATTTAAAAATAACAAAATGAGAAGATTTGTATTTACAATACTACTTTCTGGAATTATAATGTCTGTGTCAGCACAGAACCTTATTGATATTTATAAAAAAGGAACTGTTAAATTAATCCCAGATACGGAATACGCTCAGAAGAACAATTGGAATCAGGTTTTTGAGACCTTTTACGATACCATCTATAATACCCCAATGGGCAATAGGAAATCGCTTAAATTATTACCTGATGGTTCTGTTATTGTGAATCATCAATATCGAAATTATTACAGCAAATTTTCAGCCAATGGAGAGTTTGTGAAAGAGTTTGGAATAAAAAATAGTAAGGGTAAACAATTCAAACGTATTGATCCAATAGAAGGTGTGATTAATAATAGCCTATTTACCAAATTGGATAATATGGGAAATATGGTATGCTGTGATTTTGAGGGAAATTACATTAAGACTTTAAAGCTTGATTATTCGTCTAGGCAGATGATCCCAATAAGTGACACAAAAATCGCCGTATTAGGTTGGGTTATTTGGAAAGATAGCTTTAGAGACTTTGTTTCGATAGTAGACTACGAAACTAATGAAGAGAAGGTAGTTTGGGAACATTTTACCGATAGATCCTTTGCTAAAGGACATACAACTATGTTTCAATACAGTTATACCTTTAAGGAAAGAGGTATGTTTTCTATTAATACAATGCCATTGACAAATGATAAAGGTTTAACATCTCATCCAAAAATTGCTGTTTCTGGCAAGGAATTAATTATTGCTATTCCTGATACAGGTGAAGTCATGGTTTATGATTTTGATGGTAAGTTAAAATCTAAAGATAAGATAGACTGGGCTCGTAATTACGTTTCAGTACAAGAGCAAAAAGAGATACAACAGAAGGCTATAGATAGATATAAGAGTATTAAAAATCCGATGTTTGCCAATTGGGTGTCACCAGAAGAGAATATGAGAGCTCTTAATAAGGTTGTAAAAGAAATGGAAGATGATCTTAAGAATATATCTAAGCCTTTAGCAGTACCCGTATTTTCTAATATTATAAAGGATTCTGATGGGAACTTATTGTTCTTCGAATTCCCGAAAGAGGTGAATGCTAATAAATTTAATGTTTGGATTTATAAAGAAGATGGTAAGTTTGTTAATCAGAGTAGTTTTATTTGTGATGACTATGACTTGCAAATTACACCTTCGAAAATGGTGTTTCGCGATGGTTACATTTATGCACTTCAAACATTGAAGAAAGCTTCAGGTGTTCCACTTCGTTTAGTTCGATTTAAGTTGACTAATTAGATAATAGAAAAGACCAGGAAGCTGGTCTTTTTCAATTATGCTTTGGGTAAGGTGAGGGTGAAAATACTGCCCTTACCTACTTCACTTTTCACATATAATTCAGCTCCAATTTTATCGCTAAGCAATTTAACAATGTATAAACCAAGCCCAGTAGATGGTTCTTCATTAGTTGGTCGGGTACTTAATTTTGAAAATTTCTTAAATAACAATGAAAGTTCGTCTTTAGGAATTCCCTTCCCTTCATCTATGAAATTGATGTTCAATTTAGTGTTTAAAATCTGAGTTTCAATAAAAACATTTTTCCCGGTAGGTGTGTATTTAATAGCATTAGAAAGTAAATTATCTGTAATTCTATTAAGTTCGCTGAAACTTGTAATGCAATATATTTTCAAGTTATTATTCGTAATTAATGTGATGTTTTTTTCATCAGCAATTGTTCTAAACT
The DNA here is from genome assembly GCF_054254355.1 of Ancylomarina sp. YFZ004. Lineage (NCBI taxonomy): Bacteria > Pseudomonadati > Bacteroidota > Bacteroidia > Marinilabiliales > Marinifilaceae > Ancylomarina > Ancylomarina sp. YFZ004. The sequence continues at coordinate 174,543 of NZ_JBTCHQ010000010.1, forward strand.
CATTAATTTTATTGGCTATAAACTCATTAATATCTATATCTTCAGTTTCTATTTGTTGACGATCACATTCTAGCTTATTCATTTCCAAAACATCACTAATCAATTGTTGAGCTGAATCAACCTGAGGTTTTAAAAGTGAGAAATATGTTTTCTGTTCTTCTGATAAATCACCAATTTTATCAATTAGATCAACAACAGATTCAATTCCTCCCAAGGGGTTTCTCAAATCGTGAGCCATGATACTCAGTAGTATATCCTTTTCATCAGCTAGTTCTTTCAATAAGATGTTTTGCTTCTCTAATTCTTCATTTTGAACCGTAATTTCTTCGTTATTAGCTTCCAGTTTTGATTGTTGATCTTCAATCTTGTTCTGGTAAGTTCTGATCTGTTTTGAAATGATAAAATATGAAATTGCTGAAATAACTATAGCAAAAAGGAAGCCTGCCCATAAAAGAGGACGTGATTTTGCTTTGGCATGCTTCTTTATCATATTGGCATCCTGATGAACTAGAATTTTATAGCCATGGTAGGTATGATTTATTCCAACAATAATATCAGAATACTTATTGCCAGGGTATTCGTAATAACCCATAAAAGGGTTGGATTTGAAAAACTCAGAATACTTTTGACTTTTATCTCTTTCAACGTTTAAGAATTGGGCTGAATTAATACTAACATTATTATCCGGCTTTAGCCCTGGTGCGGCAAGTAGAGTCCCTAAAGAATCAGCCATACAGATAAAACCTTTATTAGGCATTTTAAGCACTTCGGAAGTTTCTTGCACTAATTTAATGAAATCAGCTTTATTATCTGGTGAAATATTAGCCTTACTAAGCATATTTATAACAGACTCCCCAATAATAAGATTATCGTCAAGCGCTTGTTTTTTGAGGTTGTTAAAAACAATTTGTTCAACCCATAATGAATAGGCAAAAAAACCAAGTAAAAGTATAATGAATACACTGAGTGATAAGATGACTTGAAAACGATTCTTCATAGCAAAGTGGTTAATTACAATAAAAAATGTGAGCTGGCTGCAAAAATAACTAGTCAACTTAATTAAAATCGATAGGGTGATCTTCTTGAAAAGATAGGGAATTTAAGGGATATAAAATAATACCAAAAAAAAATGAGATTGGATTGGCAAAAATCACAAGCTTAAAAGATGTTATTTTTTTGTTTTTCTATTGACTTTGTTGTCTTTAGAAGTTTTCTATGTTTATCTTTGTACAAGCTCTTATAAAACTACAATTATGCTACCTAAATTTTTATTAGCGGATAATTCGCAAGAATTACCAGACACTTTGTTTATCATTCATACAAAGGAACCTCGTTGTATCATCGAATGTGATGTTGAGGATTTTAATTCTAGTCAAACTGTTTATTGGCTTGATGATGAACCAAAAGACAAGGACATTATTGAGGATGTTATGGATGAGGCTGAAACTTTCTATAATGATGAGTTAGAAAGTCAAGAAGACTTGTACGACGAAGAGTTTGAAGATTAATTCAATCGTTTTTTTCCGCCGATAATCTTACACAAATCATTTTGAATGGTAATAATGTGTGAGGTTTTCGGTGAATTAATGTTCCTAATCTTATGAAGAAAAAATTACAAAGATCATCGAATAAAATGGTTGCTGGCGTTTGTGCTGGAATCGCAGAATATCTAGGTTTAGATGTTACAGTTGTTCGTGTGGCTTATGTCTTACTTTCTATTTTTAGTGCAGGTTTTCCAGGCCTGATTGTTTATGTGATATTAATGTTCGTAATGCCCGATTATTACGAAGTCATGTAGACTGTTATTTTACTCTATACAACATTAGTGAATTCTTGCTGATGTATTCATATTTCCCTTACTATTAGTGTTTTGTTGTCCTGTTAAAGTGGTGGGATATTTTGCCGTTAAAAAAAACACCTTTTTTTTTAGGCTTCTACTATTTTGGATGGATTTTTATTATACTTTTGCATCGATTTTGAGAAAAGGAAATGTTTTCTAAGCCTTGTCAATCAAGTATTTTAGAAGATATTTATCATGTTCCTTTTAACTTAAATCGTAACAAGCTTTAAACAACAAACACCAGAACGAATGAGAATTTTTAGAAGTTTGCTATTGTTATCAATGGCAGTCTTATTGACTTTTAATGCACAAGCAAATGACGAGTCAAAAAAAACGGATGTATCACTAAGTGTTGATGTGGTAAGTCGACATGTATGGCGTGCACGTTTCTCTGGAAATGCACCTTGTATTGAACCAACATTGAATTTCCAAACGGGTAAATTCTCTTATGGGGTTTGGGGATCGTATGCTCTTGACGAAACTTATCAAGAGGTTGACTTTTATGTGAGCTACAATACGCCTCTTTTTGAATTCAGTCTTTACGATTTTTATTGTCCAAATGTAGATTTTGAAGATTCAAAATTCTTTGATTTCGATAGTGATAAAAGTGTTCACTTTTTTGATGCTGTAGCTAAATATAAAGGGTGCGAAAAGTTTCCTATTTCAATAATGACTTCTGTTTTGTTTTACGGAGAATTCGATCGTGATGCCGATAAGAATCAGCGCTATTCAACCTATGTAGAATTGGGGTATTCTAATTTTATTGGAGGCAAGAAAGTTGCCTGGGCTATGGGAATGACTCCGAGTAAAGGTTACTATGCTGATGAAATGAATGTGGTGAATATGAGTATGACTGTGTATGACCAGATCAAGTTTAGTGAGCAATATTCTTTGCCTGTACGTGCAGGTGTTAGTTTAAATCCTGTTCAAGAAAAATTACTTTTTAGCCTTGCTTTTACTCTATAAGTAAATTAAGATATCAAATATTTGAGAGCCCTACTGGATTATTTCAGTAGGTTTTTTTTTGCCTGTGGGAGAATGTTATAGTCTTATAAAGCCATAGTTCAGACTAATACCTATAATGTTCCTAATATTTAAAAAATCATATTAGAATTGATGAGAATAACTAAAAGCATGCTATTATTTTTGGTAGCTACCTTACTCGTTTTTAATGTAAACGCTGGTGAAAAATTAGAGAAAACGAATGTGTCACAAAGCATAAAAGTCGTAAGCCGACATGTCGTGAGAGGTTTTTTTACTGGAAATTCCCCATGTATAGAACCAAGTCTAAATTTTCAAACGGAAAAAATAACGATTGGAGTTTGGGGAGCTTATGCCTTCGACGCATCATATAGCGAAGTTGATTTTTATGTGCAATATAACACGCCATTGTTTCAATTTAGTGTTACTAGTTTATATAACCCTAGACAAGATTTTGAGAACTCCGATTTTTTTGATTTTGAGAGTGAAGAAAGTGTTCACTTTTTAGATGCAATTGCAAAATACAAGGGGTGTGAGAAATTTCCAATTTCTATAATGACATCTGTGATGTTTTACGGAGAATATGATCGCGATGCCAATAATAATCAGCGTTATTCGACATATATGGAATTGGGGTATTCTAAGTTTATTGGCGGTAAAAAGGTAGCCTGGGCTTTAGGTTTAACGCCACGTAAAGGTTTTTATGCTGACAAAATGAATGTCGTAAACATGAATATGAGCGTTTTTGATGAGATCAAATTAAATGAGCAGTATTCTTTACCTGTAAGTGCAGGGCTTAGCTTAAACCCAGTTACAGAACGCTTATTATTTAACTTTGCATTTACTTTATAAGTTCATGAAATATTTGAAAGCTTATTGATTCATTTCAATTGGCTTTCTATTTTTAATACTTTATTGCTGAGTGTTTAAGTCGATTACTAAAAATAGATGTTATTTGCTGCATCCTTTTAATCTTGTGGTAACAGAGTAAACCATATATGCTCCATATTAGGAAAATAACTAAGTCGAAATGCATCCAAATTTTAAATTTCCATAAGTAGCAAACACCTCCTATAATACTTAGTGAAACCAATAAAACGTTCATCATAGTCATATTCTTAGCTTTTAATTCATTTTCGAATTCAGCATTGACAGAATCAGGAAGGGATGATTGAAAATCTGTTTTCTGGTTTAAAACTTGCTTAAGATATACTTTGTGTTTTTTTAGCGTAATATATTTTCCATAGCCATATATTTTTAATAGAAATATAAGAGTACATAAATAGAATAGTCCAGAATTCATCCATTTCTCACTAAATATAGATATCTGCATAGAGCTTAATAGAGCGAGTATAATTCCAAATATCAAAAAGAAGATTGAAATGTAATACATAAATGTGATGCCGAGCTTTTGTTGCTCACTTTGTATCAAGTAACTGGAGGTATCTTGCTCAATCAACTTTATTCTATTCTCTATAAGCTTTTCTAAAGTCATCTCTCTGTTGTGCTTAATTTATAAAATGTTAACTAATTTATAAATTAAATACAATTTACACAAGATGAAATTATATTTTTTACAACAGAATGATATTATTTTTCGTAGAAATGCATATCCTTAATATATTGGTACGCTGGAGATGGAAGAAAGAAAGGAATTTCTTTTTTTTCTTTGATTGCCTGACGAATAAAACTGGAAGAAACTTCCATTAGTGGAGCTGGAACAATATGAATCGTTCCTTGTAAATTGACATCTTCATCCTTAAAACCTGGGCGAGGATAGACATAAAGCTCATGATTCTCTAGTAAAAGCTCGTGATTTTTCCACTTGGTGAAATTGTTCAAGTTGTCAGAGCCAACAATTAAAGAGAATTGATGTTTGCTATGCTTTTCTCTTAGGTAACTGAGTGTGTCAATCGTGAATGAGGGTTGTGGTAAATCGAACTCAATGTTTGAAGCTTTAAATTGAGGATAGGCCTCAATGGATAGCTTTACTAGCTCTAATCGGTGGTAATCGGCTAAGAGACTAGCTTTATTTTTCAGAGGATTATGGGGACTAACAACAAACCAAATTTCTTCTAAATCGGTGTATTCAGCCATAAAGTTAGCAATAGCCAAATGTCCAATATGAATCGGGTTAAATGATCCAAAGAAAAGTCCAATTTTCATAATCTATCTAATGTGTGTTGTTCGTTGTGAAAAACCGTGAAATATGAATAAGACATAAATCACGGTTTAAAATCAATATTTATTTTAGAAATTTTGTCAAAGTTTCTTCAGCTTCGTTTAATGCATCTTCAAGTTTATCGTTGATGATAATCGTATCGAAGCGTTTGGCATAACTCAGTTCATAAATAAATTTATCAACTCGGTTTCGGATGACTTCTTCGCTATCGGTAGAACGTCCTCTCAATCTATTTTCTAGTTCTTCAACTGAAGGAGGTTGAATAAAAACAGCAAGAGCTTTGTCTTCGTAATATTTTTTGATATTAAGTCCACCAACAACATCAACATCGAATATGACATTGTTTCCATTTGTAGTAATACGATCAACTTCGCTTTTGAGTGTGCCGTAAAAACAGCCTTTGTAAACTTCTTCCCACTCTAAAAAATCATCCTTGCTAATTCTATTTTGGAAATCTTCATTACTTAAAAAATGGTAATCTTTACCATCAATCTCGTTAGGTCTCATCGGACGATTTGTTGCCGAAATAGAGAACTCTAATTTGAAATCTTTTGTCAGTAGGTGCTTAACGATAGTCGTTTTTCCAGCTCCACTAGGAGCAGAAAATATAAGGAGTTTGCCAGACATTTTTATGATATAATAATCCCGAACTTAATCGGGATATGAATATTTGATATTTCTTAATAGGATACGCTAATCTTGATTAAAGTACGTTCAATAATTGTTCTTTAATCTTTTCTAATTCGTCTTTCATTTGAATGACAATTTTCTGAAGATTAGTATCATTTGCTTTTGAACCTAGGGTGTTGATTTCACGACCAATTTCTTGTGCAATAAAACCTAATTTTTTACCTATTGATTCTTTGGTTTGAGCCGTTTCAATAAAGTACTTACAGTGATTGGCCAGACGTACTTTTTCCTCAGTAACATCAAACTTTTCAAGATAATAAATCATTTCTTGCTCAAAACGATTCTTATCGATGTGTTGTTTCTCAACAAATTCGTTTAGGTTATCGTTAATCCTTGTTTTGATTGTTTTAATTCTGTCTTCTTCGAATTGAGGAACTTGTGCAAGTAAGTTTTCAATATTGTAGATTCTAGAGAAAATATCTTCTTCAAGGGCAGATCCTTCCTGAGCTCTAAATTTGTTCAGCTCAGTAATAGCCTCTTGAGCACCTTTATGTATCAATTCCCATTCGTTTTCATCCAAAGCTTGATATTCAACTTTTAATGTGTCTGGTAGTTTGATGATTGTATTTAGTAAAGGCTCATTATCAATAGAGATGTTTAATTTATTCGATAAATCTTGAAGCTGACGGTAGTAGGCTTCAACGATTGGTTGGTTAATTTTGGTCTCTTTTTCAGAACCAACACTTTCAATAAAGATTGAAAGTTCAACCTTACCACGCTCTAGCTGTTTTTTGATATCATTACGAAGAACCAAGTCTTTTTCCTTATACAGGTTTGGAATTCGTGTGAAGATATCTAGCTGTTTGCTGTTAAGGGATTTTATTTCGATGGAAACTTTTTTGTTTTCCAATTCAAGAGTGGCTTTTCCGAAGCCCGTCATTGATGTTAGCATAGTAGCGAAAGTTGATTTTTGCAAAGTTAAGCCTTTGAGTGCCATTTGCAAATTGACGATAGACTAAGTTACTGTATCTAGTCCATATCTGTGATAAATAATGACTTTATTAGTTCGTAACTGCTTTCGTTTTCCATTTACCAGTTCGGTAATAGATGTACGAAAAGCTCATTCCAATAACCCATCCCATTGGAATTGACCACCAAATACCATCTGATCCAATTTTACCGGATAAGAAATAAGCAGCAGGAATTCTGATAATCCAAAGTGAAAATAAAGTAATAAACATTGGGATAAGTGTATCTCCAGCACCTCGTAAAACACCATGAATAGTAAACATGGATGAGAAAACAAGATAGAATGAACTTACAATGATTAAGTAGTTTTGACCAATTTCGATAACTTGAGCATCTGTTGTAAACATTCTCATTAAGTCACCTCCAAAAATAACGATCAAAGCCGTCATAGCTAGGCAAAATATATTTGACATGATAAAGGTAGCCTTGAATCCTTGTTTTACTCTCTCAATTTTATTGGCACCTAAATTTTGTCCGACAAATGCAGAAACCGCTTGAGAAAAGTTCATCGCAGGCAGCATTGCCAATGAATCTATGCGGCCAGCGGCTGTATATGCAGCAATAACATCAGTCCCAAAAGTATTCACGATTCCGAGTAAGGCCATCATTCCTACCGCTACAAAGGTGTGCTGCAAACCAGAAGGTAAGCCAATCTTTAAACTTTTATAAAATAAATCTTTATCAAATCGAAGTTTAGCAAAAGAAAACTTCATGATTTTGTGTGTGCTATTCAGATACAGAAGCGCCGTTATAAAAGCAACGCCTTGAGCAATTACTGTTGCCCATGCAGCGCCAGCAATTCCCCATTTAAACACCATTACAAATAGTAAATCTAATATGATATTTAAAACGGATGATAAGATTAGAAAATAGAGTGGTGTTTTAGAATCTCCAAGACCTCGAAGTACAGAACTGGTACCATTAAATCCAAAGAAGAGAATCATTCCAGCCATGTAGATATTCAGGTAGGTAGTCGCTTGGGGTATAAGTTCCTCAGGTAACTGAAGTAATCTGAATAAACCTTCGCTAAAAATGATGCCAAGTATTGATATTAGGAATCCGGCAACAAACAAAAAGATGTACATGGTATCAATTGATCGTTTTACGCGATCAATATCTTTAGCACCATAGAATTGTGATATGACGATTGTGAAACCTGAACCGATACCTATCAATAATGCAATAAGTGTAAATATGATTGGAAATGAAGCTCCCACCGATGCTAAAGCTTCTTTGCCAAGAACTTTTCCAACAATAATACTATCAACAATATTGTAAAGTTGTTGAAATACATTGCCCAAAAGCATGGGGAGCGTAAAATTAAATATATGGCGAGCTACGTTTCCAGTAGTGAAGTCTTTCATTGGAAAATTATTGGGTTACAAAGCTCCCAATTTAATTCGGAATCCCAAAATTTGATCCGACAAATTTAGAATTGATTAAAGTAAGAGGTTTGATCCAGGGTATTGTCTAAGTCTATATTGAAGAGCTCAGTTAAGATGTAGGTATAAGTTCTCAATCTGATAGAGTTTCTGTCTTAAATTTGTCAATATGATAAAAATATTGATTTTAGAAAGTAAGATAAATGTGAAAAGCTTAATGTGATTTACTGGATAGCCATTCAAGGAATATTACAATTCATAATAAAGATTTCAGAATGAATCACTTGTAAACAGGGCTGAGCCTTTTTTATATTTGGTGATCAGCTGTTTTTTTTTTATCTTTTTTTTTAAGAACAAGAATTGTTAAGTGTTTTGAGAATGATTTTTTCTCGTGACAGATATTCTAGTTATAGAAAAACAGGTTTTGCCACTTGAACTGTGTTTTAATTCAGATGTTGTGAAAGCCTGTGTCAAAATAAACATATACATCAATATTGCGAATTGTATTAATGCTAGATCTAACGAAAGAATCCTAGGAGCTTATGTCGAAAATATCACATTTGATTATTTTTTGTTTGCATCTCTTTTCGGTGCCTATATCATGTCATTAAACATTCAGCTTTTGTCGCAATGGAGACATAAGCGAAAATATGCCTTATTCCTTTCTCAGGAAATAATCTTTTTGTTCTTAGGGGACATAAAACGTGTTTGGACTTGCATGTTTGGGTTAATTAGCTTGTTGACATGTCCAATTCTAGTTGAAGTGAAATATTTTTAGTTTTGTGCCTCAAATAGAGGCAGGAGTAGTTCGCTTATAGCTTTATAATGAATGCTTGTTATCAAACCTCTCACTATATTTTTCAGTCAGATGAGGAGCGATATCAAAGTTAAAGTATCACTTCATTTTTAAGAGATACTATATTTTTTAGTAGAAATGAAATCTTAATATTCATTTAGATATGGCTACAATTTTATTTTCCAGGTTTAATGTGAGGGATTTAATAAAATCTCAACTAAAGATGCCATTTCTACTGTTGACGTTTTTTTTGTTTGCAGGCTATGTAAATCAAATTTATGCGAAAGATGCACTGATTATCAATAGAGGAATCGATCCGCTTTATTACGACGAATGCAATTTTAGGAATGTTGAGCTGGATGTGATTTTGGCCAATACAACAAGAGAAGCAGGCGACCTACCAGCAGCGGCTCAGCAGACCATTGCTACCGTAACTATTGATGATGTTTCCGGGAATGAAAATGATGGAGCTGTTATTTTCACTGCAACACTAGATTTTGAAGTAATAGGTGGCTTTACAGTCGATGTAAATACTACAGATGGAACTGCCACCACTGCTGATAGTGATTACACGGCAATAGTAGGTCAGACCTTAACTTTTGTAGGAACAGCAGGCGAAACACAAACTTTTACCTTATTGCCAACAGGAGATACTAAATTGGAGGCCAATGAGACCGTTTCAATAAGTATGGATAATTTGTTACCTACAGCACTTAGCGTTGATATAACAGATTCAGCAGACTTAACTATTACCAATGATGACAGCGTATCAGCAGCCTTGAGTGTGAGCACTCAAGGTAATGAAGATGCCCCAACGGATATTGTTTATACGGTAACTTTAAGCAGCCCAAACAATACAGGATCACCAATTACTTTCGATATTGATGATGCAGGTTCAGGAACAGCCACCAGCGGGAGCGACTACACCGCCATTGCGGCTGCTGCAACAATAACTGTTGCCGACGGATCTTCTACAGGAACATTCACAGTATTGGTAATCGACGATGGCCTATTGGAAACTACCGAAACCGTCATTGCAACAATCAGTAACCCAAGCAATGGTTCTGTAAGCATTAACACAGCCAGTGCTACT
>NZ_JBTCHQ010000011.1:0-178327 GCF_054254355.1 Ancylomarina sp. YFZ004
CCCAGCAATCCTAACGCGAAGATGCATTTTCCTGAATTCAACCCCTAAAGCACTGACAGACAGACGCGAAATCTTCAAATATTTTTCTTTAGAGATAAAAACAGCCGAAATCATATCACCCAAAAACAAAACAACACCTATAGTATGGTACAATCACACATACATTTATAAGGAACACATGTTGGTCGAAAAAACACAAAAATAGATCTGTAAAATGACACCTCAACATGACTAACAACTAATACATAGGCTATTGCAACGACACAATACACTAACATCAGAATAGGTAATTCAAAAAACGAATATCCTTTTGAATCTATTTCATTTGTCAATAAATTTGTTGCGCTGCTATTCAAGCAGCTAAAGACACCAGAAAACCGACTTAAAACAATCTTTTACAATTAAAAACAGACCATGAATTTAAAGAATCTATTCATCGGAGCTATTTTACTGCTAATGACAACAAGCAGTTGGGCTCAAACAAATCCATTATGGATGCGATACCCAAGTATCTCTCCAAATGGAAAAACTATTGCTTTCAATTATATGGGCGATATATATAAAGTGGATGCTAAAGGTGGGGAAGCCACACGACTAACATCAAACACTGCTTACGATTATAAAGCGGTGTGGTCACCTGATGGAAGTAAAATTGCATTTGCATCGGACAGAAATGGCAATTTTGATATTTATTTGATGTCAGCTGAAGGTGGAAGATCTAAGCGAATGACAACAAATTCTGCCAAGGAAATACCATCATCCTTTACTCCTGACGGAAAGTCAATACTATTCTCAGCAACTTTGGCTGACAGTTATAAAAATGCGATGTTTCCAAAAGGGTACCTAACAGAACTGTATTCGGTGCCTGTGAATGGTGGACGTGAAACTCAAATACTAACAACACCGGCAGAAGATGCGCTTTATAATAAAGCAATGACTCAAATTATCTATACAGATAAGAAAGCTGGAGAAAATGCCTGGAGAAAACACCACACTTCTGCTGTTGCTCGAGATATTCGTTATTTTGATGTTTCAACAGGTAAACATGACTTTCTAAGCACATTCGAAGGAGAAGATCGCCAGCCTATATATAGTAATGACGAATCCTCTATATATTACTTAAGTGAAAAATCAGGTTCTTTCAATATATGGAAGATGGATACAAACAAGGGAACAAACAAAACTCAGCTTACAAAATACTCTGAGAATCCTGTTCGTTTTCTATCAGTAAGCAAAAACAACACTTTATGCTATGGTTTTAGAGGTGAAATTTACACACAAACAGAAGCTGGTAAGGCAGAAAAGCTAAATGTAAGTATCAGAATTGATCATACGGCTTACAAAAACACCTTCCTTAGTAAATCATCGGGAGCTAGCGAAATGTCAGTATCTCCGAATGGAAAAGAAATCGCATTTATTATGCGAGGTGAAGTTTTTGTTACTTCAGTAGACTACACGACAACTAAACGCATTACAAACACACCAGAACAAGAGCGAAGTGTTAGTTTTAGTCCTGATGGTAAAAATTTAGTTTATGCAGGTGAACGTGATGGAAGCTGGAACCTATATCGTACAAAAATTAAAAAAGAAACTGAAGTCGATTTCACACATTCTACATTATTAGTAGAAGATGAGATTTTAGCGAATACTGCCGAAACCTTTCGTCCCGTATATTCTCCAGATGGAAAAGAGATTGCATACTTGGCTAACAGATCCGAATTACAAGTTATTAACCTTAAAAGTAAAAAAATCAGAACAATACTTGAAGGGAAATGGAACTATTCATATACCGATGAAGACTTATATTTCGAATGGTCGCCTGATGGTAAATGGTTCTTGATGGACTATAATGCCAAAACACGATGGCCAAATTCTGATATCGGCTTAATTGATGCTCAAGGCAATGGAAACATCACAGACTTGACTAATTCAGGCTATATCGACGGAAGTGCAAAATGGGTAATGGGCGGAAAAGCTATGATTTGGGCCTCTGACCGTTTTGGTATGCGTAATCATGCAAGCTGGGGATCTCAAAATGATGTCTTTGCCATGTTTTTTACTCAAGAAGCTTTCGACAAATTCAATATGAGTAAGGAAGAAGCTGAACTTCAAGATACTCTTGATAAGGAAAAGAATAAAACTGACACTGATAAAGAGGACGAGAAGAAAAATAAAAAGGCAAAAAAAGATAAAACGACAGTTAAAGAGATTGAAATTGACTTAGACGATTATGAAGATCGTGTTTCTCGCCTGACAATCAATTCATCAAATCTTGCTGATGCTGTGATGACTCCCAAAGGAGATAAACTATATTATCTTAGTAAGTTTGAAGGTGGTCATGACCTTTGGATGCATGATTTCAAAAAGGATGAAACTAAGAAAGTTCTTAAACTATCAGGACACAGTTCGGACATGAGTATTACCAAAGATGGAAAATACATTTTTCTTCGTTCAGGTAGTCGATTTATACGCATTGCTACAGCAGGTAACAAACGTAAAAACATCAGCTATAAAGCTGAAATGAATTTGAATGAAGATGCTGAGAGAGAATATCTTTATGAGCATGCATGGAGACAAACCAAAGAAAAATTCTATAAAGTAGATATGCATGGTATCGATTGGGATGCTTATAAAATAGAATACAAGCGTTTCTTACCACACATTAACAATGCTTATGATTTTGCTGAACTTTTGAGTGAACTTCTTGGAGAACTTAACGCTTCACATACTGGATCAGGAGCTTGGGCAAGTCATCCTAATGGAGACAAAACCGCAAGCTTAGGTGTTTTCTTCGACACCAACTACAAAGGCAAAGGCTTAAGAATTGCTGAAGTTGTTGACAAATCGCCATTAAAAAAGGCAAAATCAAAAGCCACTGTAGCTTGTTTAATCGAAAAGATCGATGGTTTCGAAATTACTGAAGGAATGGACTACTACCCTCTTTTAAATCACAAAAAGGGTAAGAACACATTACTCAGCTTTTACAATCCTGCAAGCAAAAAACGTTGGGATGAAGTTATTAAACCCATTTCGAAAAGACATTTCGATGGCTTATTATATGAACGATGGATTAAACAACGCAGAGCTGAGACAGAAAGACTTTCAAACGGGCGAATTGGCTATGTTCACATTAAGGGAATGAATGATAATAGCTTTAGAACAGTCTACTCAGAAGTGATGGGCCGTTATAACAATATGGAAGCCATTGTGATTGATACTCGATATAATGGTGGTGGACATATGCACGAAGATATTGAAGTTCTATTTAGCGGGACGAAATATTTGACTCAGTTACCACGTGGACAAAAAATTGGTGAACAACCTCGTAAGAGATGGAAAAAACCTTCTATCATGCTTATGAGTGAAGGCAACTACTCCAATGCTCACGGAACACCTTGGGTTTATAAAACAATGGGACTTGGTAAGCTCGTTGGTACTGCCGTTGCGGGAACTATGACCTCAGTTTGGTGGGAAACATTAATGAGTGGTAATATGTACTTTGGTATTCCTCAAATTGGCTATGTTGATTCTGAAGGTGATTTCTTAGAGAATAAACAACTGGAGCCTGACTACAAAGTTCTTTACGATTATGATGTTGTTAGTCTAGGTAAAGATCAGCAACTTAAGAAAGCTGTAGAGGTGCTACTTGAAGAACTTGATCAAAAATAGGTCAATATAGATTTCTATTATAAAGTAAAAGCCGCAAACATTAGTTGTTTGCGGCTTTCTCCTTTCTATGAGTTACTACGAATAAATCAATTACTCAATTGAAAATTAATAGGAAAGGTATATGAAATTCTCACAAACTTCCCTTCATGCTTACCTGGTTTCCATTTAGGCATTCGCTCAACAACTCTTTTTGCCTCAGCATCAAGAAGTGGATGAACAGGTTTAACAACTTTCACATTCACAACCTTTCCTTCTTCATTTATTACAAAACCTACATACACTTTTCCTACAACACCTTCTTTTTGGGCCTTAATTGGATATCTCAAATGATGACATATCCATTTTTGACATTCCAAAACACCTCCTTTAAACTGAGGCATCTCATCTGCTACAGTAAGTACTTTAGTCGGTTTCATTTCTGTTTGATCTGAGAGATGTGCTTTATAAATTATTTCTTTTATATCGTATTCTTTTTTCTTAACATTAATAAGAAGATGCATTGTTTTACCCTCAAGAACATTTATTTTACATTTAAATCGACTATTATTTGATGTAAATATTAATTTATACTCCCCACTATAAATATCTTCCAGAACTATTGAATCCTGTTTTTTTTCACCATATAGTTTCAACTTCGGAATTCTGATTATAACATTTGATGGAATTGTTTGCACAATAAGGTTTCCCAAATGCAATTCACCCTTGTCAATATTTTCTATCAAATTTACATTTGATTGAGCAGATGATATATAGCATAAAAAATTTAAGACTAATACTAAGATCGTTTTATTCATAATTAAGATAGATGAGAATTTTGTTGATTTCAATACGCGAAATTATCATATTATCAATATGATTCAACAAGGAAGTGTGATTTAATAAATAGAAAAAGCGAGAGGTTCCCCATCTCGCTATGAATATTTTTTATTGATGATACTTAACTTCCCGTTAACAAATTCAATTTACGTTACCTATGAAGAAAAAAGTTGATCGGAAATGTGTAGGACACATTCACGGATTGTCCTCTCTGCTTTCCCGGTCTCCAAAGAGGCATCTTACTGACTACCCTAAGAGCTTCGCGATCAAGAGCAGGATCGATCGATCTTAATACTTTACATTCTTCAACTTTACCTTCTCTATTAATTACGAACCCAATATAAACTCTTCCAGTAATCCCTTTTTTTCGTGAACTCTCAGGATACTTCACATTTGATTTTATCCATTTTCTAAGTTCTAAAACCCCACCTGGAAATTCAGGCATTTCCTCTACCATCACATAAACTTGCTCTAAATCAACAGGGTCAGGTTCCGACAAGGGAGGATTGTAATCAATTATATTAGTCTCAAAGGTTTTCTCTTCTACATCAACCAATATGTGTACTGTTTTCTGATCAAGAACCTCAACAAAACACTTAAATTTGGTGTTCTTAAAACTAAAAGAAAGATCGTAAAGGCCTGTGTAAATCTCCTCCAGGATCAAAGAATCTTGATTTTTCACTTCATTCATTACCAACTTTGGAATTTCAACCATCACAGTAGAAGGAATGGTTTGAATAATCAAATTCCCATAATTAATCGTAGCTGGAATAAGAGCATCATCTTTCGCGATAGTATCAACGATAATATTTTGTGCGAAAGATTGAAACACCATAAGATTTAAAATAAATATGAAGCTAATTCTGCTCATCTACTCGTAGGATTAAGTATTCATTCACTTCTAATTAACTAGAATGAATCAAAAAATGGACTCACTTACTAAAATTATTAAAACATTCTATAAGGTAAAATACTCATTATAATTAAAGTAAAAAACTAATGAAGCTCAGAAATCCTTCTTGAGTGAAATCTCACTAACTAAATTATAAAATATTGAAGTTATATTCCCCAATATCTAGAGTAAGAGAGATATTCATAAAAAGAACAAAAAAAAAGCGAAACAGTTTCCCATCTCGCTTTAAATATATTTAAGCTCGTTTAGCTTAAGCCTTCTTCACATATTGAGTCAAAATTACAATCATCTGGTCACTTACACGACCTTCGATATGTTGAGCATTGTCGTAATCCAATGAAATATTTCGAACATGTGTACCACGTTTGGCTGTGAACCCACCACCTTTTACGTTTAGATCTTTAATCAAAACGACAGAATCACCTGATTGAAGAACCACGCCATTACTATCCTTGTGTATAACTTTATCTTCATCATCCTCACCTTCACCAGTAGCCTGAGCCCAAGCCATAGTGTCTTCATCTAAATATAGCATATCCAATAGATCCTGTGGCCATCCTTCGGCTTTTAATCTATTCAACATACGCCATGCCATTACCTGCACAGCTGGGACTTCACTCCACATGCTATCATTCAAACATCTCCAGTGGTTAGCATCTACTTTATCAGGATTCTCCAATTGCTCAGAACAAGTTGAACAAAGCAATAAGCACTTGTCACTTCCCTCTTTTGCTACTGGTGGTACTTCGTATACATTTAAATTATCAGTAGCACTACAAAGTTCGCAAACTGAACCACTTCTTGCTTGTAATTCTTTTAAAACACTCATATTCTAATTGTCTATTTAATTTTATTATTCTAATTTGCTATCTCTAACCGAAACAACACTCTTTCCTAAACTTATTCAGATTTTAGCTGCTGATCAATTGGTTTTGTAATCTCTGACACAACATCTCCAGTATGTGCAGTCACTTTATTTTCAATCAGCATTATCTGACATTCATCTGTTGAAGAAACACGATGATTGATACCTCTTTTAATAATATAGATATCACCTACGTTCATATCAAAACTATCTTCACCTTCAACTTCCATCAAAAGTGTTCCTGAAATGATATAAAAAAGCTCATCTTCATTGGTATGATTATGCCAAGGCACTTTATCGCCTTTAATCTTAGCCACTTTCACATATACATCATTTACTTCACCTATTACCTCAGGAGAGAAATAATCGCTTACGTTACTTAAATACGCTTGTAAATTCATAAGTATGTCATTTTATTAAAATGGGATAGTGATGAAAGTAATTTGCTTGAATACAAGCTCTAAATCAAGGTAAAAGTAACAAATCTATCGGAATTATTATTCTCACATATTATACCTTTAATAACATATTCCAAAGAACAAAAAAAGCGAGATAGTTTCCCATCTCGCTCTTATATTATCTAAACATAAGGGTTAAAGCCCAAATATCATTTTATCTACTAATAGAATTTGTAACGCTTATCATCAATATTTGCATTCTCTCTAAGAACTTGCATTGCTTGATAGTTTGTACGATACTGGTAGTTCTGATTCATACGAGACTTGAATACACCAATAGCATCTTCGGTAAGTGCATCTTCTTTCACGTCATTTACAAGAATCATATAAACACCTTGGTTTCCTTTAATAGGAACCGAAATCTTGCCTTTTTCAGTATTACTTGCATTTGCAATTACATTTGGCTCGATACCTGCACCAGGAATCTGGAATGACTGGAATGAAACATCTGCTGCATTCTTTACTTCTAAATTTTCTTTTTGAGCGACAGACAATAAAGACTGAGCACCTTTAGAATTTTTAGCCATAGAAGCGATCATCATTTCAGCTTTCTTATTCTTTCTAACTTCTCTTTCAACAGTTGCTTGAACATCATTTACAGAAGCAAATCCTTCTTCTTTGATATCTGAAAGGATAGCAACAACAAATTTTTCACCAAACTCGAATACTGCAGAGTTATCGTTGTTCAAAAGAACAGTTTCCGTATCATCAGTATTGTAAGCTACACGAACTAACTCTCTTGAACTCTCAAGTCCAGGAATCAATTTCGTATCCTTCTTAAGATTTGCTACACGACGAGTTAATTTTTGCTCTGAAATAGCTTTGAAGAAAGAAGCTCTATCTTGATTCTCACCAGCAAATTTACGAGCTGCAGCATAAGCTGCCTGGAATGTTTTCTGACTTGCTTCAACTTTACGGTCAAGAACAGCAACCTGTACTTTCTTAACTGCTTTACTCAATCCTACTACTTGAATAAGATGAGCTCCGAATTGAGTTTTAACAATTTTCACTTCATTTTTCTTAGAAGAAAAAGCAGCATCATTAAACTCTGGAACCATACGTCCTTGAGTAAACCAACCTAGATCACCACCATTAACAGCAGAACCTTGATCATCAGAATTAGTCTTAGCCAATTCAGCAAACTTAGCACCCTTATTTAATAGTTGCTTCAAGCTGTCAGCTTTAGCTTCAGCAGCTTTAAAATCACCATTAACTGGACGAATTAAAATATGACGAGCCTTAACAGAGTCTGACATCATCTTAACATCAGAAATCTTAGCTAATTTATAAGCATCTTTTTCATCGTAAGGTCCGAAAACATCACCTTTATTACCTGCAAACATGAAAGCATCAAGCGCTTTGTTTGAATTTTCATCCTTAGCAAAGTAGTAAGTATTAAGTTTTGTATCAGAATTTAACTCTAAGAATTGAGCTACGTTTGCTTCAGCAGTAAAATCTGCTTTCATATCAGCAATCCATTTCTCAGTATATTTGAAATCATCAGTTGATGGCTCAATATTGAAAGGAACGTATTCAATTTTTCTTGACTCACCTTGCTTGAAAAGCTCGTTGTTTTCGTTATAATAAGCCTTAATCTCTTCTGCAGTTACATTAATAGTTGAATCAGAAATAGAATTATAACTTTTCACTACATAGTCAAAGCTTACTTTCTTAGAACCATTAGCCGCCATATTTTTAGCGTATGCAGTAGGTATATAAAGACCTTTAGCAATTAAAGCATTGTACTTAGCCAATGTTCTTTGTGAGATAAGTTGCTCTTCGATATTCAACCAGTAAGCTTTTTGAGGCGTTCCTTCAGGAGCAGCGACCAATTGCTTAAGCGTTCTAACAACATTATCCTTATCAAACTGTCCATCTTCACCTGTAAACAACTGACGAATAGTTGGATCAATATTATTACCACTAACCATATCCCATAATTCCTGAGAAGTTAAGCTAATTCCTAACTCATCGTATTCACGATTCATTACGATTTCTTGAACCATTTGTTGCCAAACCTGCTCTCTAATCTTGTCCATTTGGTCAGAAGGAATTGAGTTCTGACCACTCATTAGTTTAGTCACTTCAAGATTGTGGTTGAATCTGTTTTGGAAATCACGAATATTTACAGATTCCCCTGCAATTTCAGCCATTTCATTTCGTGAGTTCGTCAAAAGAGAACCTCCAGATTTTAAGGCATCACCGGCTATAAATGCCAACAAGGCTCCACCAATGATAATTCCTATAAAAACTCCGCGGTTTCTTATTTTCTGTAATGTTGCCATCGAAAAAGATTTAATTATTCCTAAAATAGGCTACGAATATACAAAAAAATGAAGAAGAACAAGGCTTTTGCCTTAAGAGCTTTTAGGCTTTTTATAGATAAATATCGAACCAATTAACTATTAGTAAATAAGGAGAGGATTTGAAGGGTATTATTCTAATAATGAATACGAAAATTAGAACTTAAAGGAGATATTATGACAAGGTGTAAAGTCGAATTTGTGTCAATAAAATCAATTTTAGACAGAAAAAAAAGATCAATTATGAAATAAGGGTAAGTTTTACTTTATCAATACGTGTATTGGATACTTCAATTATTTGAATTTTGAATCCATCGATTCGGATCATTTCATTGATACTGGGAATACTTTCATGATTGAAAATAACAAAGCCATTCAAGGTTTCAAAGTCATCTGATTCTGGAATTTCTAGTTTATACTTATCATTCAGATAATCAATCTCGATTCTTCCAGAAAAAATAAATTCTGTTTCACTCAACTGTTCTTCAACCAAATCAATATTATCGTGTTCATCTTCAATTTCACCAAAAATCTCTTCCATAATATCCTCAATAGTCACCATACCTGAAGTGCCACCAAATTCATCTACCACAACTGCTACACTCTTTTGTTCACGAGTAAAAAGATTCAATAGCTTATGCGCTGCCATGGTTTCAGGCACAATAATCACCCTGCTCAATGCCGCCTTTATACTTTGAGGATTCCTAAAAAGGACAGAGGAATGCACATAACCAATAATATTATCTATTGACTCTTTATAAATCATGATACGAGAATAACCTGTCTCTATAAAACGCTGAGTCAATTTTTCAATCTCACCACCAATTTCCATTGCTTCAATTTCGGTTCGAGGCACAAAACACTCCCGTAACTTCACGTTAGAAAAATCCAAAGCATTTCTAAAAAGTTTCATATTGTGTTCATCCTCTTCAACAGCCTGTCCGTCCTGCCCTTCCTGAACCAAATGATCTAAATCAACTTTACCAAAAGCACGTGATTCTGCTTCTTCTGTAATATCAGTATTCAATAATCGACTAATTATGTTCTTCGAAAACATCATGGTCACCACTGTAATTGGATAGAAAATGACATAAAAAAACATGACTGGTACAGCAAAAAAATTCAGAGAGAAGTTTGGGTTTAATCTGAAAAGTGTTTTGGGTAAAAATTCAGCTGTAAAAAGAATCAAAAGCGTAGAGAAAAGAGTCTGAATCGTCATAATTAACAATTCAGAATCGACCCAAAGAGCTATCGTTGGCTCAAGAATTTTTGCCATCATGATACCATAAACAACCAAGGCAATATTATTCCCAACCAACATGGTAGAGATATAATGACTCGGATGATTCGTGAAAATATTTATGATTCGAGAGGTCGCCGTATTCTTACTCTTATCAAGTTCCATTCTCAACTTATTGGCAGCAACAAAAGCAATTTCCATACCCGAGAAAAAAGCCGAAAGAGCCAACATGGCTATAATGATAAGGAGGTTGTTCATTATTTTTTATCTTGATTTATGCCTTCTCTCGATTTTCGTAAATATCGGCGAGATCCGTACATTAAACATGCAATCATTGCAACAACATACAACATGATATTTTCTTTAAAACCAAAATTATAAGTTCTAACAATAGCAAATAGTATACTAAAAATAGCAACAAGTAACCAGATAATTTCTAAAAGGAAAGGTAATTTCTGTTTCATCGTTTTGTTTAAGCATTAAGATACTCTTTAATCAACCTTACGAAGGTACATTTAAAGATGCAGATTTTGATCTAAAATAAAAACCTCTGAACAAAAAAAAATTACTTACATCATCTGTAAGTAATTTCCTAAAGCTCATTTAAAGCTTCTATTTTTTTAAGCTCTTGTCTTCGAGAAAAACTTCTCCACTAACTCGACTCAGTAGTATTCGATTTAATTTATCATCTGCAGTAAAGCTATTTCCTTCGAGCATCTGTCCATCTTTCTTAGTAATTCGAACATATTGGTCAGAATAAATTTTTTGCTTCTTCTGATCCCAATACATGAGTTCTGTGTTTATAGTTTTGCCATCATCGCTAACAGCAACAACATCGTTTCTTAGCTCCCAAAGCTGTTCATCATCTAAGAATTTCGCATAATTAGATTTAATATTCCAAGCTTGAGATCCATCTTCGTTATAGGAAATCACACGACCACCTTTAGGAAATTCTTTATAAACTTCTTCTTCGGTTTTGATCTCCACAAATTCAATTGCATAAGCCTTATACTGAATTCGAGTTGAATCGGAAAAAATAAATTCTACATTTTCACCGTAAATTTCTGGTCGAGTTTCCTCAGCTGTAAGACTTTCAACTTCTTTGATATTGTTTTCACAAGACAAAAGCATTGTCGCCCCTATTAGGGCAACAATGCTTTTATATATGAAATCTTTTTGAATCGTATTTTTCATGTGTCTATAATTTCATGCCTTTTGCCACATGGAAGGCGCCAATTGTAATTAGATTTCATTTTACTGAAATGTATGACATGGCTCGTTTCAACTAATTAATCGTTTAGTCTAATTTTAGTTGTCTCATTGATCCAAGAACCAACTTTATAAGTTTCACCTTCTTTAAGACCTTGCATAAATGCTTCTTCTTTAGCTGGGAAATACTTCGAATAAGTATGGATCAACTTATTAGCTTCAACAGCACACTCAGGATCTACACTCTTTGCTTTCATAAATTTATCAATAGCAACCCAGTATACAGCTTGCTTCTCGTGAGCCTTTCCAGGGAAAGTTTTGATTGCTGCAACATAAGCTCTACCAATTACAATATATGGTTGTCCCCAGTTAGGCTTATTCTTGATAGCAGCATATGCATGCTTTCTTGAAGCAATTAAATCATTTTCACTGATTAAAATTATCGCCATCTTATAGTGAAGTTCTGCTTTAACTTCAGCATCTTCTTCTAGAGCAATTGATTTCTTGAAATAATCTTTACTCTTAGAATATTGCTTTTTCGTAAAGAACATTTTAGCAAGATTGTGAGCTGCATCAGCACTAGGCTCTAGCTTGTATTTTTGCTCAGCTACTTTTGCATATAAAGCACCATCTTCACACTCCTGACGGTTCAACATCTTCATGATCTTGTTGATCAAAACCATATCCGTAGGATTAGCTTCGAACTTAGGAGTAAAAATGTTACTTAAAGTTGTACAGTCAGCAACACCTGCAGCAAAGAAATCATTCTCTACATTAGCAATTGCACCTTTGATGTTTGCTGCTTTCTTAGGATACTTCTCCATTTGAGCTTTCAAAAGATCCATGAATGCTAAGTAATCGTCGATTACAAATTCAGGAGCTAATTCTCCAGCCATAACAAGCATTTTACCAGCTTCCATCGTTTTATTAACAACAGCAGCTTCACAAGCTACACCACGCAATTCGATAGACTTCTTTAAGATAGTATATGCTTCTTTAACTTTAGGCATATTTTTCTTATTGAAAGCAAATAAGTCACCACCTTTACGACCTAGAATCCATCCTG
Organism: Ancylomarina sp. YFZ004; assembly: GCF_054254355.1. NCBI lineage: Bacteria > Pseudomonadati > Bacteroidota > Bacteroidia > Marinilabiliales > Marinifilaceae > Ancylomarina > Ancylomarina sp. YFZ004. The sequence continues at coordinate 12,540 of NZ_JBTCHQ010000011.1, forward strand.
TAGGATATTTTCTATTGGTTCCAAAATATTTAACTCTTTGATCGTAAACCATCATCAAAGTATCAATATACTTCTTATCCTTGGTAGCATAATACATACCACGCATAATTTTCACTCCATTAGAATAAGTAGATTTCTGGTACTTAGGTGCATTAGTAAAAACATATCTCCAACTTGGAAGAGCTTCTGTATAATTCTTTTGCTTTACCATCTCAACATAAAGAGAAGCACTCAAAATTGTTTTCACACTATCTACTCCATGCTTTGACTCTTTGGTCTGAGCGTTTGCCCCGAACATGGTCGCAAGCATTAAGACTGCTGTAAGGATTGTAAGTCTAGTTTTCATGATACTATATTTTATAATCAAGTTAGTTATTTGTGTCAACGAAATACCTTAATATTTTTAAATATAATTAATCTCATGGCAAAGCATATACCAATTTCAATATCTAATAGTTAAAAAAGCTTAACAGAAGATAATACAACTGGAAGCCTAGAGATCTCCAAATTCTGACAAGTGCAAAACTATAAATAAATTAACAAGCTGCAAAGTCTTATGGGATAATCTCAATATTAGGAATTATTATAATTAAGAATTGCATTTAATCCACTCAATAAAAGCCCCTTACTTAAAGAAACCTCATTTTTCAAATTCGAATGAATAAATTCAGAATCCCCCCCAGTCAAGATAACTTTAGCTTTAGGATATTTTTCCTTGAGCTGACGAATATAGCTTTCAATTTCAAAAAGGAGACTATTCTGAACTCCCGAAGTAATCGCCTGAGTCGTATTCTTCCCAAATAAATCAAACGTATCTGACTTTTCAAGCAAGGGTAATTTCTTTGTAAATGTATTCAAGGCCTTAAACCTCATATTCAAGCCCGGCGAAATGGTTCCTCCAAGATATTGGTTTTCATTATTGACAAAATCGAAGGTGATAGCCGTTCCGGCATCAATCACCAAAAGGTTTACATTAGGATAAAGTGTATTAGCTCCCACACAAGCAGCTAATCGATCGTAACCAAGTGTTTCCTTCGACTCATAAAGATTCTCCAAAGGTGTTGGAGTATTCTGATCAAAAAAAATCAATTGGGGAATTTTTAAACCCAATACTTTAAGAAAATCATCGGGTTTCCCTTGAACTGAGGATACAATAGCAGCACTCAAGCTTGTATATTTCTTTTGCCATTTCTCAACCAAAGCAATATCCTGAGCTTGAGACACACAAAATTCAAGCATTTCTTCATTATGAAAGAGTGCATACTTCGTTTGTGTATTTCCTATGTCGATAATTAAATTCATATCTATCTTACAAATTTACAGGTTCTGAAAATTTTGACAAAACATCAGTTGCATGTTTAATACTTGTCACATTCTCAAAACTCAAGCTTAATCGATGTTTCGATTCCTTCATTTTACATGGCAAGGCTTGTGACTGCACAAAAGCAAGAACTTTTAAAAACTGTGGCGACTGATAATAGGCCGATTGATGATCGTTCACGAAATATAAAACCATTTTTCTCGATTTAAGAATCAATTTCTCAATACCCAAATCTAAAGCAAACCATCTTAATCGAACAACATTAAGCAATTCAATTGATGCCTCTGGAATGTCACCAAATCTATCTTTCAGCTGGGTTGTAAATATTTCAATCTCTTCATCGGTTTGAATATTATCTAACTCCCGATACAAACGAATACGTTCCGATATACTCTCTATATAGGATTCTGGGAATAGAACTTCCAAATCTGTATCAATCTGACAATCGGTAATGAATCGTTTAAATTCAGTTTCTTCCTGTACTTTCTCTTCCGCAAAAACATCCTTAAACTCCGTTTCTTTCAATTCAAGTATAGCCTCGTTCAAAATTCTCTGATAGGTTTCATATCCAATATCGGAAATAAAACCACTCTGTTCTCCTCCTAATAAATTACCAGCACCTCGGATATCTAAATCTTGCATGGCAATATTAAAACCACTTCCAAGTTCCGAAAAGCTCTCTATGGCGTTCAATCTCTGTCGAGCTTCTTGTGTCATAGATTCCATTGGTGGAGTCAGAAGATAACAGAATGCTTTTTTATTTGATCGACCAACCCGACCACGTAGCTGATGTAATTCACTCAATCCGAAATTTTGTCCATTATTGATTAAAATGGTATTCGCATTTGGAATATCAAGACCTGATTCGATGATTGTCGTTGCAATTAAGACATCGTAATCACCTCGAATAAATTCAAGCATAATTTTCTCAAGCTTAGGCCCATCCATTTGCCCATGAGCCACAATGGTTGAAATACCCGGAACAACACGATGCAACATGGCTTCCACCTCATGAATATTCTGAACTCTATTATGGATAAAAAAGACTTGACCATTTCGCTCGACCTCGTAAGTAATCGCTTCGCGAATAATATCTTCGTTGAAATTATGAATTTCAGTAGCAATAGGGTATCGATTTGGAGGAGGCGTATTTATAATGGATAAATCACGAGCTCCCATCAATGAAAACTGAAGCGTACGAGGAATAGGTGTAGCTGTTAATGTCAAAGTATCGACATTAACTTTCATTTGCTTCAACTTCTCTTTTACTGACACACCAAACTTTTGCTCTTCATCAACAATTAATAAACCCAAATCTTTAAACTGGATATCCTTTCCAATTATTCGGTGCGTTCCTATTAATATATCAATTTTACCAGCCTTTAAATCCTTAAGAGTTTCTTTCTGATCCTTCGGCTTTCTCATTCGAGAGATATAATCGATAGTACATGGAAAATCCTTTAGTCTATCACTGAAAGTTTTAAAGTGTTGAAATGCCAAAATGGTTGTTGGCACAAGAATAGCAACCTGCTTATTATCTGCTACAGCTTTAAATGCAGCCCGAATAGCAATCTCTGTTTTACCAAAGCCAACATCACCGCAAACCAATCTATCCATAGGGAAAGGGGATTCCATTCCTTCTTTCACCGATTTGGTTGCCTTTACCTGATCTGGCGTATCTTCATATATGAAAGAAGCCTCGAGCTCATCTTGCATAAAACTATCGGGACTAAATTGGAAGCCTTTTTCTGCTTTTCGTTTTGAGTAAAGCAAAATCAAATCTTTAGCAATATCCTTGATCTTGGTCTTGGTCTTGTCTTTTAGCTTTTGCCAAGCACCAGTCCCAAGTTTATATATTTTCGGCGTACTGCCATCTTTACCTTTATACTTTGATATTTTATGCAGAGAATGCAAACTCACGAAAAGAATATCATCATCCTTATACACTAAACGAATAACCTCCTGCGATTTCCCATTTGTTTCTATACGTTGCAAACCTCCAAAACGACCAATACCATGATCAGAATGCACAATAAAATCACCTGGATGAAGTCTGTTTATTTCTTTTAGGGTAACTGTTTCTTTAGCCTTATGAACCGTTGCGTTCTTTAATTTAAACTTATGATGTCTATCAAAAATCTGATGATCGGTATAACAAGCTATTCTAAGGTCAGAATCTGAGAAGCCTTGATGTAGGGTGCGGTTCACATCAGTAAAAAGAACCTCAATGCCTTTATCATCAAATATATTGTGAATACGTTCTATTTGCTTAGGGTTATCCGAAAAGATATAATTTTCAAATGCTTTGGCATTATTATTCAATAATTCTTGACCTAATAAATCAAAATTCTTATTGAAAGCTGGCTGTGGGCTTTGGTTAAATTGAATAATATTTTCAGCAGGGAAATAGAATTTCTGTCCAAACTCCAAACCAGCAAAAGCATTAATTTGATCGATAAAATCAGGACCTTGAATTAAATAATCTTGTGCCGCTATCCTATCCTCACCAAACTCGATATAAGCTTTCTTCTCTATTGTCTTTTCAAAAATAGAATTGATTCTATCTGCAATAAAAGCGACATTCTTTATCCAACAGATCGAATTCTCTGGTAAAAACTTGAAAAAAGGGATTCGTGCTTCATCATTCAAATTCTCCTGTATATTAGGAATGATATCAACTGTGTTCTTCTTCTCTTTCGACAATTGATTCTCAATATCGAATGAACGGATTGAATCGACTTCTTCTCCAAAAAAATCAATACGATAAGGGTATTCATCTGAAAAAGAGAAAATATCGATAATGGAACCACGAATGGAATATTGACCAGGTCCAACTACAAAATCAGCTCTCTCAAATTTATAATCGACCAAAACTTCTTCGATAAATTCCGGCGATAACTTCTCACCGACTTTTATCTTAAGGGTATTTTCTTCCAGCTGTGCCTGACTAATAACTTTTTCGGCTATAGCCTCTGGAAAAGTGACAATATAACTTGGATTCTGATTCGTAAGTAAGCGATTTAAGACCTCAGCACGCAGTATAATATTGGATTTATCAGTCGTTTCGTATTGGGCAGATCGCTTAAAAGATGAAGGAAAATACAGGACTTGTTTGTCATCCATCAAAGTGCAAAGGTCATTATAGAAATAAGCAGCCTCTTCTTTATCATTCAAAACAAAAACTTGAGCTTTCTTCTCATTCGGCAGAGAAGCAGCCAAGACAGCCAAAGCTGAACCTTGCAAGCCTTTAATATGAACCTTAGTTTGAGATTCTTGTTCTATAAATTTCTGGATGCTATAACGAGCGGGATGCTCATTAAATAAGTTGACAATCTGATCTAATTCCAATTTCTCTCCTTTTTTGTAATGCTCACAAATTTAGGGAAATTGTTTGGGAATAGATAATTGTATCAGATTATTGAATTCTAATTGATATTTTAATGGTTCGTTCAACAAAAAAAGCAGGACTAATTAGTCCTGCTTTAAAATATTTTATTTTCTAAAACCGGTTTAGATCTTATTGAAAAAGTCCAAAAAATCTTCAGCTTTCTTTACCATTGCTGATGAACCTGTGTAAAAAGGTACACGCTGATGAATTGATTCTGGCTTGATTTTTAAGATACGCTCAATTCCATTTGTAGCTTTACCGCCCGCTTGCTCTGCTATAAAAGCAATTGGATTACATTCGTAAAGCAAACGTAACTTACCATTACTATTTTTACTTGTATTAGGGTAAATAAAGATTCCGCCCTTGAGTAAGTTTCTATGAAAATCGGCTACCAATGATCCAATATATCGAGATGTATAAGGTCGATTGGTCTTCGTGTCTTTTTCCTGACAGTACTTAATATACTTCTTTACACCTGCAGGAAGATTAATATAATTTCCTTCGTTAATGGAATAAATATTTCCATTCTTTGGTGTCTTGATATTAGGATGTGACAAACAGAATTCTCCAATTGAAGGATCTAGCGTGAATCCATTTACACCATTACCTGTTGAATAAACAAGCATGGTTGAAGAACCATAAATCACATAGCCTGCAGCAACTTGTTTCGTTCCTTCTTGTAGGAAGTCTTCTTTGGTTGGCAACTCACCTTTTTTACTTACTCGCTGATAAATCGAAAAGATTGTTCCGATTGAAACATTCACATCAATATTTGAAGAACCATCTAATGGATCCATGCAAAAAACATATTTCCCATTACGTCCCATTTCATCATCAAAAATGATCATGTCTTCCTGCTCTTCCGAAGCAATTGCAGCACATTCGCCACTTGCTCGCATTGCACTTATGAAATGGTTATCTGCGAAAACATCTAACTTTTGTTGATCTTCACCTTGTACATTTTGATCACCATGAGCTCCTAAAACATCAACTAATCCTGCTTTATTTACAGCACGGTTAACAATTTTAGATGCAATTCCAAGGTGATGTAGTAAACGTGATAATTCTCCTGAAGCGTTTGGATATTCAGCCTGACGCTGAATAATGAATTGATTCAGAGTTTGAACGTTATTGTGTTCAGTCATTTTTTTTTGGCTTTTGGTTTGGTCTTGTTTGGTGCCATAAAGTTAATGTATTTTATTAAACCTCCTAAAGCTTATTTCAAACGTGTGCGAGCTTGTTTTCTGTTAAAAAAATACAACAAGACTTTCAGCATGAAGTTTATTTACTACTTTCATATATCGGTAGTTTTTATGATTATCGTTTTTTTTATTTTCAGATTTTAATCAGATAAAAATGGATGTTTTTAAATTTGGTGGAGCCTCGGTGAACTCAGCATTAGGTGTTCAAAACTTCTTAAAGATTGTACAATCTTATAAGAACGAGAGCCTAATTGTCGTTTCAGCTATGGGGAAAACCACTAATGCCCTCGAACAAATAGTCGATGATTTCTTTCATAAGAAAATTGATTTGGTTCAAAAGCAATTCGAAGAAGTAAAGGCATATCATTTTGAAATAATTGAGACCTTGTTTTCAAAAAAGGACACAGCTTCTTTTGAGAAAATTGAAACTTTAATTAATGAGCTAAACACTTATCTTCAAAAGCCAGCATCGCTTAATTACGAATTTGAATACGATCAGATTGTAGCCTATGGCGAGCTTTTATCAACCACTATCATTTCTGAATACCTTCGTCAAAAAGGTGTGAAAAATAAATGGCTTGATATTAGAAGATACTTAAAGACCAATGATACGTTTGGTGAAGCTAAAGTCGACTGGGAGCTCTCAAGACAATTAATCCCAAATGCTTTTACTTTCAATGATACCTTTATATACATTACTCAAGGTTTTATAGGTGGAACCACCTCCAATTTAACAACAACGCTTGGTAGAGAAGGTTCAGATTATACAGCTGCCATACTTGCTAATATTTTAGATGCTGAAGAAGTTTCAATTCTTAAGGATGTACCTGGCGTGATGAATGCTGATCCAAAATGGTTACCTGATGCTAAGCAATTAAAACGAATTTCGTACCAAGAGGCCATTGAGCTTGCCTATTTTGGTGCAAAGGTTATTCACCCTAAAACCATTCAACCACTTCGCGAGAAGAAGATTCCCATGTTTGTTCGTTCATTCATCAATTTTCATGAACAAGGTACGATGGTTAGTACGGCTCCAATTGAAAAGAATGTGAAAATCCCAATCTTTATTCAGAAAAAGGATCAAATATTGATCTCTATTCGTCCGAAAAACTATTCGTTCGTAATAGAAGAAAATCTAGGTTCAATTTTTGCGATGATAGCTAAGTATAGGCTTAAAGTAAACTTAACTCAGAATTCTGCAATCAGCTTTTCGCTATGTGTTGATAATAGCAAAAACATAGATAAGTTAATTAAAGCTCTTAAAGCAGATTACGAAGTGAGATACAATGACAGCCTTGAATTAATTACCATTCGCCATTACAATACCGATTCTATTAAGCAAATGACAGAAGGTAGAAGCATACTCTTGGAGCAGAAAAGTAGAGATACGGCTCAGTACGTTTTGGAATGCGAATCATAAAAAAAGGATAATCTCATAAATTAGAGAATATTATATTAAGGTGTTGCTACCCCTCCTATTTGGCGGTGTTACAGCACTTTTTTCTTAAGAGATATTAGAAACAACAGACATATGCTTGTTATAAACAAGTTATTAACGAGCAAAAAAGAAATTCTATACCAATCAATATGAACGAAACAGTTAGGCAAAGAATTTTAGAAATCTGTAATAGTAAGATTGAGAAAAAGGGAGAGAATGTTGGACTTTCATTTTATGCTTTCTTTGCTAATAAAAACGATAAGCCTCAATTATTAATGGAAGTAGCTGAATGGTGGATTAAGACACATAAACTTGATCACTTTGAGAAAGCTATTAAAATCAAGGAGATGATTAAAGGCGGATTATAATAATTGATGAGAATATTATTAAAAATCAGATGATTGAAAGAGCTGCGCTTATTCTACCAATTAAGGTATGTATAGCGCACTTTTCAGTTCTATATTTTTAAAATATATGCACAATTGCACCTATCAACAAGTTGTGCGTCGTGCGAAAAAGCCAATGGAAAAAGAATCGAATGATAATATTAAACTACATTTGACTCATTATTTAATATAGATAACAAAGACCATGGCAAAATTAACATCAAAACCATCACCAGAAGCGAAAGCACTTTCACTTTTTTTAATGGCTTTTAAAACGACAAACCCAATTTACAAGGAAAAATCTAAGCGTATTAATAAACGATGGGATTTAGTGTTGAAAGATGAAATAACAAGAGCTGAGTACAATGCAGAGGTGCAAGAAATGCTAACAGCCGATGGTGGTTATGACGAAGTTGTAGAGAAAACAGTTAAGTTTTATATCGAAAAAACTGGCGAGTGGACTCTAAAGGGTAATGACAAATATTGCCAAGATGCTCAAGTAGTTGCTGATAAAATCTTAAAAAAGTAGACACACTAAGGGCATATTTTGCCTTCTAGAATATAAAGCCCAATCTCCCACAAGAGTTTGGGCTTTTTTTATGCCCTGCCCTACTTCAAGATTGTAGGTGTTGAAAAAGACTTTTCGTATGAGATTGAGGGAATTGCCTACCTAAAGATTCAAGAAATTTTCAATCTTTGTCCTGTTCAAAAAATATGAATTGAAAATTGACAGAATAAACGAGTCAATCCAAAACCAAATAGAATGAAATTAAGCACAGTTCTTGGTCAGCTACGTATCCTTGCTATTATAGAAGGAATCTCTTACCTCTTATTGATCCCAACCATTATTCTTAAGTATGGGTTTGAGATGGGGCTACCCAATAAGATCGTTGGCAGCATTCACGGTATATTATTCATCTTATATTGCGTTTGGGTGGTCTATTATGCCATAAAAAAGAAGTGGAATCTCATGAAAACACTCATTTGTTTGGCTGCATCTTTATTTCCCATTGCTACATTCATAGTAGATCAAAGAATTCTTAAAATGGAAACTGAGGATGAATTATTAACCGCTACGAACAAAGAGTCATATTAAAGGTAATAGAGCAACAATACGTTAACACTCATTTCAAAATACCTCACTAAACTAAAGCGGCAAGTTTTGCCTTTTAGAATATACAGCTCATACTAGAAGCATGCGATTGTACAACCTACCTTTCTTTTAAATCAAAATCTTGCGGTAGCAGAGGCAAAACATATTTATTAAAAAAACACCCTCTTGCTTAGCTAGCAAGATGGCGTTTATTTTAATTAATGTCTATTTATGATTCTAGCTTTAGTTTTTCTGATGACTCGAAACTACATCTGCCCCAACCATAGCTTCCATCACCTGTCCTTTTATGCCAATATCAGAGGTCATGAAAATGACATTCTTATTCTTCTCACCCATGCTGATTAAGGTATCCTGATCAATAAGTTTCATTACTAAATCAGTAGCATCTTTAACCTCCATATTGGTTCCAACCGTTAAATCTTTAATCGCTTTTTCACGACCTTTCAAAACAGCCATTTGTTGTAAAGCGACACCTTCACCTTGTAATTTCTTACTTTCTTTTTCAGCTTCAGCCGCTTTAATAATTAAGATTTTATCAGCTTCTCCTTTTTCTTCGGCAGCTTGTCTAAGTCTTTTCTGCTCGTTAATGGCATTCATGGCACCTACAACTTTAGCGTCAGGTAAAATATCTACGACTAAAGTTTTCTTAATATCAAATCCGTAATTGGATAATAAAGAGTTAAGACCTTCCATTACGGTGTTGGCAATATGATCTTTGTTTTCGTAAACCATATCCAATTCCATCTTAGGCACTTCAGCTCTAACGGCATCAAAAACAAAGGATTCAATCTGAGCAGTAGAGTCTGCAAGCTCGTAAAAAGAGTTCTGAATACTATCCACATCTGCCTTAATAAGGTACTGAATAGCCACTTCAATTTTCAAAGTCACTTTATCTTTCGTAATGGTTTCTACTGGAACACGTAATTCTTGAATTTGTAAATTCTGAATCCCTGCGACTTGATCGATAAGTGGAATTCTAAAGCTGACACCCGCTCTACGTACAGAATGAAACTTACCTAAGCGTTGCATAATTTTGGCTTCCTTCTGATTGACGATGATCATCGAAAAGACGAAAAATAATATCGCGATTACGAGAAAGATAATAATTGTTACAATTTCCATTTTAAAGTTTTATTAAGTGATTAATACTTTGGTTAAATTTTACTATTAAACTATGTTGGGTTAATTATTACTCATATTTTCAATACTTAATTGTCATGTTAAAAATCCATATCCATAGAGAAGGCGTTATAGTTGTCCTTATCATCTGAATTATCTGAGTAGCCTAAAAAGTTGGCAGTAATGGTCCAGGATGCATGTCCTAGTATTTTTGATATCCACTTTTTGGCATCGGTCGAAAAGTCTTTCGATTCTAAATATTTAATACAAAAGGTCTTTAAAAAACTGTCAGACGAAAGGTTCTGATAAGGTATTTCGTACTTAGTAAATAGCAATTTAACTTGCTTATTGACATATTGTGAGGACAAAACCTGCTTGCCACTGTTGTTTAAAAATATGTATTGATCCAGTTCTGCTGATCCCAATTTTATATGAATTCTATTGATCAGGTTTCGAATGTCGTCTATAATAAAGATGGTCCTTAGTTTGTTCTTATCTTCAATTTCGAAAGACTCTTTATTTAGAACATCCTCCCAACGAATGGTTAATATGCTCTTTAATCTGAGGCCGAAAAAACATCCAAAAGCTACAATCAGAGCTATTTTATATTTCTTATCGAGTTCTAATTTCTGAATCGTAATTGGTATATATTTCCAATCGATATGTTCAGATTTTGATATGTCTCCCTTTAGTGTCATTTTTTTTTCTTAGTTGTAAGCATTCTTGCCATAATTAGTGGGCGATTTAAAACCGTTGCCTCATCGGACCACCAAAGATGCAAGTCAATCAAATTTAGCTTTTGTTATCGACATTAATTCCATTTTCTTCTATGGCAATCAATTTTTGATTCACTCCCCTCTTTAAAGCTATAATCAATACAAGCCCAATAGAAAGCATTATTGCAAATACAGTAAAAGCCATTGAGTTGTTTTTTTCATAAAGTAAAGCCCCCAAAAACAATAGACTATTTGTTATTCCCATTACAAAATACGTGACGCCTTGAAAAAGTCCTTTGTATTTTACGGGTGAGCTTCGGTAAATCGAATACATTATTGCTGGAGAAATAAGCGTCTCGGCTATTATTAGGAATATATATGACTGAACGAATAAACTCTTTCCATCAATCATTTGAGATAAGGATGTAAAACTTGCAATTAAAACGAATGCTACAATTGAAAAACCTAGACCAATCATTATTAGATTAAAAATCTTTCCCCAATTTAACTTCTTCATTCGAATCACAATTACTGAAAATACAAGTAAGAAAATTATCGAAATATACACTTCGATACTGTTTAGAGTTTGACTTAAGTCCACACTACTCCCTAAATAATCCCTTACTGCAAAGGTGAAAGTCAAGCCCTTTTGATTCAATGCAAACCTAATTAATACGGCAATTGAAAACATTGAAACCAATATTAATGTATTTAGTTTCTTAGTTGTAACACTTCCTAAATTAGTTTTCTGTTCAGCAATTAAGTTGAGCTTATTATATTGATTTTTGAATTTTAGAAAAAGAATTAGTGATATCAAGGCAAAAACAAATGCAACAAAAAATATTGAATTATAGCCAAAATTATCTTTTAGAAAAACGGAAAGGAGTGGTGCTATAAATGCACCTATATTTATAGCAATTGAAAGAAAAATAAACCCCGGCAAACCGATTACTTCATTTTCTTTCTCATTATAAATATTACCAAGAAAGACCGTAATATTGGGTGATATGAGCCCTACTCCAAGTCCTAATAGAATGATTGAAATGACAGTTACAATACTTACACTTGGCAGAAAAATAAATGCTAGATACATTACGGACAAAAGAATAAAGCCGATCTTAACAATCTTAGTTCTGTCTCGTAGGTCGCCTAATAGTCCAGAAAATAGTGATGTAAATCCTATCACTCCATAAAAAATAGCATAATAAATTCCTGCTTTATCTAATTCCAGATTTAAAGAATCCGTCATATATTGAATAAGTATTGCCATAATTAAATAGAAGGCCAACCTTTCAAGTGCCTTTGATGATAGCAATAATAGAATACCTGATTTCTGCTCTTTATTCAATACGTTTCTCATTTTCTATGTTTAATTATCAATTAGTGTATTGTAAATCTATATAAAATAGTTTCAATAAACAATTATTTATATTAAAAGTGAAACCTTTTTATTTATACATAGATCAAAAAATACTAATTTAAGCCTGGGATATCATGCTCTGACTATAGGCGTGATGTGCATGTCAGGGTATGATTATTGAGAGCCTCACCAAACAGTGAGACCCTCAAAAAGCTTGTTAGGAGGTTAGATTTTGCGTTAAGGGGTGTAGCGGATAGCCCACAGCTTATTGAGCTTGATCGGGAAATGAGTTTCGTATTCGGGAAGGGATATTAGTTGCATGTGGCTTGCTTGCGAGTTCTATGAGCGGAAAACCTGCCTTTCAACGCGACTCTAGGAGCGAAAGAACGCCCTCTTGCTTAGCTAGCAAGAGGGCGTTAGTTTTATTTACGGTACGAAGTTTTTTATCAATTCAGTTTTGAAACCAACTGAAATTTAAGATTGAATTTATCGTGAATCATTTTATCACCCAATCCATCGAAAAAGGATCCTGATCCATACTTGATATCCCATTTCGTTCTATCTACCGATAGGGTAGCATCGATTTGGAGTATATCATTCTTGATCTCTAGTTTAGCAGGAAAACTAATCTCATGGCTAACACCTTTAATACTCAACATACCTTTAACGGTATAATTTGCTTCGCCAGATTTCGCTCCTGAGATAGCATCAAACTGTGTTGCCTGAAAATTTGATTCTGGGAACTTAGCTACAGAGAAAAAATCATCTGATTTTAAATGCCCAACAAGTTTCTGATTATAATCTGCATTTGTAATATCAGTACAAATAATAGATGACATATCGATGTTAATTTTTGCACCTACAAACTTGTCGCCATCTAAAACGATTTCTCCATTATTAAGAGAAATAACACCTACGTGCTCACCTGAAAGTTTTTTTCCAGTCCAGAATACTTTACTTTCTGATACTTGAACTTTAAATTCTTTTACATTTTTTGCTGGTCCCTCAGCATCTACATTATTAATGAATAATAAACCCATCAATATAAATAATCCTATTTTTTTCATATCTCTATATTTTTATTGTTTTGACATGACAAACATACGAGAGGTGACTATCGAAAAAAATAAACTAGTTTAATAAAAAAAGACACACTTATCTTTTTCTTGCTCGCTTCGCCATTATCTGACTAAGAAAAACAGGAGTAACACCCAAATAAGATGAAATATGATACTGTGGCAAACGCTTTACCAAATCGGGGTATTCGGTAATTAGATCTTCATAATTTTCTTCAGCTGTTTTCGATAGAATTGAAATGTAACGCTTTTGAAGAAAAATATAAGAGCGCTTTATAGTTGCTACTATTTTTGAAAAATCACTCGTTAAATCTCGCAACTGATCATCCTCAATAGAGAATGCACTACTTTCTTCTATCGTTTCTAAAAAAAATGAAGTCGGGAGCGGTGTAGCCAAATCACCAATCATTTGGCCTTCCTTGGCAAATAAAACATTAAATTCTTTACCTGACGGATCAATTATATATAAACGTAGAAGGCCTTTTGTAACGAAGTAATGTTTGGTATTGGCTTCTCCATTTGAAAAAACAAGTTGCTTTTTCTTAAAGGTCTCAAGTTTGAACGAATTCAAAATAGATGCTTCCTCATCTATTGTAAGATTACGCTCATATATTCTTTCGAAATATTTCGTCAGGATGCTTTCCATCATTAAATCATTTCAGTTCAAAATAAATTATTCCATCTCCTTAAGTGCCGAACAAGCAAATACCAATGGATACATATCTTCGTAATACCAGAGAGATGCGAAATATAAGCCAATTGGTGTCGCTTTTATATCGTCCAAATTCTCAGGAATAATTTCAAGCAAACACTCTACTGCTCTTTGAGCTAAACTGTCCTTACCACAAGCTGCCATTGCACGAAGAGCCAAAGAGGTCTCCTCTATACTTGGTGGCAAATCTTTATCGCCTCCCCAGCCTCCACGATGGTGTTGCGTCATAGACAAAAAACGAATCGCTTTCGCCATCATCGCATCGAGTCCTAAATAGCCTGCTTTTTTAAGTTCGGAAAGACCATATAGAACAATTGACGTTCCGTAAACCGGATTTTGATGATGTTCTGCCAACTCATTCCCAAACCAGAGTGGCATAAATGAACCATTTTGATATTGCGATTTCTCTAAATACTGAATAGCACGCTTAATTCTCTTATCTATTTTCTTCTGAAATTTCTTATCGTATTTTTCTTTCCAGACTACGAATGATTTTATGGCATGAGCAGTAATATCAGGACAAGAACAATCAAAAGGTAACTTTCCCCATCCCTTACAAAAAGTCGGGAATCCACCATCACTATTCTGCATGTGCATCAGCCATAGAATACCATTCTTCACACTGTCTAAAGATATCGTCTCATCCTTATTAAGATGATGTAAAGCAATTAATGCGCCAGATGTATCATCGGTATCAGGAACGCCTCCTTGCAGATTAGTCCAAGCCCAACCTCCAGGTTTAGTCTGAGTAAAAGGATGAACTACCTTATATTGTTGCTCCAACAAGTTGGATTTAACTTCAGATTGCTTATCGAGTTTTGATAGGGACTCAGGACTCAAGGCATTTAATGACAAACTACTTACCCAAGTGGATAAGTTCGTATCAATAGGCCAACTTCCATCTTCTCGAATAGACTTAGCCAGAAATTGACTGGCTTTATCACAAACTTCAAGCTCTTTATAATTGGCCTTAACCATACTCATCAAAACGAAAGCCGTTAAGGGGGTTGCCTCCAAAAAGCCACCATTATCAGGCTGCTTAGCTTTAAGTACATTCAAAACTCTTTTACGGCAGATAGCTCGAATCATTCGCCTTAATATTCCTTTTCGCGAATTTTGACTTTTCACAAGGCCAATAGCAATAAGAGCTGGTATAGCGTAACTCACTACCGATAGTTTAAGCCAGCGGAACATCCAATTCGGGAATATCGCTAAATGATAAGGTAGTTGCGGTACTAATTTCCATCCTTTCTCACCTAATCGGCCCGAAATGGCACACATGGCTAATATTGGAACTGAAAAGGTTTGATCACTATTATAATGATCCAATATGGCTTCACTGATTCTTTCTGGTTCAAGATTGCCAAGCTTTTTTTTCAACCATGCCTCAGCATCCTGAATCGGTTCTTGATATGTCTCTTCTCCCTCGACTATAGAAAAAGCAGCCCAAGTTAATAGTGTTGTACTTAAATTACTTTGGCTTCTAATTGTATCGCCCCAGCCGCCATCAACATTTCTATTAGCTATAAGCCACGATAAGCCTTGACTTATTTCATTGCGATACTTTTCTTTATCGAATTGACACAAAGCAAAAATAGCAAGAGCTGTTGACAAAGCACTGCTGGACAATCGTCCAGTCCATAATCCATCCTCATTTCTTAATGAAATAATTTTTTGCTCTAAGCTTTGAAAAAGTTGTTTCCTCTTTTCGTCCATAAATTCAGTAGAATTATAATAAGATCCCAATTCCTAAAAGGGCATAATAAGTATACTCAACATCACAGGTCATATCAGCAATACTGCCAAAGAAACCTCCCGACTCATCCCAATGCAAATTAATAAAATCAATAGACTTATCGGACAGGCTTTGTAAATTTTCACCAGCCATATAAATTGCTAGTAGTGCCGTACTTGTGGAAAGTGTATCGGCAATAGGTAGATTTTGCGCAGCCTTAAAGCCACCTCTCGGCGTATAACTATGCATCAGGTAGTCAATAACTCCTTGCTTAGTGGCATTATGGTCGAGTGTCATAATTAGGCCTGCAGCAGTTGCAGAAGTCACCCCTGTTGATGAAGAACTATCATTGGCAAATGAATGATCGGAACATTTTAAATTGGAAATTGGATGACTTATCTCATTCAAACAGTTTTTATCCTCATCCAAATCTTGAAAGAGTGTCCAAACTAAAAAAGATGCATACACAGTTGCCTGATCAGCAGCTTGCCTATTGTGATTGTATCCACCATCTTTTGATTTATAGGTATTGATCTGTTCAAACTGAACTTGACATTTTTTCTTGGCTTTTTTTATCAGGTTTTTCATTGCCATCTTAGCAAGGAATCCTTCTGAATCGAGCACATCAAGCTTAAGACCAAACTTCTGCTTTTGCTGAATAACTTGAAGTAATAAATAACATCGGATATAACAGACTGCATGCACCAAATCAAAATCGTGCTCATTATTCCATGTCTTAAGGAATTCTTGCTCTTGTTCAATATCCAGGTTAATATCGTAAGCTAATGCTAATGTGTAAGCAAACACCGAATAGTAAATATCAGGCTTTCCAGCTCTATCTTTAAAACCACCTGTTCCAAAATGTTGGGAACGTACAAAAGATCTGATTTCATGCAAAGCCTCATCGCTCAACAAATCCTTTGTCTTAAAAAGAGCCTTTAATATCTCCTGATTGCAATTTCTCATCCATTCAGAATTTTATTCAAAAGACGGGTCAGTAATATTTTCAAAGCAGGATTTTTCAGATCTTTAATGCTAGTTAAAGCCATCAGCTTGTAATCTTCTAACATCTTCTCTGCTTCTTTTATGCCTTCGCGAATTTCGGTTTGCTTCCAAATCTCTTTTTTACTTAGGTCGTCTCCATTTTGAAAGTCTTTAAACCACACTCCCATCTTATGAGGATGATCGCGATTAATAATAGCAGTTACCAAAGAAGGTTGAATGGTATTAAACGTATTGTCGATATTCTCTAGGTTGAAATCTTCCAAATCATCTTTAATCTGATAAGCTATCCCTAAAGAAGAGCTGTATGCAGATAAAACATTTATCACCTCATCGCTAGCATCCGATATAATAGCCCCAAACTGAAGCGCAGTTTCAAAAGCAGGTGAGGTTTTCAAACTAAATATCTTAATGATTTTCTCAACAGACAAAAGTTCCTTATTTCGTCGCCAAAGCAATTCTTCACCTTGCCCAATAGCCAAATCTCTATGCCCATGAGCAGCAACTTTCAAAAGTTTCCGTATATGTTTTGCGCCCGACTCCGAGATGAGTTGATAGCCGTAGCCTAAAATTAGATCGCCAATATTAATGGCAACTGAAGTATCGTATTGCTTATGTAGTGTAGGCTTTCCGTAACGTTCATCATCATCATCAACTATATCGTCGTGAACCAATGATGCCTTATGAAAACTCTCAATTGAAACGGCTAATTTCTGAATACATTCATCCAAGTTGACTTCTGTTCCCATCAGAGCTTTATAAACGGCCACCATAATTAATGGACGCCAACGCTTCCCTCCTTCAGCCAACCAATCTCTGGAAATCTGTGAACTTTTATCATCACCATCCAGTATATTCTCTAATTGCTCTTTCTCAAACCATGAATCAACTTCCGACCTTAGAGCATCAATATTAATCCATCCTCGCCAATTGCTTTCTTTTCGGATAGGCAAAACTTCATTCAACCAAATTTCATCAACTTTAGAATCCTTACAGTTGTTATTGTACAAGGGGATGGCAATTGATGGAACCGCTTCCTTTATAGCAAGAGGGAATGATCGTTCGAAAGAATGTAAACAACCGACTCCTATTACACATTCAACCTTTCCAGAGGTTAGTAAAGTTGTAACTGTTGTTGTTCCCTCACTCACTAGTGTGTGATAACCTAATTCATCAGCTTGAGTCAGTATATCTGAAATATCGCATTTCCCACACTGCTCACAAAGTAGACCCAGTTCGTCGAATTGAGCTGGACATTCAGTAGAATGAGCAATACACTTAGGTAGAAGTAAAATTCGTCTGTTAAAAGGAATACCTGATACAATATCGCGCCATGAATGGTTGTTAATCATGACAGCCAATAGCTTTTGATACAAGAAAAGCTCAGGATGTTTCTTAATCAATTCTCCAGAATGAAAAATAACCTCTTCCTCCTGCAAAGGGGGAACTAATTCTCTTTCCGCTGCATAATCGCGAATAAGGTCTCGAATTTGCTTCAGTTTTTCAGGCGTCTGAGGCAAGCTATTACCTAAATTCCCTGAAGGCTTATCTTTTCTTAATATCATTTTACAAATAGCTAAATTGTACGATTCTTAAACATTTCCTCTCATTAACACATTTCGGTTCCACTTCGGCTCCGCTCAGTGAACACAATCAATGTGCGTTTATCCGTATGCTCCAAATCCAAAAAAGGAATATTTCTTGGCAAATCGGTAAACGAAACTCTTCTCAGGAATTTCTTTCCCAGGCATATGATGCCCTGCACATGGTCGCATTTTACTCAACTCCTTAAAACCTGCATTTCTATTCGATGAATCATAGGCTCCAGAGTCCTGCAATATTGAATTTAGATATTCTGGATCGTCAAGTAGAATACAGCCTTGAGTCTTATCATTAATTCGAGTTCGCATGCTCTTTAGGAAATCAGAATTCTCAATCACAGAATCTAAATCTTTTCCATTGCCAATATTCTCTTTAGCAAATTGTATAGGAGGACAAAATTCAATATCTCCAAATGGGTTAATATGATGACTCAAACCAATAGCACCTGGACAGATCGCTTTACCTTCTCCATCCCAATAGGTATCAATAATCATCAGTGGTGCTTTAACACGAATATCAACCATAAACTGTCTCAGTTCAAGAATCTCTTCTTCAGACAAAGCCAATTCTGTTGTTGGGCGTGCTCCCACTGGTCTATAAATATAGTACCACAGGTAATGAACACCCTTTTCGATGCAAGCATTTATAAAGTCTTCGCTAACCAATTCCTTAAAGTTCGATTTGCAAACCGAAGTGGCAACACCCGTAAAAAGTTTACTATTTACAGATGCTTCAATTCCCTTCATGGTTCTACCATAAACATCATTCGCTCCACGGCGAACATCACTCACATCCTTTAAGCCTTCAACACTTATCAATGGTGATACATTTCCCAACTGACGCATACGCTGAGCATATTCGTCGGATAAAAGTGTGCCATTCGTAAAGAGTTGAAAATAACAGTCAGAATGCTTCTCCATCACTTCAAATAAGTGAGGATACATTAGTGGTTCTCCTCCTAAGAGTCCAAAGAAATACGATCCTTTCTTCTTTCCGGATTCAATCACGTTATTAAGTGTATCAACATCCATACCCTTGGATTTATTGTCAATACTCACCCAACAACCCTGACAATTCAGGTTGCAGTTATCCGTTAATGAAATCATTAAAAAAGCAGGGAATAACTCACCCTTCTTCAATCGTTTCTTATGCTTTGCCACGGTGCGCATACCTTTCCAACCGAGGTTGTAAGCTATCTTCCAAAGTAATCGGAAGTCGACCTGACGCATTATTCTATTCCCTAACTTAAAAATCATATTCAAATTTCTTATTAGCAGCCACAATTCTTTTCCGATCCCTCATCCTTGCAATCACAATCTGGCTCAATTTCCTTTTTGCAATTACATTCGCAGGCCTTTACTTCAGGTTCTTCTTTCGTACTACAATGTATTCTTTCTTCCTCAGCCCTTTTAATTTGCTCCTTTTTCAAAAGAGAAACCTTAAAGTTACTTCTACGTGCACTTAATACAGAATACACATCATCGTTCTGAATTTGTTCCAATACATTATCTCCCGAGAAGATTTCACCCTCTCCACCATCGATAGGACTCTCGGCATGTTTAGGGAAAATAATAGCATTTTGCGGACAAACACGGGCACAAGCAGGACACATATCCTTGCAATTGGCCGAAGCAGAAACTACAACAGTTCCATCATCTTCAACTGAATAAACACTAAACAAGCAAAAGTTAAGGCATTTTCTACAACCGTTACAACGCTCGTAATCGATAACTGGATACCAAGGTTTCCATTCATCGGCATATTTTATTTTAAGAGCTTTTGTATTATCAGTTTTTACTGATTCTACAAGCTTATTGCCATCCTCATCATCTATATGATAATACTCTGTTTTATTCTCTTGTGATTTTTTTCCGCTATTGTCTATTAGGTTCTGCATGGCGCGAGACTGACATCCAAAAACAAGAGCATCCTCTGCAGTAAATAAGCTATCCAAAGCTTCAGGCGTTTTAAGCACACTTCCACAAAGATCTTCGATATACGTATAACCGATATTCTTTTCCTCCAGACTATGAATCAATCTTTCTACAGATTTCTTCTCAATCTTCCCATCTTTCTCACAACCACAAATAAATATTTTCTTCGTCATCTTCAATAATTTGAATAATTAGAAATGAGATGTGAGACCAAAATCTCACACCTTATAACTTAGATTTATCCTTGAGCTTTTATATCGTATGCCAATAGAACATTGCCATGACGGATGTACAAGATACCATTATTAATCACGGGTTGAGCAAAATGCTCCTTCGTTCCTTTCTTAACTCTAAACTGGCTTATGATCTCCATCTTAGGCTCAGTTTTAACCAAGGCTACTTTTCCTTGCTCATTATAACAATACAAAAGACCATTAGCTGCAATTGTTGCTCCACGACCAAATTTTAAACTATCAACCATCTCGCCTGAAGTGGCGTCAATAGCTTTCCATTTCTTTTTACGGTGTCCCGATGCAAAAATCTTACCATTCACTTTTACAGCTCCACCCATAATATTATCGAGCTTCTTATTTCTCCAAACCTCTGTAATCTCACTTCCATCCTTAGAGATTTCAAGTTTAACCGTTCCATTTCCACATCCCGCCACATAATAAAGGTGACCATTTTCGTAGATAGGCGTATTACCATGAATATCGCAAAGTGTGTCTTGCATATGAGACCAAAGCAATTTACCTGTTGTCGATTCTAAGCCAAAAAGTGCGTTATCAGAGAAAGTAACCAAAACATTACGAGTAGGAAACTCTAATATAGTAGGCGAACAGTATGCAGGAACCTCACCAAAAGCTTTATTAGTCCATTTTGTTTCACCTGTAAATCGATCAAGGGCAACAATATTAACATCCTCGCCACCTGGAGCGCAATACACCAAGTCACCATCAATTTCAAGAGATTGTGAATAGCCAAAACGAGTATTCTTACCCTTAAATTTCTCTATCATATTTAAACTCCATTTTTTCTCACCTGTTTCCGTATCAATACAAGCCACATCACCCATACTCGATGCAACATATACCAAGCCATCAACAATGGTTGGAGCAGAACGACTACCAATAAAATTCTTCATCCAATCTTTACCGAACTCAGTTTTCCAAAGCATTGTACCCTTTAGGTCGAAAGCAATAAGATAAGCCAAACTGTCGATTTCTCCATTGATAAAAAGCTTCTCATCAGTAATCACAGGCGAGCCATATCCATTACCAACTCCTTCGTTCTCCCATAATAAGGCAGGACCATCTGCTGGCCATTCTGTCAAAAGGTTAGCTTCATCGTAAATTCCAGTTCGGTTTTCACCGCGCCATTGACTGACTTCTTTCTTTTTTGAGGTACATGAGAAAAATAGTACCAAACAGATTAATAAGCTTAAATTTTTCATTGTTCTTTCAGTTAGTTATTGATTCGGGTCGGTTATTCTTTGATTGCTATGCTATATATATTTGGTGTATTATATTCTTAATCATTTTTCAAACTCTCTATCAAATTCTGTTTCATAGCCAGTTTTGCTGGAATGTAAATCGATATCAAAGCAAAAACTAGAATAGCAATTGTTACTTGTAATACAAAACCTACAGGTATTGAAAAAGCATCGGAAAATAAGGATGGTAACATACCTACCAAAGCAGCTAAAGCTCCACTTAATAAGCCTACGATCAATAAAAATAGATTTTCAATCATGACTAATCTAAAGATGCTTTTCTGCTCAAAGCCCAATGCCTTTAAAAGAGCCAGCTCTTTTTTGCGCTCAAGCATGTTTCTAAGCAAAACGATACCTAAACCTAAGGTTCCAATCATAACACCTAGCGCTCCCAGTAGCATAAACATATTCAGGTAAGTATTCTCAACAGAATAGAAAGCCGCCAATCGTTCATTGGCTTTTTGAATCTGTGGTCCATAATCTTGTAACTGGTCTTCAATCGTATTGATGAAAACTTCATTTTTACTATCAGCTAAAATAAGTTTAGAACCGCTTACCGATGGATAATGCGCTTGGAAATTTTGATCCGAAATCAGGATATTCCCCTGAAAGATAGAATTGTTCAAACCTCCTATCAGAAGCAACTTGATCGTCTTTCCAAATTCGTTTTTATATTGTAGCGTATCGCCAACCGCTTTTTTAAGTCCCCAAACAATCACTGTTTGGTCAGCATAGGCAGGAATTACATCAGTTCCAAAGTCTTGATTTAGGGCTAACCAAGGATGATCTTGATCAACAGCTTGGTGTAATTTTGCAAATGAGAAAGCTTTTCGCTCGTCAAACTTATCAGCTTGAAAGCCTAATACCCTAGGTCGATTTACTTGATTAAGATTTAAACAAGATGCATCGTCACCAGCCAGACTTCGGAATTGCACAAAATCAACAGCATCAATAATTGAATCTCCAGCCAGACCAAGTTTTTCTTTTCCCTCATCCGTATTAATATCATTCAAGACAGGCAAAGTGGTTTCTATCCAATATTTATAGGCTCCAGTTCCCGATTGAGCAGAATTTTCAGCATCAACAAATGTTTTACGATTGGCTCCGGTAATCATGACAGAAAAACATCCAAGAGCCAAAAGCACAATAGTCGTCAAACTTCGCCCCCTATTTCTCGCAGCATTTTTAATTGCCAATTCCATTATGGATGGCACATGTTTACCGTTTGTTTCGTCCTTGACAATCAGAAAGTAATAAAAGGCCGCAAAACAAGCTATCATCAACAAACCACCAGACGACATCAGTAATTCAGCATTAAGAATCTCTGAACTTGCAAAAGCATAGGCTGTAATTAGAAGTGAGATCACGAATGTAAATCCTGCAATTAAAAGTGAAAGACGCTTCTTCTTAGCTGTATTAGAAATCGCTTGAGTATTCTGAATCAAGCCTATTACTGATTTCTTCAAATTCTTTTTACTCACCCAATAAACCGATAGCAAAGCGATAATCATTCCAATGAAAGCGCCTGTTATTAAAGTTTGCAATTGTACATCTAGCTGAATCATATTGGTACGAACCACATCCTGCCAAACAGAATTCAATCCCCAAATTATGGCTTGATTGTATGCTATTCCAATTAAACTACCTAGAATTCCACCGAGAATTACTGTAGGTAAAGACTCAAGGAAACGAATTTTCAATATTTTTCTATCATTAAAACCTAGCCCTTTTAGTATTCCAGTTTCCTGATTTCTACTTTCAAGGTTTAAGGCATAAATCAATAAAGTAAGTAGAATACCAGCAGCAATAATAAAGAAACTTAAACTCAGAAATAGCTCACCAAAGTCAACCATATTATTGGCAGCATTCTCTCCCTGATTTCGAACCGATATAAAACTGAGGTTAAGCATTGAAGGGTGTAACCTCTCCAAAATATCCTTTTCTAAACTTATAAGGGTGTTGTCTTCTTTATAGAATCGGAAAGCCGTGTATTGTCCGTATTTATTGCTCCACATATTCAAAGCACTGGACATACCTATCATTGCCTTAGGCGTTCCCTTGTATTTTTTCCAATAAGCCTCATCCTTATCTCGGATCTTTGTAAAATCGATAGGAATACCTGCATCCCAATCGTTACAAGAACCTGCATTTGATAATCCCGGGAATGAAGGCATCATAGCCTTATCTAATTTCTTAGTCTTTTCAGAGAATATGCCCGAAACGAGAAATTTCCTACTCTCTTCTTCCAGTGAACGTAAAGCGCCAATCACAAAATAATTCATGCTAAGACTATCACCAATCTTCAATTTTAAATCCTTTGCCAACCACGAACTAATATGAATTCGATCCGTTCGGATATCAGAAAACATATCTTCCTTCTCTATGGCTGTGACAAATGAATAGGGCGTTTTACCTGTTTTCGATTCCAAGCCATTCACAAAATAAGTAAGCAAGGCATCCTTTGGCAAACACATCTTCTGAATTTCGTTGGCAATTGGTTCATCAATAAAAATACGATCAGAACTCAACTCAAAAACCGACTGCTCTTTAAGCTCTTTTAGATTTAAACCCGCATCAGCAACTTGCCATTTCTTAGCTAGAATCTCATTTAAGTTTAAGACGGAAATTTGTTCTTTACCCTTACTACTAGCCAATAAAAGGTTAGCCTTTCCCATCAATTCCATTTCTTCAGCAAGAAATTCTCTTGAGATGAATATATTATAAGGAGCCACCTGATTACTTCTCAAACTAAAACGTCCAAGTTGTTTATCATCAAGTATCGCTTTCACGCTTAATCGTAGGGCTAAAGATTGATCTTCATCGGAAACAAAAGGTGCATTTACAGGCACTAAATTTGCTTTTTCGACCCTTAGTAAGAATTCATCCTCTTTAACCAAACCTAGCTTTTCTGCAAGATTTCGGCTTATAGCCACTTCATCCTTTTTCAATTCAGGCATACCTTCTTCCGACAATTCTGAGAAGGAATTATCGATACCATAAACCTGTACGCCATTTAGTCGAGTTTGAGTTTCTGACTCAATAGCCAAACCTTTCACACTTAAAACAGCTTGAACCTTAATGTCGAGTTCCTGAGATAAATCTTTTGCCAAATCAGAACGCACAAATCGATCGCCAGTTGGCATAGCATATTCAATTTCACCCAATCGCATATTTAGCAACTGATGCAAACTATACTTTACGGAATCGCCAATGATTAAAGCCCCTGTCAAAACAGCCGTACTTATTAAAGTTCCCAACAAGACTGCTAAATGCTGCTTCCTGAAAAACCAAAGACTTCGTGATATGTATTGATATAAATTCATCTTCTAAATTCGCTATTCTTTAATTTTACCATCTTCAATACGGCAAATACGATTCATATGTTGAGCCAAATCCTGTGAGTGAGTTACGACCACCATGGTGACAGCTTGCTCTTCGTTGATTCTCACAAATAGTTTTGCTAGTTGATCAGCACTTTCCTTATCAAGAGAGCCAGTTGGCTCATCGGCTAAGATTAGCTTAGGCTCGTGAATTAAAGCTCTAACAACTGCTGCACGCTGACACTCGCCACCAGACATTTGCCCTGGTCGTTGATGAATTTGATTAGACAATCCCACAAATTCCAATAGTTCCAATGCTCTTTGCTCTGCTTCTTTTTTAACAGTCTTATCTTTTTCTGGTAGGTAAGGCAACAAAACATTCTCAAGCAAACTCAATTGAGGCAATAAATGATGTGATTGAAAAACAAAACCAATTTTCTTATTTCGAAACTGAGCTAGTTGATCTGAATTTAAAGATGAAATTTCATCTCCATCAATTCGCACAGTTCCAGAATTAGGAACATCTAGAGAACTCATCACATTTAGCAAAGTACTTTTTCCAGAACCAGATGGTCCTAAAATCGCAATTCGATCTCCTTTGTTAATTTCAAGAGAAAGCTCATCTAAAACCGTTCTTCGAATAGTGGTTTCAGGAACTTCGTAATATTTTGTGATTTTATCGAGTTTAAGCATCTCTTCTTTTTTATTATTCTATTTCTTTCCAAAAGCATAAATTCTACCATCCATGGCAGTCACAACAATTAAATTATTGACTACGGCTGGCGTAGAAACAATGGCCCTTCCTATTTCATAAGACCAAATCTTCATACCCGTTTCCAAGTTTAACTGATAGATTCGTCCATCGCCCGAGGCTATTAATACAGCCTTTTTTGTAATCACGGGCGAACCCTCAATTTTACCTTTGGTTTTATATTTCCAAATGAGTTCTCCTGTATTCTTGTTATAACAATACACGACTCGGTTCTCAGCGCCAATTATCACCTTGTCTTTATTTACTGCTGGAGAACCTAAGAAAGAAATCCCACCTTCCTTTTGCCAAAGGATTCTTTTAGCCTTCAGATCGGCACAATAAAATAGCCCATCGTAATTTCCAAAATAAGCTTTACCCTCATCAAGAGCTGTGGATGATGCAATATAGGAACCTGCATTCAAGGTATCTTTTACTCGTCCAGTCTTTACATCAACTTGATGGATAAAACCATCACAACCACCAAAAACGGCGACCTTTCCGTCACAGGCAGGAGCACCGTTGATATAATTATTGGACTCATATTTCCAAAGGCCTTTCCCTGATTTAGCATCAACACAATGCAGGAAGTAATCGTAGCTACCAAAAATCAATCGTTTCTTTTTTTCTTCCGAAGAATAAAACCATGAAGCTGAACCGGATATTTGCCCCTCAGTAATGTACTCCCATTTCAACTCGCCTGAACTAGCATTCAAGCAAAAGAATTTTCCCTCAAGGGAACCGAAGTAAATGTTTCCATCCAAATATAAAGGCGCTGCTTCCACGGAAGTTTTAGCATCAAAAGTCCATTTAAGCTCACCATCTTTAGAAATGGCATACAGCTTCCCATCATTTGATCCTACGAAAATAGTCCCATTGCTAATAATGGGCGATGACTTAATAGCATCTCCAGTTTTATAAGTCCACAGCAATTTGGGTGCTTTAGGAACTTCAGCATTCGTACAGCCACTCAATTTCGAGTTACCCCGAAAAGATAACCAGTTAGACTGATTTTGAGCCTTTCCAGATAAAGCAAAAACTAAAAGTAAAACTGATGCTAAAAACAATCTCATATATAAATATCCCTTTAATTTTATTCGAAACTCTCTTTTAGGGATTATAAATCCCTAGCTCTAGACCTGCTGATTACAAATCAGCAGGAGCCGTTTTTCACTTCAAAGCCAAGGCACCCGTTGGGCAAGCTTCTACACATTTTTGCGCAGTCTGTGTTAGAGCCTTATTTATATTCTGATTAAAAGGAACGGCCATCTCCATATCGAAACCTCGACCAATAAATGTCACTCCTGTTAATTCATTATTCTTCTCAGCAATTTCAACACACAAGCCACATTTTATGCACTTTTCAGGTTCATAAACGATACTTTCGTGTTTAAAATGCTTCTTCAGAGACTCTCTATCTCCCAATAAAAACTTTCTTCGATCAACCTGATAGGTTTCTGCGCAATCACGAAGCTTACAATTATCCATCTTCCTACAATCACAATGCAAACATCTTGCTGCCTCTGCAATTGCATCGTCAGTAGTCTTTATATCTTTGCGATTACCCTCAACAGCTTCTTTAAGGTATTCCAAGGCTTCAGTTTGGCGAAGCACACCAAAGCGAGAATTGAACTTTCGTTTAGTTAGTTCAAGCTCTTTTCCCACTAAAAATAAATTAACTGCCTGAGCAGTCTCTTTTCCTTGAGCCAAGGCTTTTACAGCCATCTTTTGAATTCGCAGTAGGCTTCCACAAGCAAATACATCTGGCAAGTTGGTGCTGAATGCTTCCTTTTCTCCCTTAAAATCGAGATTCAAGTTAGCTATTTCATCAGAATTCTGTCCACTTGCAATAATCACAGCATCATAATCCTTGCGAATAGATTCAAAATTATCAGTATTTATAAGTGAATTTAATTTTATCTCTAAACCTAGTTTTTGCAGAATTGCAATCTCCGAGTCCAACACATTCTGAGGCATCTCTCCTTTGTTGATTGCTGTTTGCAAAGTTCCTCCTACAACAGACTCCCTTTCGAAAAGACTACAAGCGTGTCCTTCCTTTAATATATGAAAGCTCGCTGCTAAACCTGCAGTTCCAGAGCCTATAACAGCAACTTTTTTCCCACTTAAAGGTTTCATCTTAGGCAAAAAGCTATTTTCGGCTTTTTCAGCTACGGTTCGCTTCAAAACGCAAATTGAAACCGCTTCATCCACATCTTTACGACGACAAACTTTCTCGCAAGGAGCAGAACAGATGTAACCCAAAATATGTGGCAAGGCAATCTCTTCCTTAACAACTTCAATCGCCTCATCGAATTTACCTTGTACAATAAAACGATTCATTTTGGGGATATCCATGAAAGCAGGACAAGCCACTCGACATGGCGCTTCACAATCACCTACATGATCACTTAATAGAAGTTCTACTGCCGCTTTCCTAGCATCAAAAACTTCAACATCCTCACTGGCTAAATTCATACCATCAACAACCTTAGTCGCACAAGATGGCATCATTTTACCCGAATTATTATCCTTCACCATACAAACCATACAAGTTGGATGATTTGAACAACCATCCAAATAACACATGGAAGGAATGTGAATACCTACAGATTCCGCGGCTTTTAAAACCGTAGTCCCTACAGATACTTCTATATCTTTATTGTCAATTTTTAGTTTTACCATAATCTACTTCTATCAGATTACTGATTTTAAATTGAACATCTATTATCTTATAACAACCGCATCTACAGGACAAATTTGTCTGCAAATGTCACATTTAATGCAAAGCTCATTATCCACTTTATGCAACTCGTAAGGTTTAGCCTGAATTGCATCAACTGGGCAACGCTGAGCACACTTAGTACAACCCGTACAGTCTTCCTCTATCTCATAAGAAATCAATTCTTCACATTTTCCTGAAGGACAAGTTCCGTTTATATGAGCTTCGTATTCGTGTCTAAAATATTTTAAAGTTGACAGAACTGGATTTGGAGCTGTTTGTCCCAAACCACAAATACTACCTTTTTTCGTATTGATAGCCAATTTCTCAAGTAAATCGAGATCTTCAAGCTTTCCTTTTCCCGATTTAATCTTATCTAGAATTTCGAGCATGCGTCGCGTTCCAATTCTACAGAAAGTGCAGCGCCCACAAGATTCGTCCTGAGTAAATGATAAGAAGTAACGAGCAATATCCACCATACAATCCGATTCGTCAAGAACAATTAGTCCTCCCGAACCCATCATGGCTCCTACTTCTTTTAAAGAATCAAAATCAATTGTAGTATCTGCCATCGAAGCAGGAATACATCCTCCTGAAGGCCCACCAATTTGAACGGCTTTAAATTCTTTTCCATCAGCAATACCGCCACCAATTTCTTCAACAATTTGACGAATCGAAATACCCATAGGAACCTCTATCAGTCCACCACGCTTAATTTTACCTGCTAAGGCAAAAACCTTAGTTCCTTTACTTTTCTCAGTTCCTATCTCACTAAACTTATCTGAGCCATTCCTCATAATCCAAGGAACAAGTGAGAAGGTCTCCGTATTATTTATAAGTGTAGGTTGATTCCAAAGTCCTTTTTCTGCTGGATATGGAGGACGCAATTGCGGAATTCCTCTTTTTCCTTCGATGGAAGCAATTAATGCTGTCTCTTCACCACAAACAAAAGCACCTGCTCCCTCAAAAATTTCCATATCGAAAGAGAAATCTGATCCCAATATATTTTCACCTAGAATGCCTTTCTCTCTACAGATCTTTATGCCTTCACGAATTCGCTCTACTGCTAAAGGGTACTCTGCACGTATGTATAAACGTCCTTCGGTCGCACCAACGGCATAAGCTCCAATAATAATCCCTTCGATGACGCGGAATGGATAGGATTCTAAAAGCATTCTATCCATAAATGCTCCTGGATCACCTTCGTCGCCATTGCAAATAATATATTTTTTATCTGATTGTGCTTGCTGAACCATTCGCCATTTAATGAAAGATGGGAATCCTGCTCCACCTCTCCCTTTCAAGCCACTCGCTTCAATTTCTTCAATAATTTGATCAGGACTGAGTTCTTTCAAGCATTTTTCCAGTGCCGAAAACCCGTCTTTACTTTTATATTCTTCAAAATCTGAAGGTCGAATTTCACCTCTGTATTCAGTAGCAATATTGATTTGTCCTTTAAGGAATTCTGCAATTGGTGTATTTTCCTCGCTAACATTATAATGTGCCGATGAATGAGGCATATCGGTAAAGGTTAAATTTTCAGCATAGTTATAGAATTTGCTTTTGAAGCGATTCATAAAACTATCTGCCTTAAAATGTTTTTGAATGATATCACCAACATCTTCCGACTTCAGCTTGGTATAATAAACGGCATCCTCTCCTAACTTATGGATTTCCATCATGGGCACTTGATTACAAACACCAACACAACCAACTTGTTTCACATCCACATTTATACCACTACTATCCAAAGTCTCTTCTAAGGCTTCTTTTACTCCTGAGCTACCACTAGCAATACAACACGATCCTAATCCAATACGAATTTCACCTTGAGGCAAACCCTTTTCTGAAAGCGTTCTCACCTTTTCCTTACTTCCTGTTCCCTCTTTTAAGAGAAAATCTTCCATAACGTCTTTAACTGTTCCCGTCTCGACATGACCGTAGGTTACATCGTCGATCTGAACAACTGGTGCCAAGGTGCAACAACCCAAACAAGCTACTTCTTCAAGAGTAAACTTCTTTTCTTCATCAGTAGAAGCACCATCAGCCAATTTCAATTCTCTTCGAAAAGCATCGTAAACCTGGCCAGCCCCTTTTACATGACAAGCTGTTCCAACACACACGCGAACAATATGCTCACCTACTGGTTGATGACGGAATTGAGAATAAAAAGTTGAAATACCTGAAATCTGTGCCTGCGTAATATCTGTGATTTCACAAACACGCTTCAAGGCCTCTTCGGGTAAATAATTCAGCTCTCCTTGAATCGCTTGAAGAATTGGAATAACCTTTTCGGTTGTCTTCCCTTTTTCCAAAACAATTCTATCGACGATATCCTTTATATTATTCATTATTTCTTTTCAAGTATCAAGTTTTAATAAAGCTTCAAGCATTAGGATAACAAATTTTTCATCATCACATTAACACATCTTCACATCAACTTACTTTCCTATACAATATAGATTCTTACCCGCACGGATATAAATATGTCCATCTGCAAATGCAGGTGTTGAGTCTGATTTTTCACCTAGGCTTGAAGTCGCAACAGAAACAAACTCCTTATCAGCTTTAAAAATGTGCATACTTCCAGCTCTGTCTAGCAGATATATCTTTTCATCAACCAAAATTGGTGAAGCATAAAAACCGTTATCAAACTCATGCTCCCAATACAATTCTCCCGATTGAGCATCGTAACAAGCCACAAGTCCGTATGATGTCACGACGAATAAATATTTATCCGTTGCTATTGGACTTGGTACATCTGATAAATAATCATAGGCTTCCCAAAGAACTTCAGGATTAGCACCTGTTTTAATCGCAACTAAGCTGGCATATTCGTTAAGAGCAAACACAATTCCATTGGCATAAGCCACAGATGGTCCAACTTCACCAGTAATACAATCAAGTTTCCACAATTCTTCACCAGTTAATGCATCGTAAGAAGCCACGCAAGGATCAGCAGCTAATATCACTTCTGCCCTGTCGCCGTTCTGAACAACTACTGGAGATGCCCACGATACTTTTACCTTTCTATCTGTACTCCATACCTCATCACCTGTTTTAGTTGAAAGAGCCATTACTTTGCCAGATTTTTTATGATCGTATTGTACAATCAGCTTATCTTCAAAAACAACTAAGGAAGATGAATGTCCATAATGATTATCAGGTACACCTAAATTCTTAGACCAAACAGGTTTTCCATTCATATCTAAAGCGACTAGATCACCATTAGAGAAAATGGAAAAAACAAAAGTTCCATCAGTACTTACAGTTGCTGCAGCATGTCCAGTATCAGGAGTCACCTCAGGAGAAGCTAAAGATCCAGCAACATTATTAATATCAGCTGTCCAGAGTAACTTCCCAGAAGTTCGATTGTAGCAATAAACCTGTTTTTTATTTGCATCTGCTCCTGACAAGAATAGTTTATCACCCCAAATTACTGGCGAATTATAGGCATGTAGTTCTGGCGTAACTTTCCACTTTATATTCTTACCAGTAGCCCCATCCCATTCTGTAGGTACATTTTTGTGATAAGCAATTCCATTACCACCCGGCCCTCTGAAAGAAGGAAAGTTTGACATCATTGCCTTACTTGGGTATTGCCCTGTATATTTTTTAGCAGCAGGTTTCTTCTTAGCTTCTACTATTTTTTCAACTGATTTAGGTTTTGATATCTCCTCTACAGTTGTCTCGACAGCTTTTTTAGCTTCAACTTTTTCAGCACTTGCTTCCTCAACGATAGCTTTTTTCTCAATGTCTATTGGTTTCTCAGTAGCAGTAACAACTGGTGCTTCATTAGCCTTAGTTTCAGCTTTAGCAATTTTTGCAGCATCAGTAAATCGTGTACCTATATCTTTATGCGTAACAAAAGCTAATATCAGAGTTACAACAACTAAAACAGATCCTCCAATACTAAGCCATTTTCTAGCATTTTGCTGATAGCTGATTATATTTTGACTGTACGCCTCATCGACTGAAGGCAATATTTTTTTGCCCATTCTCATAATCTGCATTGCAATTATCATCACAATAAGTGAAAGCAATAAAAGATAAGCTCCTGTTCTTACTTCCCACTGATTGGTGAAAAAAGCTTTACGAACCAACAAGTCCATTTCTCTGATTTGCTCTCGAAGTTGCACATCATTTGGATTATCGTTCAATCGTTCCACCAAAGAATTAATCACTTCGGTATTGACAGGATCAACCTTATTAATTTGCATATAGTTGACAATAACCATAGCACAAATTAAGATTGCAAAAATGCCCGATACAATAGCAACACCTCGCCAAAGGGGAAGATTGATTGTTTTATTTGAAAATTTTGTGTTCATATATTTTTAAAATATTAGTACCATAATATTTTGTTCACCCCTTTCGGAGATGATATTATTTTTTCATCATACGACCCTCTTCAAGGGTCGTTATTCATCGTTTAGCCACTTCGTGGCATCTCTATTTCCATTAAACATGTGACAGAATCAAACCAAAAGTTTCTTTAATGTCTACGATATTGCAAAATCTATCATTAATTCTTCAAAAAGGAGGGTTTCAATTATCATTCTCCTGAATACATTCAGGACTCCCTTTCTTTATTCTTTCATTTCCCCGATCTATTTCGGGGTTCCCTTGGACGATTTCGCTGCTCCCTCGGTTAATTTCAGCGTTCCCTTTATCGTTTTTCTGATTCCCCTGATCGTTTTCCACATTCCCTTTGGGTATTTCAGCTTTCCCCCAAACGTTTTCCACATTCCCTTAGCTTATAACTCAATCAATCAAAACTACAAAATAAGTCACAAGACATTCCTTTTTTAAACTACTCACTAACACTTCGGCTCCGCTCAGTGTCCTTCTTAGAAGACACACATGATCACTTCATTACATCAATAAATTTTCATATCATCCTTTCATTTCTCAACAGGACAATATTTTAAACAGCGAGCACAGCTCACACATTCACCTTTATCAGGCGTATAATCCTCTCGGTATTTGAATACGGACAAGCTTGACAAAGTCAATCCGAAAACTAAACCTAAAAAGCCTCCCAAAATCCAAGCTCCTATATAAAACTGCTCTACAATAACTGCTGCCTCGGAATACAATTCTTCAAGCGGGGTTCCTGCTGTTTTAAAAGCTTCTATTTCTACAGATGGTAACATCATCGCATCTGGTTTGAATAACATCAGTTCATTTGCCAAGCTGACTTTAGTATTTACTTTAGCAAGATTTTCATGAAAGTTAGAAAGTGTCCATCCTCCCAAAATCATTAATAAAGGTATGATCAAGCTTAATCGAATAAATCGTTTGGTTGCTGATGGTCTACCTTCCATGACCTTAACAGGAACAGGCTTATTAATGGCTCCTAATGGGCATGAATCTTCACACAAACGACATTGAATACATTTGTTTGGCGTAATGGTAAGATGATGCTTAGAGAAGCGACTCATCCAATTTAGAAGAACACCATAAGGGCAAAAGAAACGACAATAAGGTCGAGCCACAAATGCACTCAGCAACAAGAAAATTGCACCTATAGCAAACATGAAAAAAGTTGCATCGAATCGATAAATGCCTATAAAAGGATCGTATCTACATATAATAAAATCGGTAGCCGTAGCTGCGTATAGAACTGATAAACCCAAATAGATATAGGGAATTAAACCCAGAACTTTCTGCAACCATGTTTTCATCGTAACTGGACGCAATAATAAGACATCTTGAATGGCTCCTAAGGGGCAAACGCCTGCACAAAATGTTCGTCCAAAAAATAAGGTGTACACAAGAGGAATGACAAAAAATGCCAATGCTGATATCGGAATGCTATACTCAGGTTGGAAAAGCGCTAAAGTCACATTCTGTAATGATCCCACGGAACAAACACAGCCTTCTCGAAAAAAACCGAAATAAAGAATAGAGAATACTGACACAGCCAGCACACCTCGCCTTGAACGCTTCTTTAAAATCAGCCAAGTGATTAATGAAAGAGCCAAAATAAGAATAAAGACATCGAAAAGAGCAAAGAAATCTGAGCGGGCGTCAGGCATTGAAGTCACAGGTTGTGTATAACCTGACTCAAACTCTGGTTTCGGGAATCGCTGCTGTTGTGCAAAAAGAGGAACACCTGAAGTCATTAATAAAATGAACATAGATAGCATGGTGACAAGCTTCTTTATATTCCAGGTTTGTGTTAAGTATTTTAAAATTTCTGACATTAAGAAATCTGTTTAAGGTATTGAAATAGGTTAGCCTTTCTTTTCTTTTTTATAGCCTGAAAACTTATACGGCTCATCAGCTGGCACACGAGAAAATGCGTCGGAAGGACAATCACGAGCAATGGCACATTGATTGCAATTCACACATACATCGTGACTTACCTGCAACTGAAGTGATCCATTTCCAAAAGCTCCACAACCTTTCACACATTTGCCACAGCCAATACACAAATCTTCAATTATTTCGTATTCAAAGAATGGATCTTCGATATACTTTCTTTTAATTGCGCCAGTTGGGCAAAGTTGATTTTCAGCACCCGTTGTAATATTCTTCACATTAGGACGAAGGTAGCCACCACATAAATCGCAATAGCCACACATATCGTAAACGTGAATACATTTCACTGCAGATGGAGTCACCACGCAAGAGGTTGCACATCGTCCACATTGCGTACACTTTGTGGTATCAATTTGCCAAAGCGTATTTCCCGATACGGTTTTATGTGCCAAAACACCAGTCACCCCAACTAAGCTTGCTCCTGCCGCAAAGCGAAAACACGTGTTGATAAAATCTCTTCTATTTTTTTCTTTCTCAGCCATTCTACTACAAATTATTGTATCGAATTTTTCTTTCTATAATCAATCCCATCAGGCAAAGTACAGCCTTTATTTTTTTTACAATTACGACATACAAAATCGAAATCACAGCTTTCTCCATCTGAGTTTAGATTTCTATAAATCATCGTTCCTGAAAAAACTGCCAATGCACTTAAAATTGTTCCTCGTCCTATATGGTGTAAAAATGCTCTTCTATCCATCTTATTATATTCTGTCTCATTAAATCCGAGATAGTTTAAATTCGTTTTGTTTATTCTTTCAACTCAAAAATTCGAACCATTTTTCTTGATGGATCTAAAACAATGATTCTATCATTAGAATCTACTGCTAAATCCAAACCTGCGGTTCCAGCATCGAATTGATTGGGAGCTGCAACAACCGATTTAAAATCGCCTGATGGTAAATGAATCTTTATTCTTTCTAATCCTTTTTCACTTGTCACAAATGAACCATCAGATAACATGGCCACATGACTAGGGTTGCAACAACCTCCAAAACCATCGATTTGCATTGATGTTCGTTCCCAGGTCGATATCAAATCTCCATTTTCATTATAAGCCTCCAGAGCATGTCGCCCTGGGTTAACAACCCAAAGCTCACCTTGACGACCAAACATGAGATCAAAATAGGGGCTCGGAATCACAAAACCTCTAATCCCTTTTTCAAGATTCTTGGCTCCAATAAGATTCATCTTCTTTCCATCTATTGTATACTGATGAACGATTTTCTGTCCCGCATCGGCTATATAAACAACACCATCCTTTTCAGCTATACTGCTGATATAGGCTTTTGCTCCTTTAATTTGAAAACTGTTATTTAATCCACCCTTTGGCTTACGAACATCGACCCGATTTCCAACACCTAAGAGAATATTTCCTGATTCAGAAATACTGACAGCATGAGCATCTCCCCGCACCTTCATACTTGATTGCTCTTGCCCTTTTGAATCAAAGATCCAAAGCTTATCAGTTCCACTCACATAGATTCTATCTTCTGCATCTAATGCAAGTCCAAAAACAGATTCTGAATTAATTTTAAAAGATGAAACTTCCTTATAAGCAATCAATGAAGAATCGACCTTCCTCAATTCTTTAAGATCGTATTCATAGATATTTTGTTGAGATTTTGGTTTCTCAAAAAACAAGTCACTTGCAATTAAACCTACCAATAAAAGAAGGAGTACAATCGAAAATATTAATGTTAGCTTGTTCTTCATATTGTCGTTTTTTCAAATTCTAATTTGCACGCAGATCGATACAAAGCATGTGCTTTGAATCTCGCATCAGCAATCGACCATCTGTAATAACCATAGGTCCCCAAGCATCATGACCATCTATAAGCTTCACTTTATCCAGCAATTCAAATTTCTCAGTCGAAGCTCGGGCAATGGTTAATTCACCATTATCTTTTAGGATAAAGAATTTACCATCGGCTACTAAATAAGGGCCTAAACCGAAACGATCAGTCTTACCACTTGTCCATAATATTTTGGTACAATCGTTAGGATCGCAACATACAAATTGATTACGCATTGCTCCAGCATCCTTCGGTAGAATAGTAAACATGCGCCCTTTATATAAAAGTGGCGTCTGTTGTTCTGATGCCATCCCATCTTTAGGTTTATATTTCTGTAAGGTTTCAACCTGATATGTTTCACCCGCTTTCTTCACTTGAAAAAGAGCGCCACCGGCACCATATCCTGCAGTCATATATACTTTACCATCACCATAAATCAACGGAGATGGAGCAACTACTGAAGGAGAAAAATCTTTTGTCTTCCATAGAATTTGCCCAAGATCGTCGCCTTCGGCTGATACACCACAAATTCCACCTACCGCAGCATAAACCCACATTTTCTTTCCATCAAGAACCATTGGCATTATAGAAGAGTGCGACATTTTCCATCCGTCAGGATTAGGTGTTTCCCACAAAACCTTACCTGTAGCACAATCAACACCAATAAGCAGAGCTTTACCTCCAGGTGCAATTATGGCAACATTGTTATCGATAATTGGACATTGCCCGGTATACCAAAAAGGAATTTCGGATTGATATTCTTTGACCAAATCCAATCCCCACAAGAAATCTCCTGATTCAGGATTCACACACATCACATGGCAACGTGGCCCCATACTTACAATATACTTATCGTTTATTGCAGGAATGGTTCTCGACATACCATGATTTCTCTTCACATGAACCTTATAAGATCGTTTCCAAATTTCTTCACCACTCTCCAAAGAGAAGCATCGAAGCGCATCTGCCTTTTTCACCTCATCATAGTCAAGCAAATAAACCTTACCATTATAAACGACAGGAGCAGCATGTCCTTCACCTAAATCTTGTTTCCACAAAATCTTTGGCTCAGGTCCAATCTTATCTACAAGCTTGATTTTTTCTTTCGAAACATTATCAAAATCTGCACCTCTAAACTGAGTCCATTTACCTGTTAAACTTGAAGTGTACTCAGTATAGGATATAAATTTCTCACCAATATTTACCACATCGACAGCTTCGGTTCCAGCTTTAGGACGATTATCCAAGCCAGGCACACTTGCTGAGAAATCCTGAACTGGATCGTATCTCAACCAAGAAACAAATATTGAAATGGCTATAACAACAGCCAAAGTCAGGGAAAGAATATTTAAGGATTTTTTATTCATGGAAATGCAGACTATGCTTTAATATTATAAGCCATCAAGGCATCTTCGTGACGCACATATAGAATACCATCTTTTATAACTAAATGTGACCAGTGTGGACCTTTTCCTAGCGGTACTTTAAAAGTACTAACCACTTTGAAACCTTCAGGACTTGCTTTTGATAAAGCTATATTTCCACCTTTCTCATCGTAACAATACAACATACCTTCAGCAGAAATGATAGAACCTTTATTTTCCCACTCAGTTTCGTACATTGGCTTTCCTGTTTCCCACTCAAGGCAAACCCATTTACCCATACGGTTGTGTTCCCAATTAGATCCATATACGTAATCACCTAAACGAACCGCTCCTCCATGATGCACATCTAATAGAGAGTCAACATAAACCAGTTTTACTGAAGATGCATCTTCACTTAGATCAAGCATTACAGAATTGTGATCGTAACCGTTAGTTACAAAGATTTTCCCGTTGTAATAAAGAGGTGTGTTAGTTTGAATATTTGCTTTCCATTCTCCACCAGCATATTTTGCGTAATCAAAAGTCCAGATAATCTCACCACTTTCAGGATTAACGCCAATAATATTATTTTCCGTTACGGTAACAATCAGTTTCGTTCCATTGAGATCAACCATTAAAGGTGACACATAAGCTGGCTTATCATTTAAACTCTTCGATTGCCAAACAAGTTCGCCCGTGTTTTTATTCAAGGCAATCATAGTTGTTTTAGGTCCACAAGGTGTGTAATAAACGTAATCGTTGTGTAATAAAAGAGATTCAGCAATTCCCCACTGACCGTAGGCTCCTTCAAATTCCTCGCTCGCTTTCATTTGCCAGAAGATATCTCCTGTTAGAGCATTTAAACAAGCTAAATCACCTTTCCCACTAGAAAGATAAATTCTATCATTCTCAATAGTTGGTGTACAACGACTATCCGGGAATGAGCTATCCCAACAACGACCATAAGACACTTGCCATTTAAGTTGACCTTTCATATCAATAGCCATTAAAACATCCATTGAATCTTTAATCCCAGTTAGGTAAACTAGATCGTTCATTACTGCAACTGAAGAATACCCTTTAGGGATATCAACCAATGACCATAACATTTCTGGTCCTTCTTTCGGCCATTCTTTCAACAAGCCTGTTTCATTATAAACTCCAGTTCTGTTTGGCCCTCGCCATTCACTTTTGGGTTTCGGAGAATTACATTGCGTAAAAACAGTTATGGCTACCAAGCCAAATAAAAGCAATCGTTTCATTTGTATATTTTTTAAACTTCTTAATTATCAGAATGAAATCTTAACCTTATAAATATTAGTGACTCAAATCTATCAATTTTACAAGTAATCTTAACAAATAACAAACTCGTTAACATTCGATTAACAAGAGCTTATCCTTAATTAAACCAAAGAAAAATAATATCAAGATCGAGTCTTATTAAGACAGTGGATTGAATCGTATTTAAATCTAAATTTCGTAAACCATAAATGCACCACCATGACGCACGTACATTCTGTTTTTATGAATCACCAAATGAGCCCAATGTTGTTTTGTTCCCATAGGTACACGGAAAAAGCTAACCTTATTAAATGAATCTCCTTTAATATCAATCAAGCCGATTTCGCCATTATCGCCATAGCAATACAACATACCATCAGCAAAAATCACATTCCCTTTAGCAATTGCTTTAGATGAATAAATTTCTTTACCAGTTTCCCAATCAATACAATACCACATGCGGTTCTTATGTCCTGACACATAAATTTCACCATCGACTAAAACGGCTCCACCCATCTGGCTATCCACAAATGTATTTCGCCACAACTCCTTAACAGATGCTCCATCTTCGGATAACTGAAGCATGACACCACCTTTACCATAACCACTAAAACAAAACAGTTGACCATCTTTATACAATGGTGTATTGGGGTGAATATTGTACTGATTCTTATGCTCGAAATTCCAAAGCATCTCACCATTTTTAGTATCAATTCCAATAATAGATCCACCAGTATGCGTTACCAGTAACGAACGCTTTCCAAGCTTAACTAAAAGAGGAGAACAATAAGCTGACTTCTCACCCATCGCTTTCGTTTTCCAAATTAGCTCCCCCGTTTTCTTATTTACGGCAATTACATTAGTCTCTTCACCCCCTGGAGTACAGAACAATTTATCACCTTCAATCAAAAGATTTTCTGTCATACCAAAGCGAAGGTTTCTACCACCATATTCAGTCAACATATTTTTAGACCAAACTTTCTCTCCATTTTCTGCAGACATCGCCACCAATTCACCATGTCCACTCATGATATACAAAAGACCATCATTCAACAATGGCGTACCTCTTACACCATCGTAATTATCCATCCACTCTTTGGCGTAGTTCTTTTTCCACAACTGATTTCCTGAATGATCAAAAGCGATAATAAAACCTTGATCACCATCAACACCTCCAGTATACACTCTCGAATCTGTTACCGTAGCTGATGCATGTCCATCACCCAAAGAATCGTAATGCCAAACAAGCTTTGGTCCTGCTTCTGGCCATTTCTTCAACAAATCGCTTGCTTCATATTTCCCATCACGGTCTACGCCACGCCATTGCGACATATCCTGAGAATGAGATTGAAAGACAAACATCAAACTAGTAACTAACAAAAAAAGAGATTTCATATTTTAAAATTTTGGATTCAAAATCATTGTATACAATTACAGGATTCTAAAGATAAGACCTATCCGCATCAAATTTCTATGAGAAACCCCCATAATAGTAAATCCATCATAAGTCTAAATAAGCTCAAGCAATTCATTCTTTGAATAGACCCTAATCGGAACAAAAACAAAGGGCTAACTGAAATTATCAGCTAGCCCTTAAATATGCTCTTAAGAAGTATATTAATATTTACATTCTTATAAAATCATTTAGATGTTTTGACAAAAAGGACGACATTCGAATTCACAAAAATCAGTCCCACCTTCCATTTGTTTGCCAAGAATTTAAAACTTTGCTCCGAAAAAAAGCAAACATGAGTTAAATCCCTTTTGTAATACCAAGTCGGAAATTCATCTTCTGATGGCAAAAATTGAGTTTTTACAGCCAAAACCCCATTAGGCTTCAACAAATTAAACAAACGGTCGAGCTCCATTTGTGGTTTATGAAAATGCTCAACCACCTCACAAGTTGTGATAAAGTCGTAAGTTTTATGAAAAACCTTCTCATTGGGGGCGTAATAGGCATCATAAATATCAGTTTGAAACCCTCGGGATTCAAACATCTTTGATAAAGTTGGACCAGGACCACTTCCAAAATCCAAACCAGATGCACCTTCTGATATTCTATCAAGAACGGGGTTCATAATTTGTTTCAAATAGTCTTGATAAACCAAATCATCAGGCAAATTCTCATGTTGATCATACTTAAGCTTCTCAGCTTCATACGTAATGAAAAACACTTGTGGTACGAAAACAAGCCCGCAATCTATGCAAGAATAGTATTCACGAGATTCCCCTTCATAATAGAACGACGTATTTTCAGAACAACACAGAGGACATTTTTCCACAATAAAGGTTTAGGTGAGAACAAAGCTTATTTTTATTTCCACAAAGTACTAATTCTCCTTAAACAATTTAACCTGCCTTAAACCTAAAACAAACAAAGCACTTACTTTTAAGACTTCCATTACAATATAAGTCATATGAACTGAGCTTTTCGCAGGTTGCATACCTTGCATAATCAACTGAGCGTTTTCATCCAACTCAGGCAATAAATAACCTGACTGAGCAACAATAAACGTAAATATCAAAACACCTGCTCCTACGACAACTTTATCGGTATATCGATAAAAAACAACAATCAATAAAAATACCGAAAAAATACGTTCAACAACATTTAAGGCGCCAAAAACATGTCGCCCCACATCAAGAGCA
This sequence comes from Ancylomarina sp. YFZ004, assembly GCF_054254355.1. NCBI lineage: Bacteria > Pseudomonadati > Bacteroidota > Bacteroidia > Marinilabiliales > Marinifilaceae > Ancylomarina > Ancylomarina sp. YFZ004. Next base: position 54,341 of record NZ_JBTCHQ010000011.1, read on the forward strand.
GTAGGCAAATCGAGACTCTCAGCCCTAAACTTCACCCAAGCTTCCATAAAACTGATAGACAGTATAAAACCTATCCATATAAAACTCACTACAAACCCATAATTCACTAGTTTTTTCATGCCATATATTTTTATATTTTTGCAGCCAATCTAAAAATTGTCACTGCCTAAGCTTATTTTGAATGAGTAAAAATAACAAAAATAAAATCTAATCCTTATCCAAAATCGAATAAAGGTTTCGATCACTAAACAATTATCAAAAACAAGCACGGAGCCCATACACGTAAGCAAAACTAAGTTTTAGAAAACCAAAGCTATAGCACACTATTGAGTCTCTTTAGATAGATTGGGAAAACAACAAAATAAAAAGTTTTCAACAATCTAATTAAAGTGGTTGAAAGTGGTTGAAAGTGGTTTGAAAATTTCTTACTTTTACATTTATAAACCATTTTAGCCAATGCTAACATTCATAGGTGATTACCCATGCAAACTAGACGCAAAGGGACGAGTTCTTCTCCCCTCTGCATTTCGAAAGTTGCTAGCAGCCTCTTCCGAAGATAGATTTGTTATGCGGAAAAATCTGTATGAAGACTGTCTTGACCTGTTCCCTACTTCGGAATGGAACAAACAATTAGCAATCATTCGGAGTCAATTGAATCCATTCAATCGTAAGCACGCAACTTTCTTAAGAGAGTTTTACAGAGGAACGGCCGAAATCCAAATTGATGGTAATGGCCGAATTTTAATCCCTAAGAAATTTTTCGATAACACGAATCTATCCAATGGACTAACTTTAGTTGGGCAAGATGGTAAAATCGAAATATGGGATACCGAAAAATACAATAACTCCGGAATGAACCAAGAGGAATTCAACCAATTGGCAAATGACATTTTGGGAGACAGTATGGCTTTATAAGCCAAAATACCAATTAGAATCTATTTTCAAATATTGTAATATCATCTGGCATGACATCATATCACGTACCTGTACTTTTAAACGAAAGCATTGAAGCTTTAGACATCAAACCAGATGGAATATATGTCGATCTCACCTTTGGTGGAGGAGGCCATTCAAGAGAAATCATCAAGCACCTAACGACTGGTAAACTAATTGGGTTCGACCAGGATGTTGATGCAGAAAGAAACATCATAGACGATGAACGATTTATTTTCATTCGTCACAACTTCAGGTACTTCAAAAATTTCCTAAAATACATTGGGCACGAAAAAGTTGACGGTATCCTTGCTGACTTAGGTGTATCATCTCACGAATTTGATGTTGCAGAACGAGGATTTTCATTCCGTTTTGATGGCGACTTGGACATGAGAATGAACCAAAGTGCCAACTTTGATGCAGCTGATCTTTTGAACACGTATTCATCTGATGAATTATTTAGAGTGTTCAAATATTATGGCGAAGTTAAAAACCCTGGCAAACTCGTTCGAGTGATTCTTGCGCATCGTGCCGACAATGAATTCAAAACCATACAGCAACTTAAAGAAGTTATTCTGCCATGTACTCCAAAATTTAAGGAGCATAAATATTGGGCTCAAGTTTTCCAAGCTTTACGTATCGAAGTTAATGCTGAGATGGAAGCTCTGAAAGACATGCTTGAACAAATTCCTGAGGCATTGAAACCTGATGGAAGACTTGTAGTTATTACATACCATTCACTTGAAGATAGATTGGTGAAGAATTTTATTAGAGATGGAAAATTTGCTGGTGGAGCCGAAAAAGATTTCTATGGCAGAACCAATGCACCACTCGAAGCTGTAAACAGAAAAATCATTCTTCCTAGCGAAGAGGAATTAGAACTTAATAACAGATCGAGAAGTGCAAAGCTGAGAATAGCACAACCAAGAACAAATTAGAACCATTCAAATTGAAATAGAATGTTTGGATTCAAACGAAAATATAAGGACTTCATAAACCCTAAAGAAGAAATTAAAGAGACCCCCTCGGGTTCTTTTAAAGATATCATTTCGGGTAGCGTCTTGTCTAAGGATGTGGTTGTATACCATCTTCCATTCATACTTTTCATTGCTATCCTGTGTATCTATTACATCAGTAACCGATATCATTCTGAACGTGTTTATCGTGATATGATAAGCCTTGAAAAAGAGTTAAAAGAACTTCGTTTTGAGTCTATAACAACTGCATCAGATTTGATGTACATGAGTAAACAGTCAGAAGTTGTAAAAAGAGTAGAAAAAGAGGGCCTTGATTTAATTGAATCAACAGAACCTCCAGTAAAAATCTATTTAGAAAAATAAACTGTGCAAATAAAAAACGACATCATGTGGCGAGTGGGCGTCTGTTACACTCTAATTGTACTTTTCGCATTCTGTGTGGTTAGCCGAGTTGTTTACCTGCAAGTTTTCGAAGGAGATGAATGGAGAGGCCGTGCACAATCTATCAGCAAAAAAGATATTACTGTTTATGCAAACAGAGGTGATATCTGTGCAGCTGACGGTCGTCTTTTAGCTAGCTCTATCCCATACTATGAGTTGCGAATGGATTTCCAGGCTCCTGGTTTAACGAATGATATTTTCAAGAAAAATGTAGATTCTTTAGCGCTTTGTTTATCTAAATTTTTCAAAGATAAAAGTCGTTCAGCTTATCATCGCCAGCTATGGGATGCCAAATTCCATTCCAAAAGAAATCGATACGTACTCGTTAACCACAGAAAGGTTAATTACAATGAGCTCAAACAAATTAAAACCTTTCCTCTCTTCAGATTATCATCCAATAAAGGTGGCTTAATCTGCTTACAAGAAAGCAAACGCGTTCAACCACATAAAAACCTTGCTAGTCGTACAATTGGTTATTTGAATAAAGGAAATGGCAACGAACTTATAGGTAAAGTCGGGCTTGAAGGTTTATTTGAAAATGAACTAAAAGGAATCGACGGCATTTCCATGATGCAAAAAATGTCAGGCAAATGGCTACCTGTTAATCAAGCTGATCCTAAAGATGGTAACGATATCATCACAACTATTGATGTCAACTTTCAGGATGTTGCACAAACAGCCCTTTTACAACAGTTACAAGCTTATCATGCTGATCATGGAACAGCAATACTGATGGAGGTTGAAACGGGAGCAATAAAAGCAATAGCCAATTTAGGATTTGATAGAAAGAAAAACCGCTATCTAGAAATTTACAATTATGCTGTTGGCGAAGCGACAGAACCCGGCTCAACATTCAAGTTAGCATCTATGATGGCTTTGCTTGAAGATGGCTATGTTGAACCTACAGATTCAATCGACACAGGCAATGGTGTTCATCGCTTTTATAGAGATAAAATGCGTGATTCACACATTGGTGGCTATGGTAAAATAAGCGTACAACAAGCCTTCGAAAAATCGTCGAATGTAGGAATATCAAAACTCGTCAATCAATTTTACAAAGACAGACCTCGAGATTTTATTAATCGTTTATACCATTTCAGGCTGAACAAAACCTTAGAATTGGATATTAAAGGTGAAGGTCAACCTAAAATTAAATTTCCTGGCGAAGAAGGCTGGTCAGGTATTTCACTTCCCTGGATGTCCATTGGCTATGAGGTACAACAAACACCTCTTCAAACATTGAGCTTTTATAATGCCATTGCCAATAATGGTAAAATGATGAAACCTATGTTTGTTCAGGAGATTAGATATCATGGAAAAGTATTAAAGCATTTCGATGAAGAGGTTCTAAAAAATAGTCTCTGCTCAAGAGAAACACTTCGTAAAGTTAAATCGATGCTTGAAGGTGTCGTTCTGAGAGGTACAGCAAGAAATCTAAGAAATTCAAGTTATAGCATTGCTGGCAAAACAGGAACAGCTCAAATAGCTGACAAAAACAAAGGATATGGTCACAAAGTTTATCAAGCTTCCTTTGCTGGCTACTTTCCTGCTGATGCTCCAAAGTACTCTTGTGTCGTTGTGATCAACAGCCCTGATAAGAAGAAAGGTTTCTATGGAAACCAAGTTGCTGGACCTGTTTTCAAAACAATTGCTGATAAAGTTTATGCCATGACTTATGCCATGCATCCGCCAAAGCAGCACGAACAACTTTGTGAAATAAAAGTCCCTATTTCATTGAATGGTAATAAGGACGATTTGGATAAGGTCTTTAAAGAACTTGATGTATCAACTGATGATCGTGAAGTTTATAGCGATTGGGTTTTAACATCGCGTCAAGATTCTATAATCAAATACAAAAATAGAACGGTAAACAATCATTTAGTCCCCAACGTAAAAGGGATGGGACTACAAGATGCTCTATACATATTAGAGAATGCAGGCCTGAAAGTGAAAGTCAAGGGCTTTGGTTCTGTAAAGAAACAATCTCTTCGTCCAGGTTCAAATTTTCGATCTGGCAATAAGATTCAAATTGAACTATCCTAAAAAATCATATTAGGATCGTGATTTTAAAAATGGCAAAGACTGATATCATATATAAGAAATGATTAAGATGACTAAAAACATAACGGATCTGTTAAGATCCATCGACATACTCGAAAGTGTGGGTGAGCTCAATATAGAGGTTAACAACATTCATTTCGATTCAAGAAAAGTTGGAGACGGTGATTTTTTCATTGCACAGGTTGGCACACAATCAGATGGTCATGATTTTATATCAAAGGCTATAGAACAAGGCGCCAATGCAATTTTGTGTGAACGTCTACCTGAAAATATTATTCCAAATATCAGTTATATTAAAGTAGAAAACACTTCGAAAGCACTTTCTACTTTGGCTCACAATTATTTCGATTCTCCATCGGACCAACTCAAACTTGTTGGGGTTACGGGTACCAATGGAAAAACAACAATTGCCAGCCTACTTTATGAATTGTTCAGAAAGCTGGGATATAAAGTCGGGCTACTTTCAACTGTTACCAATTATATCGATACAAAAGAAGTTAAATCCACGCATACAACACCTGATGCCATCCAAATCTCGAAACTTTTAAACGAGATGGTTGAAGAGGGCTGTGAATATTGTTTTATGGAGGTTAGCTCTCATGCAGTTGATCAGCACAGAACAAGGGCTTTAAATTTTAAAGGTGGTATTTTTACTAACCTAACTCATGATCATTTAGACTATCACAAAACTTTTGATGCCTACTTAAGAGCAAAAAAAGGCTTTTTCGATCAGTTGGCCAAAACATCATTTGCTATCACCAATGCGGATGATAAAAATGGAAAGATCATTTTGCAAAATACCAAAGCACATAAGTTCAGTTATTCAACAAGAGCTTTCGCGGACTACCGCTGTCAAACTCTTGAAAAACATTTCAATGGCATGCTTCTGGAAATGGATGGCATTGAATTGTGGACAAATTTCATTGGCGATTTCAATGCTCATAACTTACTAGCTGTCTACGGTACTGCAAGACTTCTTGATCAGTCGAAAGACGAGGTTCTTATGAAAATGAGCGAGCTGCAATCTGTTGCGGGACGTTTCGAAAGCATTATCTCTCCCGATGGTATTATGGCTATTGTGGATTATGCGCACACACCTGATGCATTAAAGAATGTCTTACTTACAATCGATCAACTTCGTACTAGAAACGAAACGGTGATTACAGTTGTTGGTGCTGGAGGCGACAGAGACAAGACCAAACGTCCTTTGATGGGAAAAGTTAGTGCTGAATATAGTGATAAGGTGATTTTGACATCCGACAATCCACGTTCTGAAAATCCAGAAACCATCATTACAGAAATGAGAGAAGGTATTTCTGCTAATAATCTTAGAAAGGTACTAGCTATTACAGATAGAAAAGAGGCTATTCGCACTGCTATCATGTTAGCAAAAAAGGATGACATCATTCTTATTGCTGGTAAGGGCCACGAGGATTACCAAGAAATTAAGGGTGTGAAACATCACTTTGACGATAAAGAAATTATTAACGAAATATTCAATCAATAAGCATGTTGTACTATCTATTTAAATACCTACATGAATTGGATTTCCCAGGAGCTGGGATGTTTGATTACATTTCATTTCGTGCTGCATTGAGTATCATTACATCACTCTTAATTGCCACTGTATTTGGAAAAAAAATCATTTATTATCTGCAAAAACAACAAATTGGTGAGATTGTAAGAGATCTTGGTCTTGCAGGACAAATCGAGAAAAAAGGAACACCTACAATGGGTGGGATCATTATTCTAATTTCTATTCTCGTTCCTGTTTTGTTATTCGCCAAACTCGATAACATCTATATTATCCTGATGATTATCACAACTGTCTGGTTAGGATTGATTGGCTTCATTGACGATTACATTAAAGTCTTCAAGAAGGATAAAGAAGGCTTAAAGGGACGATTCAAGATTGCAGGACAAGTAGGTTTAGGTTTAATTGTAGGCTTAACTCTATATATGAACGATGATGTGGTTATTCGTGAAAGAGCCAATATTTATGACATCGGAACACAAACAGAAATAGTTGATGAAGGCTTTGTTGCTGATAGAGCTGATGCAACAGCAATGACAAAAGATATTAAATCTACCAAAACAACGATTCCATTCTTTAAGAACAATGAGTTCGATTACGAAAGCCTTGTTCGTTTTGGAGGCGAATATTCATCAATTCTTGCATGGATACTCTTTATTATTGTCACCATATTTATCGTAACGGCCGTTTCCAATGGCGCAAATATGACAGATGGACTAGACGGACTCGCAACGGGAACATCAGCCATCATAGGTGCCACACTTGGTATTCTTGCCTACCTATCTGGTCACTTAGTTTATGCAAGTTATCTAAACATCATGTATATTCCTCACTCTGGTGAGCTGGTTGTTTATATCGCTGCATTTATTGGGTCTACTATTGGTTTTCTCTGGTACAACTCTTATCCTGCACAAGTCTTCATGGGAGATACAGGAAGTCTTTCATTGGGAGGAATTATTGCCGTTTTAGCAATTATCATTCATAAAGAGCTATTAATACCTGTACTCTGCGGTATTTTCTTGGTAGAAAATCTTTCTGTTATGATGCAAGTTTCATGGTTTAAGTATACAAGAAAAAGATACGGTGTAGGTCGTCGAATATTCAGAATGGCACCTCTTCACCACCATTATCAATTAAAGGGATATCCTGAAGCTAAAATTGTAACTCGATTTTGGATTATCGGTATTTTATTAGCAATTATCACTATTGTGACCCTTAAAATCAGATAAATGAATAGTCAGAAAAACATAGTTGTTTTAGGTGCTGGAGAAAGTGGTGTTGGTGCAGCTATATTAGCTAAAAGTAAAGGCTTTAATGTATTTGTTTCAGATAAGGGACAAATCACATCAAACTATAGCAAAATTCTGAATGAATACGAAATTTCTTTCGAAGAAGGCAAACATAGCGAGAAACGCATTATTGAGGCTATCGAGGTCATTAAAAGCCCAGGTATTCCTGAAACGGCTCCACTCATAAAAAAACTAAACAGCTTAAATATTCCTGTTATTTCTGAAATTGAATTTGCAGGACGCTACTCAGATGCTAAAATGATTTGCATCACTGGTAGTAATGGAAAAACCACAACAACGCTGCTTATTTATCACATGTTGAAAAAAGCAGGTATCAATGTGGGCTTGGCTGGTAATATTGGCCATAGTTTGGCTCGACAGGTAGCCGAGAATGATTATAGTCACTATGTGGTTGAGTTGAGCAGTTTCCAACTTGATGGCATGCAGCAATTCAAAGCTGATATTGCCATTTTAATGAACATCACTCCTGACCATCTGGATCGATACGATTATAAGATGGAGAATTATATTGATTCTAAATTCAGAATCATTCAGAATCAGACTGAGAATGATGCTTTCATTTTCTGTCATGATGACGATATCATAACAAAAGAGTTAAAACAAATATCAATTCAGGTTCAAAAACATCCATTTAGTATTTATGAATGTTTACCAAAGGGGGCAAGTTTGAAAGATGAAGATTTAATGATTAAGAATGAGAACATCAATCTTAATATGAAACAGAAAGACCTTTCCTTAAAAGGGAAGCACAACACATACAACTCAATGGCTGCAGGAATTGCAGGAAGTATTTTAGGCATTCGTAAGGAAGTCATCCGAGAGAGTCTTAGTGATTTTAAAGGCGTGGAACACCGTCTGGAGAAATTAACAAATATTCGTGGTGTTGAATTTATAAACGATTCAAAAGCAACAAACATCAATTCAACTTGGTATGCTCTGGAAAGCATGGACGACGAAACGGTTTGGATTGTAGGTGGTGTTGATAAAGGCAATGACTATTCTGAATTGATGGCATTAGTGAAAGATAAGGTGAAAGCAATTGTCTGTTTAGGTGTTGACAATTCAAAAATCCACCAGGCATTTGATGGTGTTATCGATACAATTGTAGACACAGAATCAATGCCAGATGCCGTAATAAAAGCATTTGAATTAGCAGATGAGGAAGCTACGGTCTTATTATCTCCTGCTTGTGCAAGTTTCGATCTGTTTAAAAATTACGAAGACAGAGGCAATCAATTTAAAGAAGAAGTGCAAAAATTATAGCAAGAATTAAATGGGACGATTTATCAGCAATTATAAATTACAAGGCGATAAGGTAATATGGATCATCATATTTCTATTATCCATCATTTCCCTTTTAGTAGTCTACAGTTCAACTGGAACCTTAGCTTATAAGGTCAAAGGAGGAAATACGTCCTATTTTCTCATCAAGCAATTAGGTTTGTTACTGTTTTGCTATGGCATTATTTGGGTCACCCACAAAATACCATACAAATACTATTCTAGCTGGGCCAATATGGGTTTAGTCATAGCTATAGGCATGTTATTATTAGCCAAAATTGTTGGGGTTAATCTAAATCAGGCATCTAGATGGATCGCAATTCCAGGAACTGGCATGAACTTTCAGCCTTCTGAATTAGCAAAACTGGCATTAATTCTATTCGTCTCACGAATACTATCTAAGTTTCAGACAGATAAAGAATGTGAAAAAGAAGCTTTCTTGAAAATAATTGCAGCAGTTGCTGTGGTGTGTGGCATTATTTTTCTCGATGACTTTTCGACTTCTGCACTCCTTGGGGGCATTTGCCTGATGCTCATGTTTATTGGTAGAATTGCAGCCAAATACCTTCTTGGTACTATGGGAGCAGGTTTAGGACTTATCATCGTCTTACTTATAATAGCACCATTCTTACCTGATAGTTTTGGACGTATTCATACCGTCAGAAATCGAATTCTGAACTTCGCTGGCATAGGCGATAAAAAAACTGACAACGACCGTAACTATCAAGTCGATCAGGCAAAAATAGCCGTCGTTTCTGGTGGCATAATAGGTAAAGGCCCTGGTAACAGTAATCAACGAAATTTCTTACCTCATCCCTACTCCGATTTTATTTATGCAATTATACTTGAAGAATTAGGATGGTTTGGTGGATTTGGAATTCTTGCACTCTATCTCTTCCTAATCTATCGGGCTGGCTCCATAGTTCGGAAATGTGATAGGACTTTCCCCGCCTTTCTCGTCATTGGATTAAGTTTAAGTATCGTTGCACAGGCATTAACAAATATGGCTGTTTCCGTCAATTTAATTCCTGTTACAGGTCAACCGCTGCCTCTGGTCAGCATGGGAGGAACCTCACTGTTTTTTACCAGTGCAGCCTTGGGGATGATTTTAAGTGTGAGCCGAGAAGTTAAAGAACAAGAAGATTTAAACCATGCAGAAGATTAAAATAATAGTTAGTGGAGGTGGAACTGGAGGGCATATCTTTCCAGCGATTTCGATTGCCAATGCCCTAAAAGCTAAACAAGACGATATAGAAATTTTATTTGTGGGTGCCGATGGTAAAATGGAAATGGAAAAAGTTCCTGCTGCTGGTTACAAAATCATTGGACTCCCCATCAGAGGCTTACAAAGAAATTTCAGCAAAGAAAATCTGAAATTTTTATCTCGACTATTCAAAAGTCTTCGCAAGGCTAAAAAGATTATAAAAGAATTTAAACCTGATGCTGTAGTTGGAGTGGGTGGTTATGCCAGTGGTCCTTTATTGCATGCGGCAAACAAAATGGGTATTCCATCATTGATTCAAGAACAGAATTCATATGCAGGAATCACTAATAAACTGTTAGCAAAGAAGGCAAACAAAATTTGTGTGGCTTATCAAGGTATGGAACGTTTTTTCCCTGCTGATAAAATCTTGTTGACTGGGAATCCTGTCAGAAAAGATCTAACACAATTAGAGGATCTAAGAGCAGAAGCTCAGATTTTTTTCAATCTCGATCCAAACAAAAAGACACTATTGGTTATTGGAGGAAGTTTAGGAGCAAGAACCATTAATAATAGTATTATAGAAAACATTGAAGCCTTCAAAGACAAGGCTATCCAAGTCATATGGCAATGTGGTAAATTCTACCATACAGAGATGAAGGAGAAACTTGCTAAAGCCAATATTGACAACGTACAAGTTTCAGACTTCTTAGCTCGAATGGATTTGGCTTACGCTGCATCTGATCTTGTTATTTCAAGAGCTGGAGCAGGAACTATTTCTGAACTTTGTTTGGTGGAGAAAGCTTGTATTCTGGTTCCATCACCAAACGTTTCAGAAGATCATCAAACTAAAAATGCTATGGCTCTTGTTAATCAAAATGCAGCCATGATGATTCCTGATATTGAATCGAAAGAAAGATTGGTTAAAGAAGCCTTATTGCTATTAGACAACGATTCTGAGATGGAAAAGCTTGAAAAGAATATTGCCCTATTGGCAAAACCGAATGCTGCAGATGAAATTGCAGATGAAATATTAAAAATGATTAAGCGATAAGTTTAAGTTTTGAATACTTAAATTGATTCACATATAGGCAAGGAAATGATGAATATAGAGGATTTTAAAAACATCTATTTTGTAGGAATTGGAGGTATTGGAATGAGTGCTATTGCACGATATTTCAAAGCTATTGGAAAAAACGTGTCTGGTTACGACAAGACACAAACTTTGCTTACTGGGGAGTTAGAAAAAGAAGGTATTGATATTATTTTCAAAGATGGTGTTGATATAATTCCAGAGATTTATCTCAATAAAAGTGAAACTCTAGTGGTTTATACGCCTGCTATTCCTTCAAATCATGAGCAATTGTCTTTTTTCAAAAACGAGGATTTCCTTTTGATGAAAAGAGCTCAGGTTTTGGGATTCTTATCTGATCCGTTGAATGGAATTGGTATTGCCGGCACACATGGGAAAACAACTGTATCGAGTCTAACAGCTCATATATTCAAAACTTCAGCTCTAGATTGCAATGCTTTTTTAGGTGGTATTGCAAGAAATTACAACACCAATCTACTCCTGTCAAAAACGAGTCCATGGGTGGTTTTAGAAGCTGATGAATTTGACAGATCATTCCTTCAACTTCACCCACAAGTCGCTGTTGTAACATCAATGGATGCGGATCATTTGGACATATATGGTAGAAAAGAGGAACTGGAAAAGACATTTCAAGATTACGTCAGACAGATAAAAAAAGGTGGCCATTTAGTCTATAAAAAAGGTTTAGATCTAAACCCTTCTGACATCAACCTTTATTCATATTCCTTAGATGAAGAAGCTGATTTCTATGCAAAAAACCTTAAGCTAGTTCAAGGCTTATATCAATTTGATTTGGTACATCCTAAGGGTTGCATTGAAGGGTTAAAACTTTCATATCCGGGTCGAATAAATGTTGAGAATGCAATTGCCGCTAGTGCTGTGGCTTTAATCTGTGGAATCAGCCAGGAAGAACTTCGTTTAGCACTAAATAGTTTCATCGGTGTTCGCAGAAGATTCGACTATCGAATTAAAAGTGATAATTTGATTTTTATTGATGATTATGCTCACCACCCTAAAGAACTATGGGAAAGTATTTCATCGGTTAAAGCCATTTATCCTGATAAAAAGATAACGGGAATTTTCCAACCTCATCTCTATACCAGAACACGCGATTTTGCCGATGGTTTTGCCGAAAGTTTAGATTTACTTGACGAACTTATTTTATTAGATATTTATCCTGCTAGGGAATTACCTATTGAAGGTGTTGATTCTAATTTGATTCTAAGCAAAATGAAAAGCAAAGGCCGACTATGTTCAAAGGATGAATTAATTGACCAAATTAAACAAAGCAAAATAGAAGTATTGTTAACTTTGGGAGCAGGTGATATTGATAAATTGGTGGAACCAATAGAACAGGTATTGAATCAAAAAATAAAATGACAAAAAAGATCAAGCCCATATTAATCACTACGGCATTATTTGCCTACATCATTTTCACTTTCGCCTTTGTGAATAAGAAAAGTGATGCCATACTGGTTACAGGTATTGATATCAGTATTACTGATAGCTTAAACACGCATTTCATTTCCGATTCTGAGATTAAGAATCTCGTATTAAAGAATCATCCAGATATTATTGGGAAGTATACAACGAGTATCAATAAGGAAAAATTAGAACAAATAATCAATAAAATTCCGTCAGTAAAAAACACGGAAGTTTTCACCTCACTTAGAGGCAATTTGCATATTGAAATTGAGCAACGTAAACCTATTGTTCGATTATTAAAGGGGAAAGGGTTTTATATTGATGAAGAAGGTAGGCGAATGCCGCTGTCTTCGAACTACACGTCGAGGGTTTTGGTTGTTTCTGGCCACATAAAAGACAAGACGATTGAAACAGATTTAATGCCACTGGTAAATTTTATCACAAAAGATGAATTTTGGTCTTCGCAAATCAATCAAATCTATGTAGATTCGAATAATGAATACATTTTAATACCTAGAGTAGGCGGGCAGAAAATTGAGATGGGGAAAATTGATAATTTCGAAAGGAAATTTGACAAGCTCTATGCATTATACAAAGATGGGTTTTCAACAATGGGTTGGAACAAATACAAAAAGATAAATTTGAAATACGAGAATCAGGTCGTATGTACAAAAAGATAATAGGATGATCAACACAAACGAAATCATAGCGGCTATAGATATTGGTACAACTAAAATTGTTGCCATAGCGGGGAAAGTTACATCCAACGGAGAACTTCAAATACTTGGACTGGAAAAAACCAAATCGACAGGTGTGGTTAAAGGAGTTATCCAAAATATTAACCAAACAATTGAAGCCATTCGTGAGGTGGTGAAAAAATTAGAAGAGAATACGAATATTAAAATCGATAAGGCATACGTTGGTATTGCCGGACAACATATTAGAAGCTTAAAAAACCGTCAGTTTAAATACATTCAAAACGGTTCTGAAATTATTACACAGGAAGATATTGATACAATTCTAAAAGAGAATTTCAGAATTCCTATTCAAGTTGGCGAGCAAATTCTTCACGTTATCCCACAAGACTACGTGGTTGATAAAGATAAAGGCATTACCGACCCTCTTGGGATGGCTGGACGCAGACTTGATGGCAATTTTAATATTATTATTGGAAGAACAGCATCAGCCAGAAATATAGAAAACTGCGTAAAAGCAGTTGATATTGATATTGAAGAGCTGGTTCTTGAACCTTTAGCTTCTTCTCTTGCAGTTCTTACTCATGAAGAAAAAGAAGCTGGAGTTGTACTTGTTGATATAGGTGGAGGAACCTCAGATATCACACTTTATTTCGATGGTGTTCTTCGTCATACAGCTGTCATTCCTTTTGGAGGCGATGTGGTTACCAAGGATATTAAAGAAGGATGTCATCTTTTACTAAAACAAGCTGAAGCTTTAAAAGTTCAGTTTGGCGAAGCTGTTGAGCAATTAGCAGATAGCGACAAGGTCGTAAATATTCCACAAACAGGAGGATGGGATCCCAAAGAGATTGCATTTAAAACCGTCGCACAGATTATTCAGTGCCGTATGGAAGAAATCTTAGATCGTGTAAAATATCAAATTGACATGACACCTTATGGAGACAAACTAGGTGCAGGAGTTGTGCTGACTGGTGGTGGTGCCATGCTTAAGAACCTTGATATCTTAACAAAGGAAAAATTAGGTGTAGATGTTAGAATTGGTTATCCCAATGCTTCAGCTATGATCAAGGTTGATGAAGCTATTAACATTCCAATGTATGCAACAAGTATCGGTTTACTTTTAAATGGATTAAACAAACTTCAGCATAAGCCAAGCGATGGTGTATCACACCAAATAAATACTAAAACAAGAAAGAGGGGCATCAAACGTTTCTTTGAAACTCTCTTCGATAACTAATATTAAAATTAGACTGACAAATTTATGATAGTATTGAATTCCCCTAGATATTCATATCAAATTCAAGTCTCATCAATTTGTATACTATTAAAAACACTATAAACCCTAAATTATGATTGACGAATTACTACCTGTTGATTTCGAAACTAAAGAAGAATCAATGATCAAAGTTATTGGTGTTGGAGGCGGTGGAAGTAACGCTGTCAATCACATGTATAAGGAAGGTATAAAAGATGTTGGCTTTGTAATATGCAATACCGACTCTCAGGCTTTAGTTGATAGCCCTATTCCTTTAAAAATCCAATTAGGGAAAAGTTTAACAGAAGGTCGTGGCGCAGGTAATAAGCCTGAGAAAGGTCGTCAGTCAGCTATAGAAAGCATAGATGAAGTTAATAAACTTCTTGGAGAAAAGACCAAGATGATTTTCATCACAGCTGGTATGGGTGGTGGTACGGGTACAGGTGCAGCACCTGTAATCGCTGAGCTTGCAAAAGAAAAAGACATCCTAACTGTGGGCATAGTCACCATTCCTTTCCTTTTCGAGGGGAAACGTCGTGTTCAGCAAGCTCTTGAAGGAATTGAGAATTTAGAGAAACACGTAGATGCTTTATTGATCATCAACAATGAAAAATTAAGAAGCATGTTTGGCGACTTAAAGCTTTCAGAAGCTTTTGCTCAAGCTGATAGTGTGTTATCAATTGCTGCGAAATCTATCGCCGAAATCATCACAGTTCATGGCTATGTAAATGTCGACTTTGCTGATGTAGAAACAGTGATGCGTAACTCGGGAGTTGCCATTATGGGATCAGCTAGTTTAGCTGGTGAAGACAGAGCAATTAAAGCAATTAAGCAAGCTCTTAATTCACCATTATTAAACAGCAATAATATCTATGGTGCACGCAATATCCTACTTAATATCATATCAGGTAGCGAAGAAGCAACCATGATGGAGGTAACTGAAATTACGGAATACGTTCAGGCAGTTGTAGGAAACGATGTTAGTATTATATGGGGGAATGGTTATAGTGAATCATGCAATGATGAATTGAGTGTAACTATTATAGCAACAGGCTTTACAGATAATCCAATTCCTGAACTAAATATTCAGCCTCGCCAACATGAACAAAATAAAGAACCTCAGCTTGAATTAATAATTGAAAATCCAGAAATGCTGGAAGCTGAAGCCAATAACTCAAAAAGAAAAACGACTGCTCCTAAAATGAAAAGTGTCAGTCAGACAGAAATGTTTGAAGAACCTTTTGATGAAGAAGAGATCGTAGACGATATTGAAGAAAAGGCCCACGAAAGTAAATCGGCTAATTCTTTTGTTGCTCCTCAGCCTAAGGAGGTGAAGAAAAACAAAAAATCAGGTTGGTTTAAAGATACTTTAGGTTCTTTATTCGATACGGAAGACACTTCAATGTAAATTATACGTTTAGATATAGTAATTCTCTCACTTAAGTTAAATTTCATCTAGAAAATCCAGATGAAATATACAATCGTAATTAATTAAGCATTAAATTTGCAGCGCAAAAAGCTTAGTTACTTTAGAATACAATCACACACATCCAACAAAAGGATAAATATAATAGAATTAATGAGCGAGGAATTAATGGATTTTGGCTTGATAGAAAACGAACCTTCAATTATTAAAGTAATTGGAGTTGGTGGTGGTGGAGGCAATGCTGTTAACTACATGTATAAGCAAGGCATCAAAGATGTTGATTTTATCATCTGTAATACAGATGCACAAGCATTAGCAAAAAGCAATGTGCCAAAGAAAATTCAACTTGGAGAATCTTTAACAGAAGGACGTGGAGCTGGTAATAAGCCTGAGAAAGGTGAGCAATCAGCTATAGAAAACTTAGATGATGTTACGGCAGTATTAGAGGATAATACTAAAATGGTATTTATTACTGCTGGAATGGGTGGAGGAACCGGAACGGGTGCTGCTCCTATCATTGCTAAGGCTGCAAAAGACATGAATATTCTTACTGTTGGTATTGTAACCATCCCTTTCCGTTTTGAGGGAAGACAACGTATCAATCAGGCAGTAGAAGGTATTAGAAAACTTAAAGAAAGTGTCGATTCTCTTCTTGTGATCGATAATGGTAAACTTTCTGAAATATATGGCGATCTTAAACTATCAACAGCATTCTCAAAAGCTGATGATGTTTTAGCCACTGCGGCAAAAGGGATTGCTGAGATTATAACACTACATGGTTATATCAACGTTGACTTCGAAGATGTTAAAACCGTGATGACAAATAGTGGTGTTGCTGTTATGGGATCGGCAAGTGCAGAAGGTGAAGGAAGAGCCGTAACGGCTATTCGAGAGGCACTAACCTCTCCTCTTCTTGACAATAACGATGTTCGTGGAGCAAAATCTATTCTTCTTAATATCACATCTGGAACCGAAGAAGTGACTATGGATGAAGTCGGTGAAATCACCGATTATGTCTATGAAGCTGTTGGAGATAGTGGAAATATTATTTGGGGTACTGGTCAGGATGAAGCTTTAGAAAATAAAATTTCTGTGACCATAATTGCTACAGGTTTTGAGCATGAAGATTCTGAAAACTACGATCCACTACCTAAGCAAGCTGCTGTTAACAAACCAAGTGCTTTCAAAGGCGGAAAAGGTCCAGCTAAAGTAACTGAAACTCAAAAATTGCAATTGGAATTAGATCCAATGCCAGAGCCAGAAGTTGAGCTAAATAAAAAACTGGATGCCAGCAATATGAATGAAGCTGAAATTCAAGAGAACGAAGAAATTCCAGCATACAAGCGCAAACAAATCAATTTAAATCGAACTGAAACTCAAAAAACATCTAATGTGGTTCACTTCAACTTAGATGATTTTGATAATTAATACAAATCTGTATAAATCCATCTTCTGACTCGGGTTTATACAATAATCTCATACATCATGACTTTATTAGAACAAATAAACGGCGATATAAAGGCTGCAATGAAAGCCAAAGACAAAGAAAAACTACAAGCTATTAGAGCAGTAAAAGCAGCCTTTATGCTTGAAATGACTAAAACTGGTAGTACTGAGATTGCTGATTCTGATGCACTTAAAATTGTACAGAAGCTTGCTAAGCAAAGAAAAGATTCAGCAGATACCTTTATTGCTGCTGGCCGCCAAGAATTAGCTGATGTTGAGTTAAAAGAGATGTCTTTTATCGAAGTTTACTTGCCTGCACAAATTAGCGATGAAGAACTAACTGCTGCCATTAAGGGTTTGGTTGAAAAAACTGGAGCTAGCTCAATCAAAGATATGGGTAAAGTTGTAGGTATGGCATCAAAAGAACTAGCTGGTCGTGCTGATGGTAAAACTATCGCTGACAAGGTAAAAGCATTACTTGCTTAAGTAAGCAATAACAATACACAAAAGAGGCTGTCAATTAGAATTGACAGCCTCTTTCACTATAGTCTAGTACAAGCTTTATTCGCTTATCTCACCAATTAGTGTAGCTGATGTACAGCTAACTGCTTTCACCTTTACAAAATCACCAATTTTCAGATCCTTCTTAGGCAAAACAAAGGCTTTGTTCTGTGAACTTCGTCCGTACATTTCCTGATCAGATTTCTTAGAGGTGCCTTCAATTAAAATTTCAAAGGTTTTTCCAATATCTCGCTGATTACTTTCTAAAGAGAGTTGTCTTTGTAAGGCAATCATTTCATCCAAACGCTTCGATTTCACATCCTCTGGAATATTATCCTTCAGATTTTTATAAGCAAATGTTCCTGGACGTTCCGAATATTTAAACATATAAGAATAATCGTAATTGGCCCACCTCATCAATTCTAATGTTTCTTGGAACTCCTCTTCTGTTTCATTATGAAATCCAACAAAAACATCAGACGTTAAGCCACAATCTGGAATATATTTTCGGATAGCTTCAACACGATCCATATACCATTCGCGAGTGTATTTACGACGCATATTTTTAAGAACCTCGTTGCTACCCGACTGAACAGGCAAGTGAATGCTTCTACAAATATTTAGATTGGCAGCCATCACTTTAAGTGTATCATCACTCATATCTTTAGGATGAGAGGTTGCAAAACGAATACGCATATTGGGTTCTGCTTTAGCTACCATATCTAAAAGCTCAGGGAAAGTAATTTCCGAGATCGAATTATTGAAATGGTACGAATTTACATTCTGTCCCAACAAAGTAACCTCCTTATAGCCTCTTGAAGCCAAATCGTGTACTTCTTTCAATATACTTTCAAAACTACGACTACGTTCTCTTCCTCGAGTGTATGGTACGATACAATAAGTACAAAAATTATTACAGCCTCTCATAATTGAAACAAAACCAGAAATTGCTGTTTCATCAATACGAGATGGACAAATATCCTTATAAGTTTCTGTTAATGATAAATCGATGTTAATGGCCTTTTCCCCCTTCTCAGCTTTCTTTACTAACAAAGGTAAATCCATATAAGCATCAGGTCCAACAACAATGTTTACATTTTTTTCCTGCTCAAAGAGCTTCTCTCCCAGACGTTCAGCCATACAACCAATTATCCCTACTAAGAGCTTAGGATTCTTCTTTTTCAACACACTAAAACCTTGAACTCTTCCACGAACTCTTTGCTCAGCATTCTCACGCACCGAACATGTATTTACCAAAATCACATCAGCCTCAGTTCGCTCATTGGTTCTCTCGAAACCATCGTGTTCCATTATGGCAGCGACGACTTCACTATCGGCAACATTCATTTGGCAACCATAGGTCTCCATGAATAGTTTTTTATTGCTTTTGTTCATTGTTTTTTCAATTATCCTTAATGTCAACACTCAAGAATCCTGAAGGAAGACGTATTGTTTTTTGTTTAACGCGCAAATATAGATCTTATTAGCTGAATGACAATTGAAGACTCGCAAATTCTCTTGATATAGACTCAGTAAACACAAACATTAAAACTAAAAAAAAGGCACTTGGTGTACTTTTATATTGAATGAGGCTCTGTTTTTTAAGGAAGTCAATATAAAATTCCGATATTTAGGCCACAATTGGCTTTAATGGGTTTAATTCAAGTATTTATTGATCAACATGAAGTCAAAATAAGTCATAACTAAGCCTTATTTTTAGAATTATTTCAAATGCAAGACCAATCAAAATCTCAGGATTTTCAGAAGATAGATCTCAAACAAGTATTTGCCAGTAAAAGCGAAAAGGTCGCTAAATTAATCCCTGGCTTTATTATTTCATACTTAAAACGCATCATCCATCAGGATGAACTGAATGCCTTTCTTTCTAAAAATCATCAAAAGCAAGGCATCGATTTTTCTCAAGCCGTTTTAGATGAATTATCGATTACCTATGATATTCATGGACTAGATAAACTCGATAAAAATAAGCGCTACCTTTTAGTCGCAAATCATCCCCTTGGTGGGCCAGATGGACTTATTCTAATCAGTCTTTTTGGAAAGCATTTCAAAACAATTCGGTTCTTGGTTAACGATCTTCTGATGAATATTAAAAATATGGGGCAGGTGTTTGTTCCTATAAATAAACACGGAGGCCAGGCCAAAGAAGCAGCACAAATTATTGAATCTGCTTATGCTTCTGATTCTTCTATTCTAACTTTCCCTGCAGGATTAGTTTCTAGAAAACAAAAGGGAGTCATTAAAGATTTAGAGTGGAAAAAGAGCTTTATCGTAAAAGCCAAGAAACATCAACGCGATATTGTACCTATACACATCAGTGGTCGAAATTCAAATTTCTTTTACAACTTATCCAATTTTAGAAAGTTTATTGGTCTAAAAGCTAATATCGAAATGTTGTATCTGGTAAACGAACTATTCAAACAAAGAGGTAAACAATTCAAAATTACAATTGGGGATCCTATCCCATTCGAAAGTCTTGATCGTAGTTTAACTCATAATCAATGGGCTGAAAAAATTAACAAGCAATGTTACGATCTTGCTGACTAACTATCTTAATATACAAATCCATAATAAGCACTATATTTGCAAGGATTTTATAATCTTATAATAGCCAATAGGTAAAATTAGCTATGGAGATATCCATATTTTCACTTATATTGCTAGAATTACACCACAAGCGAATCTCAATATTCTTAATTCGAGGATTAAAGAATTGTCGCCATCTAAAAAAGAAAACAAATGAAAGATATTATCCCACCAGTAGATAAAGAGCTCCTTGAGAAAGAACTAACCGAGGATCGATTTGTAAGAAAGACCAATAAGGGATCGAACGAGATTTATTGTTTTACTCACCATAACTCGCCAAACTTAATGCGCGAGGTAGGACGTTTACGTGAAATTACATTTAGAAAAGCTGGTGGTGGAACTGGTAAAGAAACAGATATTGATCATTACGATTTAGATGAAAGACCTTATCATCAACTAATTGTATGGGACCCAAGTGCAAAGGAAATATTAGGAGGTTATCGTTATATTATCTGTAAGGATGCACATACCAATGAGCAAGGTGATTTACAATTAGCTACATCAAGATTATTTGATTTTTCAGATGAATTCAAATCAAAATATATCCCTAATATGATTGAACTTGGTCGTTCATTTGTTCAGCCAGAGTACCAATCAATATTAAAAGGAAGAAAGAGTCTTTATGCGCTAGACAACTTATGGGATGGACTTGGAGCTTTAATTGTTGAATACCCTGAAATCAAATATTTCTTTGGAAAAGTGACTATGTATCCTCATTTTAACATCGAGGCTCGCAATCACATTCTATATTTTATGAACCGTATGTTCAATGATCCTGACAAACTTGCTTGGCCATTGAACCCTCTAAAGACGGATGCCGATACAGCCGCAATGGATGCAACATATAATGGTGTCGATTTCAAAGAAAACTATAAGATTCTATCTAGAATCGTACGCGAAAATGGAGCGAATATCCCTCCACTTATTAATGCATACATGGGTCTATCTCCATCTATGAGAAGTTTTGGGACAGCCGTGAATACTCATTTTGGGGACGTTGAAGAAACGAGTATCATGATTACAATCGAAGATGTATATGAGAATAAAGTTGAACGCCACATCTCTTCATATCTGAACTTCTTGAAAATACGTTTCCCTAAAACGAATTTTCATTTATTCAAAAAAAGACATTAGTCAATTTGTATTGACCAAAAAAAAAGTCATCCAATAGGATGACTTTTTTTTTATATTATTTAAGCTCAAAGATTAATAAGCTCTTTTTGTATTTCCTTCAACATAGTTGATAAATGATGTATTCACAACCTTGTTTCCTCCTGGAGTTGGATAATTACCAGTAAAATACCAGTCACCATTATTTTCAGGACAAGCTGCATGTAAATTCTCTACAGTTTGGAATACAATCTTAACCTCAGCATTCATATCTTCTGGTGTCAATTGCACCGAAATTTTATCCGAAATCTCTTCTGGAGTAAATGGTTTGTAAATCTCAGTTACATAGTTCATCACCTCTTCCTTAGGTAAATTCTCCTGAGCCTTGCACTTCTGATAAACATCTTCTATTAAACTCTCCATGTTTCTCTCCTTAAGCAATGCAATAGCTGCATTAAAAGCACAGAAATCACCCATTCTCGTCATATCAATACCATAACAGTCTGGGTAACGAATTTGAGGTGCAGAAGACACAACAACAATTTTCTTAGGATGAAGTCTATCTAAAATTCTAAGGATACTTTTCTTAAGAGTTGTTCCACGTACAATTGAATCATCAATTATAACAAGGTTATCAACACCGTTACGAACAATGCCATAAGTTACATCGTAAACGTGACCAACTAGATCATCACGACCTTCATCTCCTGATATAAATGTTCTTAGCTTAACATCCTTAACTGCGATTTTCTCAACGCGAGGCTCAACAGAAATAATCTCTTGCAACTTCTCTTCAGTCCACTCACCATTCAGTTCATGAATCTTACGTTTTTTATCTTCTTGCAGGTGATTTCGAACACCTTCCATCATACCATAAAAAGCAGTTTCTGCCGTATTAGGGATAAATGAGAAAACAGAGTTCGCAATATCATTATCGATGCTCTCAAGAATAGCTGGAGTCAATAATTGGCCTAATTTTTTTCTCTCTAAATAAATATCTTTATCAGATCCTCTTGAGAAATATATTCTCTCGAATGAACATGAGCTTCTTTTCTCTGCTACACGAACAGGAACTTCTTTAATATCACCATTCTTGCTAATAATCACAGCATTACCTGGTCCGATTTCCTTAATATCATCAGCTTTAACATTTAAAGCTGTTTGGATAACTGGACGCTCTGATGCTACAACTAAAATTTCATCATCTTGATAATAGTAAGCTGGACGAATTCCCCAAGGGTCACGCATTACAAAAGAATCGCCATGTCCAAACATACCGGCAATAGCATATCCACCATCCCAATCACGAGAAGCATTAGAAAGTACTTTCTGTACATCGAGATTATTCTCGATTAAAGGCGATATTTCTTGAGAGGTAAAGCCTTCATTTTTATATTGTCTGAATTTAAGTTGGTTTTCTTCATCAAGATAATGACCAACTTTTTCAAGAATAGTTACTGTATCGGTATAATCAGTAGGACTTTGACCTAAAGAAACCAATAGATCAAAAAGTTCATCAACATTAGTCAAGTTAAAGTTACCTGCTAATACAAGGTTACGAGAACGCCAATTATTTTCACGCTTTACAGGATGAACAAAATCGATACTATTACGACCGAATGTTCCGTAACGGAGGTGACCTAAATAAACTTCACCAGCAAAAGGTACATTCTCTTTAGCCCATTTTGCATCCTCAAATTGTTCTGGATTAGCTTCTCTTTTTGTTGCCAAATCGCCATAAATACTATCAAAAACATCTTTTATTGGCTGATTCCCATTTGAACGATGACGATGAATATATTTCGTTCCTGGCTTTTGATCGATTTTGATACTAGCGGCTCCTGCTCCTTCTTGTCCTCTATTGTGCTGCTTCTCCATCAAAAGACAAAGCTTCTGAATTCCATATTGCCAAGTCCCATACTTTTCCTGATAATACTCAAGAGGCTTACGCAAACGGACTAAAGCTATTCCGCACTCGTGTTTAAGTTGATCACTCATTTCGATTTATTATAATGGTTATTTAGTATTTCCTTATCTTCGAAAGGTAAATTTACAATTTCCTTTACTATTTTTTCAATAAAAAAACCGCTTAGAATTATCCAAGCAGTTCAATATTATTCTATTTCTTCAATCTGAATTTTCAATTCTACTTCTAGGTCAATCAAATCTATCTGGTCTCTCCTAATGTAGCAATTGGGATATTTTTTTAAGCATTTCTTATATAAATAAACAGCATCAAAATTACTTCTAAAATTCCCTATGAGAACTCGCAAGTTTGGTGCACGGTATTTAAGATAAACTCTTTCATTGGGAAATTTACCTTCCAGCTCATCTTTTATGGCAATAGCTTTTGCTTTATCTCTACCACCTCCAGAAAAAACCTGTATTCTCCATCCGAAGAAACCTGGTGCCTCTGAATTTTCAGTTCTGTCAATTTTTAACAAATCATCAATTCGGTAATCTTGAACAATTTTCACTTGTCCCTGCCCCTCTTCATTTTGTCTTAATCTCTCTAAGAACTCAATATCTCCTTCGTAAAATTTTATATTTTTAATACGAATAGTGTCCTGAATATGCTGCCCCAGAGTATCAACACTCTGATTTGAATCATACACTTGTGCATTTAGTGATGTGATACAAAAAGCAAATACTAAAGTGAGTAAAGAAAAAAGATACTTCATTTGATATGTGTTTCCAAAACTGATTACTTCTCCATTCTTCTATATTACATACAAGTATCATACAAATCCAACTGAGTATCAACACTATTAATATTTCTAGAATAGATCTCAAAAATAAACAAAATTATCTAGCTTCAAATATTATTTAACGATTGATAAGATTTCTCCTTTTCAAGATTGCAATACGCAAATCAAAAACAAGCATATACACATGAACAACTGCAGTTTACGAACGGGGAAGACATTGGAAATAAATATAACTTTCTAAAAATTTAGCATTAATTAAGTTATTTTCAGACCTAGAATAAAAATGAAGGAGGAACTTATTTTGGTTGAACTACTAATTTGATTTTATTCAACTGGTGGAAAAGAAAAAGGATGGTAACCACAACCATCCTTTCTTCTAACTATTAACCAAAATTTGAAGACTGATTCCAAGGATTCAATCTTCGTGGGCAAAAATAAGATCTATAAATTGAATTCAACATTATAATGATGAAAAATAAGATAAAATGTCCTATAACATATTATCAATCAAGCTAAGATATTTGAACAAATAATCTAATTTATATTAACAAACAACACAAACACTCAACGATTTACTCTTACGTATTGATAGGGAAAAAACGATTTCTCTATAATTTATCAATGTTAAAAAAAATCGCCTTTTAAAGAAAAGACAATAAAAATTTATAGATCAGATATACTTCAAAGCTTTCTTCCTCCGTTAAAGATTGTTAAGCATGAATAAGCGCATGAGTATTTTTCTATATTTGTATTCATGAGTAAAAAATACATTTGGTTAGTAACAATCGTTTTGGCAATATCCTTATGCGGTATGATCTTCATTCAGATCAAATACTATCAGTCTACAGCTAAAATAAAAGAAGACCAGTTTATACTTACTGTAAGTAAAGCTCTCGACCAAGTTGTTGAGAAAATGGAATATGATGACGAAACGAATAGTATTCTAGAAGGTAACACTCCCCAATTAAATAAGAATGCAAACATTACAGAAACGATAAATGCGTATCGTTATAATATTGAATTACCTCAAAGACCAGGGCAAAACACGTCATCCAAAGCGAGTAATTACCAAGATAAAGGCGGCTATAAAAAAGCAAACCAACTCGATGCAAAAAGTTTAAACAATTTAATAAAAACCAGGTCCAGATACCCGAATAGTAGAATGGGTTATCAATTTGAAATATCTCGCTTGGCCCGTCAAGCAATGCCTCTTAAAAGGCGTGTTAACTTAAATACCATTCAGAAATTAATTAAGGAAAAACTGCTTAGCAATGGAATAAAACTAGATTTTGAATATGCAGTTAAATCCGAGAATAAGTTTGAAAAGAAATCATCAAATTATTTTATTCACAAGAATAAGGAAGCATATTTCGTACAACTATTCCCCAACGACAAATACAAAAACACACACGAGTTATTCATCTTTTTCCCTGGCATGCATGAATATATTATTCAGTCATATACCATGCTAATACCATCTTTAGTATTATCTCTTATTCTGATAATGTGTTGTGCCCTTACTGTCTTTATTATATTCAGACAGAAGCGTCTATCTAAAATAAAGAACGACTTTATTAATAACATGACACATGAGTTTAAAACACCTATATCGACGATATCACTAGCATCACAAATGCTTAGAGACAACTCAATAACAACAACTCCAACGAGTATTAATCAAATGGCTAAAATCATAAATGATGAAAGTCGAAGATTAACTTACCAAGTGGAGAAGGTGCTGCAAATGGCTATTTTTAACGAAGGCCGTTTGAAATTAAAATTGAAAGCTATTAATCTTCATCATATAATTGAGAATCTAATGCCTAACTTCACAATTAGAGTTGAAGATAAAAAGGGGAATACATACCAGCATCTGGATGCTAGTGAAGATCTTGTTATGCTAGATGAAATTCATATAGGTAACCTTATTTCAAACCTTATTGACAATGCCATTAAATACAGTAAAGATACACCTGAGATAAGTATTAGTACAAGAAATAAAGATAAAGGAATTGTGGTAGCGATTACCGATAATGGTATTGGAATATCAAAAGAAGATCAAAAAATGGTTTTCGAACGTTTCTTTAGAGTACACACTGGAAATGTTCACGATGTGAAAGGCTTTGGCTTAGGTTTATCCTACGTAAAAAGAATTGCCGATGCTCACGGTGGACATGTTAGTGTTGATAGTAGCCTTGGAAAAGGCACAAAATTTGAAGTATACCTGCCATTTAAAAAATAGACATTATGAAAAAAGAAATTAAAGTCTTATTGGCTGAAGATGATGCAAATCTCGGCCTTTTGCTTAAAGAATATTTAGTAGCTAAAGGCTACGACACAACCTTATGCGAAGATGGTGATAAGGCATACGATGCATTTTTAAAGAACCCTTTTGATATTGGCATTTTCGATGTCATGATGCCTCATCGTGATGGTTTTACATTAGCTAAGGATATTCGTTTAATCAACTCTGAAATTCCTATTATATTCCTAACTGCAAAATCGATGAAAGATGATGTATTAGAGGGTTTCAAATTGGGAGCTGACGATTATATGACCAAACCTTTTAGTATGGAAGAACTTTTGGTTCGTATTGAAGCTGTACTAAGAAGATCTGGTGGCAAGTCGGAAAACAAACAAGAAGAATTCAAACTAGGTCGTTTCATTTTCGATTCTAAAAAGCAATTGCTTCACGATGGTGACAAGGCAATTAAGCTAACCACTAAAGAATCTGAGCTTCTTAAACTACTTAGCAATAATGCAAACGAAGTATTAGAGCGTAATTTCGCGCTTAAAACGATCTGGTTAGACGATAACTATTTTAATGCACGAAGCATGGATGTCTATATTACCAAACTACGTAAACATCTTAAACCAGATACAAATATCGAAATTATAAATGTTCATGGTAAAGGATATAAACTTATCATGTAATTTTTGAAAATATAATTCGATAAGAAATCCCCAAAATAAACATTTTGGGGATTTTTTATGGGCACAAGCTACTATAAAAATAGTAGAAAGGTTTGTTATTGAACTTTATTCTACTAGATTTGTAGTAGATAATGAATTCAAAATCTATAATTGCAATAAATAGAGCACAGTATGAAACAAATGACAAAAGCCGAAGAACAGGTGATGCAGATATTATGGGACCTAAATGAAAGTAATATCAGAAGTATTGTTGATAGGTTTGACATACCTAAGCCTGCTTACACAACTGTTGCAACGGTTTTAAAAGTTTTAGAAAAAAAAGGTTTCGTAACTAAAATACCACAAGGGAAAACGCATTTGTTTATACCACAAATTACCAAAGAAGAATATTCCGGTCATCAAATGGGGAGTTTATTAAAGGACTACTTTAATGGCTCATTTTCTAAAATGGCATCTTTTTTTGCTAAGGAAAATAACCTAAGCATTTCCGATTTGGAAGAAATGATTGAGATGACTAAAAAAGAAATTAATAAGAAGTAATATGAATGACTTTTATATTTATATACTGAAATCATCAGCTGCTTTAGCTTTATTTTATGGGATTTATCATTTCTTTTTACAAGATGAAAAATTCTATAATGCTATTAGGCTATATCTTGGATCATCCCTAATCTTATCGTTTATTTTGCCCCTAATTAAAGTGAAATACGAAGTGGTAACAGCAAGTGAGAACTCAGATTTTCTCTTGATGATTAATCCCTTTGTACAAACACACGAGACCAATGCTAATACGCCACTAATCGAAAATATAAGTTTAATTCAAATAATCCTTGGGCTTTACATTTTAATCTGCCTTTATATGCTTGCAAAAGCAATATTCAGAATTATTTCTACACAAAACATTATTAAAGATAAAACGTACGATGAATTTGAAGGTCATAAGTTGATAAAACTAACTGATGACACACCTAGCTTCTCATTTTTAGGGAAAATCATCATCAATTCAAAAGATTATAATACCAATTCATTTAAGAATATACTAGCACACGAGAAAGTACATGTGGAACAGAAGCATTGGATCGATCTGCTTTTGGTGGAACTAACAACAATTTTATTGTGGTTTAATCCTTTTGCCTGGCTTTTTGAACGTGCTATTAAACAAACGCATGAATTATTAGCTGATGAAGGAGTCATTGCGCAAGGCTGCAACATCGGAGAATATCAGGCGAGTATTTTAAATCAGATAATGGGTGTTGAAGTGATGGGTTTAGCCAATAACTTCAACTGTTCAATTACTAAAAAAAGAATGATCATGATGACTAAAGATAACCAATCAGATTCTAGGAAACTCCGTTTTCTATACATATTCCCGGCTATAGCAGCATTACTTGCTCTTAATTTACAAGTTGTGAATGTTGCACAGGCTCAAACCAACGAAGTTGTAACAATTACTAAAAAATCTGAAAAAGTAAAAATTGAAGGGACACTTCTCAACAATGACAACAAACCTGTAGCAAACTACAGTGTTTTATTGTTTAAAATGAAAGATACAAACTCAAAAGATGCCGTAAACATTAAGGGAGTCTTTGTTGCAAGGACTAATTCTCAAGGAAAATTCTCAGCTACAGTTCAAAAAAACACGGTAGTTAGAATATTTAATGGAAAAGAAGAAGTTATTACTCGTAACATAGATGACTTTATTCTTAATGGCAAAAAGCAAGGAGACACTTATTGCCTGACTCTTAAATCTCAACAATATCTAGAATCAGGAAAAAAAGGTAATAGAGCTAAGCGCTTTTCAAGTAAAAAAGATGTTTTTGTCGTTGTTGAAGACATGCCTGAATTTCCGGGTGGCGACAATGAACTTCAAAAATGGATTGCTCGTAATATAAAATATCCTGAAGCTGCGGCAAAAAAAGGAATTGTAGGACGAGTTTATGTAGGTTTTGTTGTTAACAAAAAAGGTGGTATTGAAGATATCAAAATTATGAGAGGTGCTGAAGCATCACTTGATGCTGAGGCAATGCGAGTAATCGGTACAATGCCAAAATGGAAACCTGGGAAACAGAATGGAAAAATAGTAAAAGTACAATATACTATACCTATCAACTTTGCTCTAAATAAATAATAATTTATAAATTAAGTATGTAAAAAAAGCTCTCAGTCACGGTTCTGAGAGCTTTTTTCTTATTTGTTTCTTCTAGCTTTTTCCATAATAACATCTTGTCCCGGGCGTTTTCTTTTCCATTCAAAAAGCAATTGCTTCACGATGGCGACAAGGCAATTAAGCTAACCACTAAAGAATCTGAGCTTCTTAAACTACAGCAATAATGCAAATGAGATATTAGAGCGTAATTTAGCGCTTAAAACTATCTGCTTAGACAATAACTATTTTAATGCACAAGCATGGATGTTTATATTACCAAACTACGTAAACATCTTAAACCAGATACAAATATCGAAATTATAAATGTTCATGGTAAAGGATATAAACTTATCATGTAATTTTTGAAAATATATTCCATGAAAAATCCCCAAAGTAGAAACTTTGGGGATTTTTTTATGGGAAGCTCTACTATATAAATAGTAGAAAGCTTGCTTATTAAAACATTATCTACTAAATTTGTAGTAGATAGTGAATTCAAAAACTATAATTACAACAAACAGAGTACAGTATGAAACAAATGACAAAAGCCGAAGAACAGGTGATGCAGATATTATGGGACCTAAATGAAAGCAATATCAGAAGTATTGTTGATAGGTTTGACATACCTAAGCCTGCTTACACAACTGTTGCAACGGTTTTAAAAGTTTTAGAAAAAAAAGGTTTCGTTACTAAAATACCACAAGGGAAAACGCATTTATTTATACCACAAATTACCAAAGAAGAATATTCAGGTCACCAAATGGGGAGTTTATTAAAGGACTACTTCAATGGCTCTTTCTCTATGATGGCTTCATTCTTTGCTAAGGAAAACAACCTAAGCATATCCGATTTGGAAGATATGATTGAGATGACTAAAAAAGAAATTAATAAAGAATAGCGATATGAACGATCTATATATCTACCTATTAAAATCATCAGCTATTCTAGCTTTATTCTATGGGGTTTATCATTTCTTTTTACAAGATGAAAAATTCTACAAGGGAATCAGACTATACTTAGCTTCTTCTCTATTAATGGCGTTCATTTTGCCTCTAATCAAGATGAATTTTGAAGTCGCGGAAGCTGCCAATAGCTCAAATATCGTTTTACTACTAAACGCGATCAATCTAACTGCTGAAGGAAGTCATACAAATGCCTTATTAGAGAACATCTCATTAACTCAATTCACTGTTGGCTTCTACACCTTCATTTGTCTCATCTTATTCCTAAGATCTATTATCCGAATTAATAAGACCCAGAATATTATCAGAAACAACCCTAAAGATGAATATGAAGGGCAAGAATTGATAAAAGTTGATAAGGGTACCCCTAATTTCTCTTTTCTAGGAAAAATTGTAATTAGTGATAAAGATTATAATACAGAATCATTTAGAAATATTATAGCACACGAAAGAGTACATGTGGGACAAAAGCATTGGATCGATCTGCTTTTGGTAGAATTAACAACAATTATATTGTGGTTTAATCCTTTTGCATGGCTGTTTGAGCGTGCCATAAAACAAACGCATGAATTGTTGGCTGATGAAGGAGTTATTGCGCAAGGCTGCAACATCGGACAATATCAAGCGAGTATTTTAAACCAAATAATGGGAGTTGAAGTGATGGGTTTAGCCAATAACTTTAATTACTCTATTACTAAAAAACGAATGATAATGATGACGAAAGCCAATACACCAAAACACAGAATATTTAAACTTCTGTTAGTAATACCTGCAATTGCAATTGCTTTAACACTTAATCTGAAGTGTACATCAGAAACCCAGACTCCAATTGAAGAAGAGATTGTTACTATAACAAAAACAGATCAAGCTCTAACAAAATCTGAAACTGTCAATGAAGAGATAGTTTTTGTCGCTGTTGAAGAAATGCCTCAATTCCCTGGTGGAGACAAAGCCCTGCAAACTTGGATAAATCAGAATGTAGAATATCCAGAAATTGCTCAAGTAAATGGTATCGAAGGATGTGTCTATGTTAGATTCGTAGTTGATAAAGAAGGTGTGGTTGGTCGTGTAGAATTAGCCAAAACTGCTTCTTCTTCACTTGATGCTGAGGCCATAAGAGTAATCAGCAAAATGCCAAAATGGACTCCTGGAAAACAACGCGGAAAAGTAGTCAATGTAGAATATGTAATACCTATCAATTTTGCGCTGAGATAAATTTCAATTAAAAATTTAAGTATGTAAAAAAAAAGCTCTCAGTAACGATTCTGAGAGCTTTTTGCCTATTTGTTTCTTCTAGCTTTTTCCATAATCACATCTTGTACCGGGCGTTTTTCAATTTTTGAATCTAACCATGAAATAACATCTAAATAAAGGAAAGCTCTCTTTTCAAATGGATCGTTCACCCATTGCATTAAATCTCTTCTAGATTTGATAAACTCCTCTTTCAACTGATCAGGACTAATCACACTTAATCGTCGGATAAAACGTAGAATATATTTTTGTACTTCTTGCAAATCTTCCATCTTAACCAAAAAGCGATAAGTCGATCTGATTTGATAATCCAAATGATCGGTATGTTCTAATTCATAATGACTAATCAGATTTAGAATTCGTGCAAAACAATGAATATCAGCCCTAAGGGAAGTGTTTTTCTCATCAATAATCCTATTCAAGTATTTAATAGCTTCTCTATATTCACCACATCCAAAGTACAAGCAGGCAATTTTATAGTAAAAAACTAAGTTTCGATGCTTGTCTAAACTGTACTTATTGGCTTCGATAAAGGATTCAATTTCTGGAACAATGGAAGTTCCAGCTCTGAATTGCCCCTCCATAAAAAACTGATTAATTTGATGCATAAAGGAAAACTGTTGCTGCAAAATACACAGATTTGAGTTTGCCTTTACATATTCCTCATTTTCAAGATTTTTAAGAATCTTCAGATTTTTCTTAAACTTACTTAAGTGATTCGTATAGAATAAAGCGACCAAGACATTATTAAGAGCTTTCAGATACAAATCACACTGACTCGTAATCATATCAGGATTCATCCGAAATAAATCGACCCACTTTTGCGCGTACTTATAACACATTAGGAAATCCTGAATAATCAAATAATACCAAACATAGGACTGATATAGGTACAGCTTTTCGTAGAAGCTCAATTTCGTCATGTCCACTGATCGAATATTTGAATTAAAGAACTCACGAACCATTAAAAGGTCCTTATCGTTACGAGCATACCCCACCTTTAGGTATAAGGCATACAAGCGAATAGACATATTGGAGAAATAGATCGTCCCTCCCATCTCTTGATTGAGACCTTTCGATTCTAAAGTAATTTCATCAGCTCTAGTCTCCATACTTTTAGTTATGTACTGAGATTCGATGAGTTTTTCAAACTCAACAATTTCGAGCTGAAGTAGTTTTCGCTCATATTTCTCAGCCAAAACCTTACTCTTTTCCAACATTCGTAAACTTTGTTGGTACAAGCCTTTATTGTATAATACTTTTGCATGATCAATCTGCTCACGAATATTTATGGTAATATCATGGTTCACCTGCGTGAGTCGCAAACTGGTCAACAACTGCTTATAAAGATGAGCTTTCAGGTTGGGAAGTTGAGAAAGCTTGATATCCTTAGCCCGCTTAATAATGAGCTCTTCCTTATAAGTCTCCATCTTATCTATAGAATCAAAGACTTGTATGAATTTGCTCTCTTTTCCGCTCCCTATTCGATTAGCGTAAAGTTTAAAATTCCTTTTTTCAGACTTAGTCATCGATTTGATTAGCTGAAATAAGGGTTCAATTTGGTGCTTAGACATAGTTGTTTTTTTTCCGTATCTAACTAATAAACAAGTTATTTATCGCACAAACGAACTTTGAACTTCGGAAATAACTCATAAAAGTGATTTTCCAGAGCCTAAGCTATGTGCTACATTCATGTCGTTTTTCAAATCAACATAGTAAGCAACATAGGATATGCGTTCAAATGTAATAAAATTCGGCAAACCTGTTTTAACTAATGAGATTGAATATGATTCAATCAACACAAGTCAAAAACAATCTCTTCATAAAATGGTCTTAAATAAACTATCTGTAATTCTGAATCAGGATATCGATAAAGGACTGTCAATGATCGAGCAATTAATAAGCAAAGAAGAAATGACTGTTTTTAGATCAGAATTGGAAGCAAGATTCTCATCAAAACAAGAAAAGGAATATCAGTCTGCTAATTTTAATAGACGTCTTAAAACGCTTAGATCATGTTTCGAAGGGCTTCCAGCTGATAGTATTTTATAGAATTATAAATATTTAAAATATCAATAAATCTACTTTTCAAGCTTATAGCTCTAGAAATAATAGCTAAAATTTAATAAAGCTATGAGAACTTGAAAAGTCGATTTAGTGGTGCATGGCAATCCAAACAGTTTTCCCTTTGTCTGGGTCGTCTAATTATTAACCAAATCTGAAGGATACTAAGTCGTGAGGATAGTGAATAAAATGCTTCGTAGGGTCATACGATAAAATTGTGAATCACCCTGTCTGTTAGATTTAGTAGTTTATTTCTGAAGCGTTAATCACTTATCCGATCACTTAGATTCTTCGAGGTTTAAAACGTCTTAAAATCCAATTTTCAAGAATAAGCGCACCGAAAAAGGCGTGGTCTTTTCGTTTACACTCAATATCGTCTCCTGATCTATATTAACTTGCTCCGAGTTGAAATAATTAATATTTTTCCTATCAAAAACGTTTAGAAACATCAAACCAAACTCCGTTTTTACTTTCTTAGGTTTCATTTTATAGATAATAGAAGCATCTATACGATTATAATCGGGTTCTGACACAATTGTGTTTTGAAGAGTATTATAAGAAGGGAAACCTGATCCCCAAATGTAATTGGCAGAACAATAAAAACGTCCAAAATTAACCAAACCCGCAAATTTAAGTTCATGAGTCTGATCGTGCAGTGCTCTTTGAAATGTTTGAACCCGACCATATTCAAATTTCTCTTCAGTTCTACCAAGCGTGTATGCTAACCAAAAGACGTGTTTATCTATCGTCTTTTTCAAATATAAATCGAGCCCAGTCGTCTGACTTTCACCAATTGTTATGCCCTCTACTCTTCTATCTTGAAAATAACGTGTGTGTCCTTTAGTATACTTGTGAAATGCTTCAATACTTATCGTAAAATCATCCTGATGATAAGAGCTTCCAAAAACAAAATGTTGTGAATTTAAAACAGGTATGGTTTTATTATCTGCTCCTACCCAAAAATTACGAAGATTTCCCTCATCATCCCAAATTATACTTCGACTTATGAATTGCCTATAAATCCCCCATCCTGAATTTACGGATACTAAGGGAGATATTTTATAACTCAAAGAAACTCGAGGGTCAATATAGAATTGATTAATTAATGTTGGGTAACTTAGGTTTACTCCTATTTTTGCACTTAGTTTCTCATTGAATGAGATTTTATTCTGCAAAAAACTACTCAGCCTTCCCATATCAGAATCATAATTCATTGTACTCACATCAAGAGAATCTTCTGAATACTCAATCTTACTATACAAGTAGGTCATCCCCGTTTGAAAAAGAATCTTCTTTGATAGATTAAAATCATGTCTCAATCCAGCTTTGTATTCAATAATTTTTGTCTTTCGATCATCTTTACGCCGAACGACTGTTTCCTGATTTCTTATCCTATTAAACTGCACGATATTAGTAAGGGTAGAATTCAAGCCTGAACTTGTAATAAAAAGTTCACTTCTACCTCCTTTTTTCCATTGCTTATTATACAAAGCAGAAGCACCAAATTGTTCTGTTTCTTCATCCTTACTCTTTTTTATCTGACTAAATCGCCCATCAGTAAAACTATAATCATATTTATTTGAACCATGCAACAAGCTTACTTGAAATGCATCCCCTTTATCTCCAGAATAAGAATATTTCAGATTCATATCCCGGAATTGATAATTGGGTGTCAAAACTATATTTGATGCTATATGTGAATCATTTTGAGAGTTAATACTAAGGGATTCCACCGACTCACTTTCATACAAGTTATAGTAAGTCTGTCGGTATGCAGCAATTAGTGAAGATTTTTTACTCAAAGGCAATTCTAACGAAGCATTAGCAGTTACGTTACTCAATACTAAATTAAATGCAGGCTTATTCTTATTTCCATTCTTACCCGTAATATTTACAAAACCTCCAACTCTCCCATCATAACGTGCATCGTATCCTCCCTTTTCAACATCGATATGCTTTGCCATTAAGGGATTGATATCTCCAATATTTTGATAAGAATTCTTCAGCCCCCAAAGAGTTATTTTATCAAATAAAACCTGAGTTTCTCCATCATAAGACCCCCAAATAATAACGCGATCAGATTGTTCATTTGAGGCTGCAATACCTGGCTGCATACGTAAAAGCTCAAATACTGAATTATCGCCATTACCAGGCAAAAAGTTTACAATTTTATGGTTAAGGCTGATATTGCCCACTTCGTTACCAATATTAATGAAGTTCTGAACCATCCTATCTGAAACTAATATTTCAGGTAAATCTGTCTTGGCAGGATGAAGGTAGAGTTTATGAATATTACTAGTAATTAATACCGTATCCAAAATAAAATAGCCCAAGTGTGAAGCCTGAAGATGTAGCTTTTCATCTTCGTCAGAAGTGAATGAAAAACCACCACTTACATCGCTAACCTGAGGGATATCATTTATGGACAAATGTGAATAAGGCAAACTTTCATTGGTTTCAAGATCGTATAAATTCCCTCTTAGGTAATACTTCTTTATTCTCTTATCAGCATAAATAAGAAAAACGCCATCTGCATTTTGATAATCAAGTGAGGTGTTCTTTAATAAGAATTTAATAGCTTCTTCAACTTCTGGGAAAGTTTGCGATGTTGTAATAATGAATTTAGAGAGTAGCTCATCATTAAAAGAAAATTGCACATCATACCTATCTCTCAAATCAATTAGAACTTGATTTAAGTTTTGTTCTTTCGCGTTGACTCTAATTTCTTGAGAATATGAGGTAAGTCTTAGAGCGAAAATGAAACAGAGTAGAATGACGATTTTTAATTTCACTTAGTATGTTTTGAACCTACAATATACTTTTTTGATGAAACTTTATAATATTCTAATCCTAAAGGTAAACAAACCAAATTCAATATTTCATCAGCTGAATGGCTTTTTTTGAAGTTCCCAGTGTAAGGAATTTTCGCTAAATCTTTCTTCACAATTCGTATGTCATATTGCAGCTCAATTTCCTCTAAAACCTGTTGAATAGGCGTAGCGGTAAAGAAAAATATATGATCGCGCCACATTGTCTTTTCCTTAGCATTTATATCAGTTTTCAATTCTATCAGTCCATTCCTATTGATTGATGCATGATCTTTAGGATATAAAACCACCTCATCTTGAGTCATATTTGAAAGCACCCTTACTTTTCCTGTGAAACAGGTTACTTTATAATTATTCTTTCGACTATAAATATTAAAACTTGTACCTAGAATACTCGTGGAGCCGGAACGAGAAACAATATCGAAACGATTCCCTTTGCTGATATTAAAAAATGCTTCACCTTCGAATTTCACTTCACGAGTAAATCGCCACCAATAAGGGTGGTAAGTCAAACTGGAGTTTGCATTAAGTTCTACTCTGCTCTTATCTGGTAATAATACCGATAAGTGTTCTCCTTTAGAACAATGAATGCTTTGAGTATAAAAACGCATAAAAGCAGCACTTGCAATCACGAGCAATAGACTTGCAGCAAGTGAATACATCAACCAATGGCTTTTAATTTTCCTTACTGGTTTTTGAACGTCTTCAATATCAGTAAACATCTCAGCCCAAATCTTATCTTTCGATTTTGAATAAGGTAATTCAAGCTCGGGCAAAGAGTTTAAAAACTCCTCGTCAGAATATTGATCCATATTTTTTAAGTCAAGACTCATGAGAATGATATCGGTTAATTTAAAATCGTTTCGTTTTTCAATGCATATTTCAAAAACTGAAGTGCATTCTTCATTCGTTTTTCAACGGCTTTTACTGATAGGTTCAATCGCTCGGCAATTTCAGAGTACTTTAACCCTTCATTCCTGCTCATCAAAAAAACCACTCTCTGCTTTTCAGATAATTGAGTCAAAGCCAATTGATATTTACTATTCAATTCCTTGTACTGCAAAATATCTTCAGGTGATTCCATTTTATCGTATTGCTTTGTGTTTGCAATATAATTCTGAGCGACAATTTCTTTTCTGTATCTGGAAATAAATAGATCGTTTGCCATCTTATAGAGTAATGCTTTGCATGGAGGATCTTTAAAACTAGCTCGCTTTTCCCAAACCCGCATAAAACACTCCTGTGCAATATCAGTCGCCAATTCTGAATCTCCTGATCGGAAATACAAATAATTTCGAATAGTATCGAAATAGGTATCGAATAGATATTTGAAATGTTCTTTATTCAAAACTGTGTGTAAAATTGGTTCCCTTAAAAATAAAATAAATTTTAGATAAAGAACTGGAATCTAGAGATTATCTAGAGATGGAATAGCAATCAGCACGTTTTCTAACCACTATTCCATTTCTCACTCAAAACTTAATTCTTACAATCGTGTCTATGATATCCAAGAGTAATTTCTTCTACTCCATCAACTGTCGTCTTTAAAGCTATATCATCACATGTTCCATTTCCAAAATCAACTCTGGCAAATTCTTCTCCATTCTGATAATAAACAACAATACCACTTACGATATATTTACATGTACCCAATCGTACAAGAAAATCATCAATTTCTTTTTTAAATTCATTGTCCTCTGAATCAACAAAAACATCTTGTCCCGTGATATGAATGATATCATCTGCTCTATCATAGTTTGTGTCTAATCCTTCAACCCATTCCTTAGTTTTATTACCAACACAAGACACTTCTGTTTCGTCCTCAAAAGTAAAATTCAAATCATAATCATGCTCAAACATCCTTGAAACACCACTTTCACCAGTAAATACAATTTTTTGGTAACCTGCTATTCCAATTAAATCCACTTTAAAATTTTGATAAGTAATTTCACGCATAGCTCCATCAGTTCTAGGAGGGGCAGAAACGACTATAATTACAATACCACTTATCACTCGTCCATTCTTTAAAGTGATACCATCACCATAGTCAATAGTAATTGTCATAGGAAAACCATCATTATCTCCTTTTTCAACAGTAACCTCAGGACCTTCATCATTATTATAACAAGACCATCTTTTATATAGTCCTGACAGATCTCTCAAACAATCTCCATAACCGCCTGATTTTGTAGAACTCTCACCCAGAGAAAACATGTCACTTTCGTAATCAGCTTCCGTCATAACATTTGCTATAGCAACCTCAGTATCAACAACTGATGCAATATCTGTTATGGTAATTTCATCTTCGCCAATCAATTTCACATTGTCATCCGATTTATCACATGATGTGAATGTAAAACCAATTGCTATAAAAAAAACAAATAATAACTTTTTCATAATTATAAATTTTATGGGTTTAACTCAATATATTTCGAAAAATGATTGTTTATTCCTTCTTCTATATGTGTACCGCATAAATCTTCATCTACCCTACTTTTTTTTTGAAAAAAAATAAAATGGTTTCTCTGATCACCAATTCGTAAAGACAATAGTCAGCTTTTGGAGACACTTCATCAACAAGATTAATCCATTAAAAGAAAACAGAACTTTCTTGGGTTACTTTTTCCCTTAATAGGGAATTAAGTAGATGACAGGAATTGTTATATGTTGATTAAAAAAGAAGGATAAGTGAAAGAAAGGAAATTAAAAAAAGCTCAGGTATATTCAATCTTGGGTTTCAGCATTATTGCATTAGGTGTATTGGTACAGTTTTTCTCAAACAATAAAATCTATATTTATTCATTGTTAATATTAGGCTTAGCTATATGCTTCTTTGCATTGCTTAAAGCCATTAAGAATTTTAAGTAATAATACATTCTGCCAAGATTGAAAACTCTATTCCAAGTTCAATCTTGGCAAAATAACTTAGTCCTGTTTTGGTAAACACAACGAATATCTTCTAAGTCTCATTTCTCAAAGAATACAAAGACTCAGAATCCTCAAAATCAAGAATATCTCTTCAAACAGAAAATCCTCTTTCATCTCAATAGTTATACTTCTTATTTAAAGGATCTTAATCACCTTGTCTAATCCAAGGAATTGAATATCTTTGTAAATTGGTTAAGAAGCTCCGTAAATGAAGTTGAATCACTTGTAAAACGATAGGAGTCTCAAGCATTATCTAATTTGATTTTTGAAGATGAAGAACATTCGTAATTTTTGCATAATAGCACATATCGACCACGGTAAGAGCACATTAGCCGACCGCCTATTACAAGAAACAGAAACTGTCGGTGAACGCCAAAGACAGGCTCAAGTTCTTGATGATATGGATTTGGAACGTGAACGTGGTATTACCATTAAGAGTCACGCTATTCAAATGGACTATACTGACGACAAAGGCGAAAAGTATGCTCTAAACCTAATTGACACTCCAGGTCACGTTGACTTTTCATACGAGGTTTCTCGTTCAATTGCAGCCTGTGAAGGTGCATTACTTATCGTAGATTCAACTCAAGGGATTCAAGCTCAAACTATATCTAACCTATACTTAGCTATCGAGAATGATTTAGAAATCATTCCTATTCTCAATAAAATTGATTTGCCTAATGCTAATCCTGAGGAAGTAAAGGATCAAATTGTTGATCTTTTAGGTTGTGATAGAGACGAGATTTTATTAGCTAGTGGTAAAACTGGAGAAGGTGTTCCTGAGATTTTAGACGCTATTATAGATAGAGTTCCTGCTCCAAGTGGCGATAAGAAAGCTCCATTACAAGCCTTAATTTTCGATTCTACATACAATGCTTTTCGTGGTATCATTACTTATATTAGAGTAATGAATGGTGAGATACGAAAAGGTGACATGGTGAAATTCCTGAATACCGATAAAGAATATATTGCTGATGAAGTCGGTGTCTTACGTCTGGAACGTGAACCTCGCAAAATATTAAGTACAGGAGATGTCGGTTATATTGTATTGGGAATAAAAACATCTACAGAAGTTAAAGTAGGTGAAACCATTACAAACAAAATAAATCCGTGTGAAAAAGCTATTGACGGTTTCGAAGAAGTGAAACCAATGGTTTTTGCTGGTGTTTATCCTATCGATAGTGAAGATTTCGAAGACTTACGTGCTTCGATGGAAAAATTAAAACTAAATGATGCTTCACTTACTTTTGAGCCAGAATCGTCTTTAGCACTTGGTTTTGGTTTCCGATGTGGTTTCCTTGGCCTTTTACATATGGAGATTGTTCAGGAGCGTTTGGATCGCGAGTTCAATATGAACGTGATCACAACTGTTCCTAATGTATCCTATATCGCACATACCAGAAAAGGTGATGTATTCGAAATGCATAACCCATCGGATATGCCTGATCCAAATTCACTGGAATTTATTGAAGAACCCTTTATACGTGCACAAATCATTACGAAATCTGAATTTGTTGGACCATTAATGACTCTTTGTTTGAGTAAACGAGGCATGATGACTAACCAGCAATACTTAACCAGTGAACGTGTTGAGTTAACTTACGAAATGCCATTGGGTGAGATTGTATTCGACTTCTACGATAAACTGAAAAGTATTTCGAAAGGTTATGCCTCATTTGACTATTTCCTAATTGGTGTAAAACCTGCCAAATTGGTGAAACTAGATATTCTTTTAAATGGTGAGGGAGTAGATGCACTTTCTACATTGATCCATTTCGATAATGCTCAATCATTCGGAAGAAGAATGTGTGAGAAGCTTAAAGAGCTAATTCCTCGACAGCAATTTGATATTGCTATACAAGGGGCTATTGGTGCTAAAATCATCTCTAGAGAGACTGTAAAGGCCGTTCGTAAGGAT
This sequence comes from Ancylomarina sp. YFZ004, assembly GCF_054254355.1. Lineage (NCBI taxonomy): Bacteria > Pseudomonadati > Bacteroidota > Bacteroidia > Marinilabiliales > Marinifilaceae > Ancylomarina > Ancylomarina sp. YFZ004. The sequence continues at coordinate 95,376 of NZ_JBTCHQ010000011.1, forward strand.
GTAACTGCAAAATGTTATGGTGGTGATATCTCTCGTAAACGTAAACTTCTTGAAAAGCAGAAGAAAGGTAAGAAGAAGATGAAACAAATTGGTAATGTAGAAGTACCACAGAAAGCTTTCCTTGCTGTATTAAAATTAGATTAATTAGGATTATTCCTTTTTCAAATAGATTCAAACCCTTCGATTTTTCGAGGGGTTTTTTATTTATTTTAATTCTAAATAAAATCACTTATTATTATTCTGTAATTAATGTAACTTGATCTTCTGAACAACAAAACGACCAATATGAAATCTAGATTAATTGATATTCCTCGTTTATTTCGCAATTACAACATACTCATCTTACTTCTTCTGAGTATCGGATTTGGAAGTTTGGTTATTATTGTTGACTATCAAGCTCACAAAAAAGATGTCGTAAAATCTCGCGAAGCCATTGAAAATGAAAAAAAACTATTCCTAAAGCATTCTGTCGATAATGCAATTTCTTACATCAACTACAACAACTCTAAAGTTGAGGAAAGATTAAATAATGAATTGTCACATAAGGTACAAAATGCATGGAAGCTTGCCACTGGCATTTACACTAAATTTAAAGATACTAGATCAGAACAAGAAATAAAAACCCTCATTATAGCAGCCTTAAGACCTCTCAGACATTTTAACGAAAGAGGCTACATATATATTATCAATATGGATGGCTATACCCAAATGCATCCTGTCAGCCCTGAGAAAGAAGGCCACCTTTTAACAGATATACAAGATATATCTGGCAAATATGTCATTCAGGATGAAATCAAATTAATGCGTGAAAAAGAAGAGGGTTTTATCGATTATCTATGGACGAAACCCGATTCACCTGATGGTGTCTCACATTTGAAAAGAGCATTTTTAAAACGCTTTGAACCTTACAATTGGTTTTTTGGCTTGGGTGAATATCAAGATGATTTTAAAGAAGATCTAAAACAAGAAACACTGAAATGGTTTCGTCAATCTTACGACCCAACAAAATGGCATTTGTTTATTAATGATTATGACGGGCAAGCATTAATAATTAATTCTGACAAATACAAGGATGGTGTAAACATCAAAACGATATCAGATGATAAAGGACTTAAGATATTTGAAGAAGAGCTCAATATTGCCAAAAACACAGAGGGTGATTTCCTAAGATACTCATGGCTTGATGCAACCACTGGAAAATATACTCCCCGAGTTACCTATGTGAAAGGCTATAATCAATGGGAATGGATGATTGGCGCATCGTCTAGCACAGCAGCAATAGATGAAGCTATAGTTCAAAAAGAAAAAGATCTTTTTAAAAATTCTCTCAAAAGAGTCACTTATCTCCTCTTAGCTATGCTTGGAGCATCTGCATTATTCTTTATCATTAGTCAATATATAAACAATAGAATCAGAAATAATTTCAACAATTTTATTTCAGAATTTGAATCTGCAATTTCGAAACAGCAATTACTTAAGGAAGACAAGTTTAACCTCACTGAATTAAGACGCTTGTCAAACTCAATAAATAAGCTTTTAAAGAATCATTTGAAAAGCCTAGATGACTTGAAATTGAGTGAGCAAAAATTCCGAATCGTAGTTGAAAATGCCCCCGTCTACATTTTTGGGTTCAATCCTAATGGATTAGTCAAACTATGGAATAAACAATGCGAAGAAAATTTTAACTATAGCGCAGACAAAATCTTAAACAAGCCCCTACCTTACGAAGAATTATACCATTCTGATTCAATTGAAACCATCAAGGGATTTATAAACTCCCCTTCCGAAGAATACCGACTCTCTCATATCAAACTTAAAAATGGACTGGAAAGTTATAAGTACTGGGCATCTTTTGAGTTAAGTAAAGATCTTCGTATATGGGTCGGTCACGATGTGACCGCTCTCAAGTTAACAGAACAAAAAATGAGTGCTCTAAATGCAACAAAAGACAAATTCTTTTCAATTATTGCACATGACTTACGAAATCCATTTAACGCACTAATCACTCTAAGTTCTTATCTTATCGAAGCAATTGAATCAAGTAATAAAACCGAAGCTATAGAGCTTGCCAAAGTTATCGAAACTTCTTCAGAACAAGGATTCGAATTATTGGTAAATCTGCTCGAGTGGTCACGAACACAAACAGGTTCAATTCAATATAATCCTGAAAGAATCAACTTGCAGAAGGAACTAAAAAATCCTATCCAGATCATAAAAGGTATAGCCGAATCTAAGGATATAAAGTTAACACATAATATTAGCGAAGATATTATAGTATTGGCTGACCCAAACATGATAAGAACCATTGTCCGCAATTTACTTTCAAATGCCGTGAAATTTACGCCTAAAAATGGGGAAATATCTCTTGAAGCTTTTGATAATGACAATGAAATACTGATAAAAATATGTGATAACGGTGTTGGCATGTCACAAGATATAATCGATAAACTGTTTTCAATAGAAGTTAACACAAGTTCTATTGGTACAGAAGGAGAAATGGGAACAGGTTTAGGTTTAATACTGTGTTTTGAATTCGTGAAAAAACATAAGGGGAATTTGTGGGTAGACAGCAAAATTGGTAAAGGATCCTGTTTTTCATTTTCAATACCAAAACAAACAATCAGCATTTAAATTAATTTCGTTCCATCCATTTTAACTTCAAAACATTAAGGTTTCCTTAACTCTTTTTAGTCAAAGCTTAACGCCTTTTAGGTGAGACAATTTCTAATTTTGGAAGTAGTTAATTAATCAAAACTAAATTTCAATAATTATGAAACGATTATCACTCCTACTTTTAATAATTGGGCTCATCTTCGTGTGCACACAAAGTACAACAGCTCAAGAAACCAAAAAGAAGAAAGAAGGTAAAGTAAAAATTCTAATTAATAAAGATGGAAAATCTATAAAATTCGATACCATTATTCATGAGTTCAAAGATCATAAAGACATCATGAAAATCATCAAATCTAAGCATCTGTCAGATTCTCTATTTGAGGTTATAGAAGGTGAGGATTTTATGTGGATTTCTAATGATAAAGACTCACATGGGAAACACAAAGTCATCATTAAAGAATTTCATGACTCAGACACATCACTTCATTCAAAAATAAGCAAACACATTAGAGTCATTTCTGAAGATGATGAAAACATCATCATTACTAGTGGAGATGGTGAGCACAAAACCATCAAAATTGAAATCATAGACGAAGATGGGAATAGCCATAAGAAACATTCTAAGGGGAAGAAAGTTTATATCATCAAAGAAAAAATCGATCTAGACATCTCCGAAGATGGCGATGTGAAAATCATCAAGATAGAGTGCACATCAGATCATGATGAAGATATTGATATAGAAGTCGAAGTTTCAGAAGATGGTAAGACAACTAAAAAAATTAAGAGAAAAAGGAAGAAAGCCAAGAAAACAGAGAAAAAGGATAAATAAACTTACAACTCCATTAAATACAAAAGAGGATGATAGCTAACTATCATCCTCTTTTGCTCTGCGAGCAGAATAAATTATTAACTACAACTATGCTGTAGCTACCAAAGGTTCCTCGAGCTGAATTAAAGCTTCTTTTGCAGCCATTTGCTGAGCTTCCTTCTTAGATGCACCAATACCTTTTCCCAGCATGTTTTTCTCAACTTCAACTTCAGAAATGAATACAGGCAATTTCATCACCTTATCTAATCCATTTTCACGAGTATCGAAAACAACATCCTTTTTATTTTTCTGAGCCCACTCAATAAGTTTGCTCTTAAAGTTTGTCTCTACTGTAACTACCTCTTCAATATTGATGTAGTTACGGAAGATTTTATCTTCGATAAAAGTTTTAGTTACAGAATAGCCTTGATCAAGAAAAATAGCTCCTATCAAAGCTTCGAATGCGTCACCGTAAATATGTTTGTTGTTATTCAAGTTGACATTCGACATAACCTGCTTATCCAATCCTATTGTAAGAGCTAATCTATTTAAAGATTCACGACTAACAATTTTAGAACGGATTTGAGTAAGAAACCCCTCACTCTTGTTGGGAAAGTATTTGTAGAGAATATCAGCCGTTATAGATCCTAATATGGCATCTCCTAAATATTCGAGACGTTCATTATTCATAGGAGCTCCATCCTTACAAGGAATAGACGCTGATTTATGCACAAGCGCAAGCTCATACAAATCGATTTTATTAGGCGTAAAGCCCAAAAGATCAAAAGTCAATCCATAAAACTCCCTCTTAGGTAAGAAATGAAGTTTTATGGATTGAATAATAGATTTAATCACAAATTATTCAGTAAAAGATTTGAAAATTACTGAAGCATTGTGTCCACCAAAACCAAACGTGTTGCTTAAAGCAGCTCTGATAGGGCGCTTTTGAGCAGTGTGTAGAGTCAGGTTTAATTTCTCATCAATTTCAGGATCTTGTTCTCTGTGATGGATAGTTGGCGGTACAGTAGAGTTATTAATTGCTAGAATACTAGCGATAGCTTCAACTGAACCGGCAGCTCCCAAGAGGTGACCTGTCATTGATTTTGTGGAACTAATGTTCACATTGTATGCATGCTCGCCTAAAACAGTTTTAACTGCTCTCAATTCTGGAATATCTCCTACTGGAGTAGATGTTCCATGAACGTTGATGTAGTCTAAATCTTCAGGTTGCATATTAGCATCGTTCAATGCCATTTTCATAGCATTAATAGCACCACGTCCTTCAGGATGTGTTGCTGTCAAGTGATAAGCATCACCAGACATCCCACCACCAACAATTTCAGCATATATTTTAGCACCGCGAGCTTTAGCGTGTTCATATTCTTCAAGAATAAGAGCGCCAGCGCCTTCTCCCATTACAAAACCGTCACGGGTTTTACAAAATGGACGAGATGCTTCTTTATAGTCATCATTATTAGTTGAAAGGGCCTGCATTGAGTTAAATCCACCCAATCCCGCTTCATTAATCGAAGCTTCTGAACCACCTGATATAAAGATATCAGCTTTACCCAAACGGATATAGTTCATTGCATCAATCATGGCGTGTGTGGAAGAAGCACATGCAGATACTGTACCGTAGTTCGGTCCCTGGAAACCATATTTCATAGAAATATGACCGGCAGCAATATCAGAAATCATCTTAGGAATAAAGAAAGGAGAGAAACGAGGAGTTCCGTCCCCGTTTGCATATCCTGTTACTTCATCTAAGAAAGTCTTAATTCCGCCAATTCCAGAACCCCAAATTACTCCGGCTCTTGTTAAATCTTCTGCCTCCAAATCGAAACCTGCATCCTCAACTGCCTCTTTAGAAGCGATTAAAGCATACTGCGCATAAAGATCGAGTTTACGAACTTCTTTGCGATCGAAATGAGCTTTAGGGTCGAAGTTTTTAACCTCGCAAGCAAACTTAGTCTTGAACTTTGAAGCGTCGAACTGGCGAATCATATCAGATCCACTCACTCCGTTCTTCAAACTTTCCCAATATTCAGCAATATTATTACCAATTGGGTTAATGGTTCCAAGACCAGTTACTACTACTCTTTTAAGTTCCATAAAAAAGGTTCTGGTTAATTAATTACTTAGCGTTCTCTTCGATATAAGAAATAGCGGCACCTACAGTCCCGATGTTTTCAGCTTGATCGTCTGGAATAGCAATGTTAAATTCTTTTTCGAATTCCATGATTAACTCAACGGTATCCAATGAATCAGCTCCTAGGTCGTTAGTGAAGCTAGCTTCGATAGCAACTTCAGTTTCATCAACACCCAATTTGTCAACAATGATTGCTTTTACTCTAGATGCAATATCAGACATAACTTTAAAATTTTAGATTAATATTTAAAAAACTAATTAATTTCTAACTCTGCAAAGAAATAAATTTTGGTTATAAAATCAAACTTATTTCCACATAGCTGGTCGCAAAGATAATTCTTTTTCTTTCTCATGTGAAAGTATTTCCTATTAAATTCACCACCCCAAGATCTTTCATCCTGATAATCTGACAAATAGGTATTTTAATTACCACTCATTTTCATGAATTCTGATTAGATTTATTAAGGCTAAGTGCTCAAATCCCTTAATAATAAGTAAACCAACTTGATAATAAGTGTATAACTTATACAATTAAAAATGATGATAATCAGAGGAGTATAAATTCATTTATTAATTAACTTTGCAGAGATTAAATACGAAACAACAACCATGAAAAGAATTGCCATTTTTGCTTCTGGATCAGGAAGTAACGCTGAAAATATTGCTCATCATTTTAAATCAAAGCCTGAGGTTGAAATTTCAATAATTCTCAGTAATAAAAAAGACGCTTTTGTTCTTGAAAGAGCACAAAAGCTTAATATTCCAAGTCAAACCTTCACTCGAAATGATTTTTACGATACCAATACAATTGTTGATCTCTTAAAGAGTAAGCAGATTGACCTTATTGTATTAGCTGGTTTTTTATGGCTGGTTCCAGATTCTCTAATACATGCATACCCTAATGCCATCGTAAATATCCACCCTGCTCTTCTTCCAAATTATGGTGGGAAAGGCATGTATGGGATGAATGTGCATAATGCTGTAATCGCCAACAAAGAATCTGAGAGTGGTATAACCATACATCTTGTTAATGAAAAATACGATGATGGGAAAACCATTCTACAGGCAAAATGCAAAATTGAAGAAAACGATACATCAGAAGATCTTGCTAATAAAATTCATGACTTGGAATACGAACATTTCCCTCGTGCCGTTGAGAATTATTTAAATCAGATTTAAGATTAGACTCATTTATATGATATAAAAAATGGGAGATAGTTTTAGAAAACTATCTCCCATCTTTACTTAATGTCTTTTTATATCTTAGTGCAGACTCGTTATGATTGAATCAAGAGCGACTTCTTTTTCAGTAACATTTTCATGAGCACCTAATTCAATCAAAAGCTGATCTTTAATAATATTATAAGCTTCAACACTCTGTGCTGAGATTGGTGCCACAGGAGGCGATTTCATTTTAAGAGGATTAATAGCTTTTCCATTTTTATGAACTCTGAAATCTAAATGTGGTCCGGTAGCCAAACCACTTGCCCCAACATAACCAATTACCTGACTTTGCTTGACGCGTGCTCCAACACCAACATTCTTTCCAAATCGTGAAAAGTGCATATAAGTTGTAGTGTAAACTGAGTTATGCTTTATTTTAAGATAACGTCCTCCACCTCGTTTTTGATTTCCTTTCTTTACAACAACACCATCACCAATGGTCATAACAGGTGTTCCTGTTGGAGCTGCATAATCGATACCATGATGTGGACGATAACGCTTAAGAACAGGATGAAATCGTCTGTTTGAAAATTTAGAACTAATACGTGAAAAACGTAGAGGAGCTTTCAGAAAGGCTTTCTGTAAGCTCTTTCCTTCTTCATCGAAAAAACCGTCCTTATTTCCATCTTTAAAAGCAAATGCATAATTATTTGATTTATGATGAATAAAATTGACTGCAATCACTTTAAGCTGATGAATGGATTCTCCATCAATCATTTCTTCATCATAGATAACATGAAACACATCTCCTTTAGCAATACCAAAGAAATCAATCGTCCATGCGTAAATATCTGATAGTTCCATTGAGAGAATTGGATCTGCTTTAGCCTCAACCATTGCATTCCACAAAGACGACTCAACTGTACCACTAATCTGTTTGCGAACTTTCGTAATTTCCTTTTGCCCTTTATAAACCTGAATGGTATCTGTTAAATCAAAAACGATATATTCCTTAGGTGTATTCTCGTAGATAAAGTACTCAGCTGTTTTAAGGCTATCCTTAGTAAAAAGCATCGTATATTTTCGACCAGATTTGATTTTACGAACATTGAATACCTTCTTGGCTTTTTGAGCTATATCATAAATTAGCTTTGAAGTAACATTGTGTTTATCTAGAATGACAGAAAGCGTTTGATTTCGCTTCACTTTATATTCTTCAAGTTCAAAATTATCAATAGGGAAACCATATTTATAATTGACTTCCTGATTTTGGACTGAATCAATTAATACAGGCTTGGCTTTGTCGATAGGCGTTAACTCTAAATCGCTTCTTTTTTTCAGGAAAAATAGGCCTGCAAGAATAAGAACTGGAATTATTAGGTATTGAACTTTTAGGAACCGTTTCATAAAATAATTAAATCTTCAAAATATAACTTAGGTCGGATATTTTCACAAATCGGCTCTTTTCATCTTCACAATTCAATCACCTGGCCGACTTCACCGCCGAAGTTAAGATATAAAACATGTGGATACAAATTGCCGGGTATTAGAATGAACTAATCCCGGCAATTTTAACATTATTAAACCTATCTAATCTGTTCTCTTAAACAGCTGATATTATTTTATCTTATCGAAACCTTGTCCGTATACACCCATTACAGATCCCATCGAAATAAAGGCATCTGGATCTACAATTTTCACCATTTTAAGAATAGCCTGAGAATCTTTCTTTTTTGCTAAAAGCATCAAAACTTTCACGTCTTGCTGAGAGTAGCCTCCCTTAGCCTCTAGAACAGTTAATCCCTGATCAAGATTTAAAACGGCTTCATTCCTTATTTCGTCATGCTTTTTGGTGAAAATAAAAATTTGAACAGATTGTTTAGCTCCTTCAATCGCCATATCCACACAATAAGCACTCACTCCCATGGCTACAAAACCATATACCACTTGTTCGATAGAGTTCGAAAGAAAATATGAGGATGAAATGATTATCAAATCCAAAGTCAATAAAAGCTGACCTGGGCTATAATTTCGGTATTTATTTATCATCATAGCAATGATATCGGTACCTCCAGTACTTCCACCTTGCGATAATATCAAACCTGCACTTGCTCCAGCCATAATACCACCAATTATAGCACACATGAATTTATCACTTACCAATGGCTCAGTGAAAATAGATTGCATTAGCCACAAAAAGAAGGATAATACAATAGTGGCAAATATGGTTTTGATTCCAAACCCAAAACCTAACACTTTCATGCCTAGAATCAGCAATAAACCATTTATAATAAAAACAGAATACCCAACCTTAAAACCTGTTGCAAAATAGATAATAGTAGCCATACCAGTAACTCCACCTCCTACAATTTCTGATGGAATTAGGAAACCTGTCCAGCCAATGGAACCGATAAAAAGTCCTAAAGCAATAATAAAATAAGACTTAAATTGCTTGATGAAATCTATAACACTTATCATTATGAAATTTTAAGATTATTTTCCCACATGGGATTTTATTTTCGGGCACAAAGCTAGTAAGATTTTCCTTACGCACGAATTTCTTCGAAGCCAAAACCATAAACTCCCATAACAGAGCCCATGGAAATAAATGCATCAGGATCATGCTGTTTCACTATTTTGAAAACCTGTGGAGCTTCATGTTTACGAACGACAACCATCAACATTTTTTTATTTTCCTTTGAGTACCATCCCATGGCATCGATAACAGAAATTCCTCTGTTAATTTTTAAGCCAATCTCATCGGCCAATGTTTCATGATCCTTAGTAATAATAAACATCTGCGCTGATTGCTTATTCCCACTTATAGCCATATCGATAGCATAAGAAGCAACACCCATACACACATACCCGTAAACAATGGTAGGGACATCACCAAAAACAATATAGGATGATGCAATAATGAAGACATCGATATATAAAATGACACGTCCTGGACTGACATTCCTATATTTGTTTATAATCATGGCTATAATATCGGTCCCTCCACTACTACCACCCTGCGAAATAGTAATGCCAACTCCAGCACCTCCTAATATACCTCCAATAATTGCAGCCATAAATTTATCGTCAACTAAGGGTTCAGTAAAGAAATTTTGCTGAACACTAAGAAAAATTGCCCCCAATATAATAGCATAGATAGTCTTGGCTCCAAATTTAGGCCCAAGAATTTTCAAGGCAATTATTATCAAAAAACAATTAATAATAAAGTAAGAAAGTCCAACAGGAATTGTCTCTCCAGAACCATAAAAAATTAAAGTTCCAATACCACTAACACCACCACCAATGATCTCTGATGGAATTAAAAAGGCTGTCCAGCCAAAACTATAAATTGCCAATCCTAGGGCTATGATTAAATAGGATTTCAATTCAGCAGTGTTCAATTTCATTTTCTTAGTTATTATTTTTTTGAGTTTATTTTTACACTTTACCTTAAAAAAAGAAAAGCTCCAGTTTCATTGAGTAGTCAATGGAACTGAAGCTTTTCAAATATGAATTATTAGCTTTCTGTTTAGACTACTATATTTACAATTTTCTTAGGGACAATAATCACCTTTTTAGGGGTTTTACCATCAATCCATTTCTGGGCCTGTTCACTAGTCATCACGGCCTGTTCAATTTCATCTTTATTCAGACTCAAGGAAAGTTCAAGTATGAATCTCATTTTCCCATTAAATGACACAGGATATGAGTAGACATCTTCAACTAAATACGATTCATTAAAGACAGGGAAAGTCGCATCGGTAATACTATTGGTATTTCCACACAGCTTCCAAAGCTCTTCTGTAATATGTGGTGCAAAAGGAGTAAGTAAAGAAAGTAACTCTTCTAAAATGGCCTTCTTATTACACTTCGCACTATTTAGCTCATTTACACAGATCATAAATGCCGAGACAGACGTATTGAATGAGAATCGTTCAATATCTTCCTGAATCTTCTTAATGGTTTTATGTAGTATTTTATATTCAGCCTTAGATGGTTCATCTGTTGAAATCACGAATTCATTCTGATCGTTATGGAATAAACGCCACAACTTTTTCAAGAATTTATGAACACCATCAATTCCATTAGTATCCCAAGGTTTTGATGCCTCCAATGGTCCTAAGAACATCTCATACAAACGAAGTGTATCTGCACCATATTCATCAACAATCACATCAGGATTAACCACGTTAAACATCGACTTCGACATTTTCTCTACAGCCCAACCACAAATATATTTACCATCTTCCAATACAAATTCTGCATCAGTATACTCAGGCATCCAATTTTTGAAAGCTTCAGTATCTAAAACATCGTTTTTAACGATATTTACATCAACATGAATTTGAGTCGTGTCGTGATCTTGTCTCAAACCATATGACACATATTTATTGGTATTCTTAATACGATAAACAAAGTTTGAACGACCTTGTATCATACCTTGATTAATCAATTTCTTGAAAGGCTCATTCTTACACACTTTACCTATATCGAAAAGGAATTTATTCCAAAAACGTGAATAGATCAAGTGACCAGTTGCGTGCTCAGTACCTCCAATATACAAGTCTACATCTTGCCAATACTCATTTACCTCCTCAGATACCAACGCGTCATTATTACGAGGATCCATATAACGTAAATAATAAGCTGATGAACCTGCAAAGCCAGGCATGGTATTCAACTCAATAGGATAACCATCTTCAGTTGTCCAATTTGTTGCACGTCCCAAAGGTGGCTCACCAGTTTCTGTTGGTAAATATTTATCAACCTCGGGTAACTCAAGAGGCAATTTATCTGCATCCATCATTTTTGGCATACCATCCTTGAAATAAACTGGGAATGGCTCACCCCAATAACGCTGACGAGAGAAAATAGCATCACGTAATCGGAAATTGATTTTACGCTTACCTAATCCTCTTTCTTCAATTTCAACATTTGCTTTTACGATAGCATCTTTAACATCCAGACCATTCATAAAATCCGAATTGATCATCTCACCAGATTTTGCATCGTAAGATTCTTCGCTAATATCACCTCCTGATACAACAGGTACAATTGGCAAATCGAATTTCTTTGCAAAAGCGTAGTCTCGACTATCATGAGCAGGAACGGCCATAATAGCGCCTGTTCCATATCCAGCCAAAACGTAGTCACTTATCCATACAGGAATTGTTTCTCCTGAAAATGGATGTATAGCATACGAGCCTGTAAATTCACCACTAACCGTCTTAACATCGGCCATACGTTCTCTTTCAGTACGCTTTTTAGTAGCTGCAATATAGGCTGCAATTTTTTCTTTATATTCTGGAGTTGTTAATTGGTCTACTAACTCACTTTCTGGAGCCAAAACCATAAAACTAACGCCGTAAATCGTATCTGGTCTGGTTGTAAAAACCGTCATACGTACATCAGAATCCTTCACCATGAAGTCCATCTCTGCACCTTCTGAACGACCAATCCAGTTACGCTGAATTTCTTTCAATGAATCAGTCCACTCAAGACTCTCCATATCTTCAAGTAAACGCTTAGCATAAGCAGATACTCTTAGAGACCATTGGCGCATTTTTTTTTGCTCAACAGGATAACCACCTCTAACAGATAGACCATCTTTAATTTCATCATTAGCAAGCACAGTACCTAACTTCGGACACCAATTCACCATTGTATTTGCCAAATAAGCTAAACGATAATTCAAAAGAATACCATCTTGCTCTTTTTCAGATAAAGCATTCCATTCTTCAGCAGAAAAGATATCTTCTTGAGAAGTAGAAGCATCTACATTTGAATTTCCCTGAGTTTGGAATTCAAGAGTTAAGTCAGATATTGCCTCTGCCTTTTGAGTTTTATTGTTGAAATAGTGCTTAAACATTTCGACAAAAGCCCACTGAGTCCACTTATAATAATCAGGATCAGAAGTGCGTATTTCTCTATCCCAATCGTAAGAGAATCCAATTTTATCTAATTGCTGGCGATATCTTTTGATATTTACTTCAGTCGTGATAGCAGGGTGCTGTCCTGTTTGAATCGCATATTGCTCAGCAGGTAAACCATAGGCATCGTAACCCATTGGGTGCAATACATTAAAACCTTTTAAACGCTTGTAGCGAGAATATATATCAGAAGCAATATAACCAAGTGGATGTCCCACATGCAAGCCTGCCCCTGATGGATATGGAAACATATCGAGCACATAAAATTTTGGCTTGCTTGTATCAACATCAACTTTATAAGTCTTGTTATCAACCCAAAACTTCTGCCACTTTTTTTCTATTTCTTTAAAATTGTATTCCATGTTCAATAGCTAATTAGATATGAATTCCGATATAACACGGGTTAAGATATACTAGAGACCCAGATATATCCCACACATTCAACCTGATTGATAATTAAATGATCTGAATTCTGATTTTATACAGCATTAATATTTGCTGATGAGAAATTAGAAATCCAACTCTTCATTGAGCCGCAAAATTAGTAAAAGTTTGAAATAAATGAGGACTTTATTTTAGGAAAGCAAAATTATTATATTTTGTCTATTAGAGCTTTAGCTAATCTCATGGTAATTTTAAGACTTGTACTAGGAAGCAAAAAGTTATTTTCAATAAATAATTAGATTAATTTTCTAAATTTGTTTTCAGATTGGCTCCGTAGTTCAGCTGAATAGAACGTCAGATTCCGGTTCTGGAGGTCATGGGTTTGAATCCCATCGGGGTCACAAAAAAGCTCGAAGTTAACACTTCGAGCTTTTTCATTTTAATTGAGTTTCTATAATATAGCACAAAAAAAAGGAGTCCATAAGGACTCCTTTTAATTATATATCGAATAATAAATTATTCTGCAGTTTCTCTGGTTGAATAGTTCAACTTAAGTGAACTCGCTTTTCTAAGTTCCTGCTTAATATCAGTGATAATACCCATTTTAGTGTATTGATCAACTTTCAATGAAGTAGTCAACTTATTACGCAATTCTTCTTTTCTTGATTCACGTTCTGAAGCAATAAAAGCTTGAATATCTTCAACTGATGCAAATTGGTCGTTTAACTGGATACGAGGCTCAGTTCCGTGAGTCTTCGAAAATTTTCTCATTGGAACACCTACATAGATGTTACTAACAAGATCCTTCTTTTCCAATTTAGTTATCTCTTTAGCTGCTGGAACCATAATATCGACATTCAAATCGACTTCTCTCATGGTTGTTGCAACCATAAAGAAAAATAACAACATGAATACAATATCAGGAAGAGAAGCTGTTGATATGGCCGGTAAGTCTTTTTTACCGTCTTTTCTAAACTTTGACATTATTTACCTCCTGTATTTCTTGGTTCTGCTTCAGAAATCTGTACTGGGATATATTTTCTTACCGCTGCTTGTTGATCTCTATCAAGCTCGGTATATTTTTTACCCCATTTTTGCATTGACTTCTCATCTTTTAACTCACGAGAAGCTGCTGCAAGTTCATCCTGAACGCGAATATAAGTTTCATATTTTGTCCCTCGGTCATTCTGTAACGAAATCAGTCCTTTTGAAACCATTACGTCACCAAAAAATGGTACGTTTTTTAGGCCTTTTTCAGGAAGATTCTGATTGTTTGCAGGATTCAAGAAAAACTCTTTAGTCTTTTCGCGTAAATTCGAAATACTAAGAACTTCTCCGTTTACCAACAACTCATTGTTACGATTCACCAAAATGGACAAGACATTACGTTTCTTAACCTTTACATTATCGTCTACTTGATTTTCATCTGGAATAGGCGGCAATTTCTTGTAGATACCAGTATCTACATCCATTGTCGTTGTCACCAAGAAGAAAATTAGCAGAAGAAACGCGATATCGGCCATCGAACTCGAATTTATCTCTGGTGTTTTTCTTGCCATAATATTATTTATTAAGGTTTACGATTCGAAATTCATCGAATCATTGTCTTAGCGAAATTTTCTCATAGTTTCTGTCACTACGATTGACAGAATAGCACCAACACCTAAAGCATACATAGTATACAAAATGGTATCAGCAAACTTTAAAGGACCAACAGCATTGTCTTCTCCTGTGTAACCAGGAAGAGTTAACAATGTACCGTCTGATAAAGAATAAGCTATCAAGATAATTAATCCAAGACCAGCAAGTCCAGCTAATCCTTTAATTGCTCCTTTAGGATCAGATACGATCTGAAGAACAGGAAACAATACTGATAAGAAAACAGTGATAATGAATAAAGCCTTTGCCCACTGAATCAACGAATCAGTATAAACCGGTGTATCATAGGCTGCATTTGGCACTTCTCCACCCAAGTAAAACATGGCTACAAAAATAACTGTAAGACCAAGCATTACATAGGTAAGAATATTTAAATATTTACTCAATGTATTTGACATAGTCGAAAATTATTTTTTCAAGTTGTATTTTACTAAGATATCAAGAAGAGAAATAGATGCATCTTCCATGTTGTTTACGATACTATCAATTTTAGAAGTACAGTAGTTATAGAATACCTGAAGAATCATCGCAACGATCAAACCAGATACGGTTGTAATCAAGGCAACTTTAATACCACCAGCTACAGCAGCAGGAGAAATAGTACCCATAGACTGAATCGAGTCAAATGCACCAATCATACCAATTACTGTACCCATAAATCCTAACATAGGAGCAAGACCAATCATCAATGAAATCCAAGAAAGACCTTTTTCTAAAAGACCCATTTGAACTGAACCGTAAGCGATTACTGATTTCTCAACAACCTCTACACCTTCATCGATACGATCAAGACCTTGGTAGAAGATACTAGCGATAGGACCGCGAGTGTTTCTACAAACTTCTTTAGCAGCATCAACACCACCATTATTCAACGCTTCCTCTAGGCTAGAGATCAGTTTCTTAGTGTTTGTAGTTGACATGTTTAAGTAAATGATTCTTTCAATACAAAGAGCCAAACCTAAAATAAGAGTCAACAATACAAAACTCATAAACATCGCACCACCTTGGATGAATTGTTTTTTAACAATAGCGTGGAATGAAGTACTTTCTACTTCTTCCTCCATAACTGGAGCTACTTCTTCTACAGCAGTTTCTTGAGCTGCAACTTCCTCAGTTGTTTCATCCTGAGTATCTACGGTAGCTTCGGTCGTTTCAGCTGTCTCATCTTGAGCAACTGCATTAAATGATGCTCCAAAATTCAGCATCCCGATAACTGCTATAAATGCAAATAACTTTTTCATAGTCTGTTTTTCAATTTTAATTAACGAAATTATTTTTTACAAAATTAAACGGTTCTTTTTTGATAGTTAATTAACAATAATTAACGTTTTTTAATCTTTTTAAACTAGCTAAAACCTCTTACTTTATTTATATCACACTCGCTTTTCTTATGTAATACTACACGGTTTTAACAGTGCACCAAATTACAAAAAAAAAGTGAAAAACAAATTTTCTATTGGCATAATTCGCCTTTGATCGACTTATTTAAAAAGAATTTTATCTTATCTGAATTATGCTGCTGTCCTAGCAAAAACATAAGCTTAGTAATAGCAGCTTCTGTAGTGATGTCGTGACCACTCACAACCCCTATCTTTAGTAACTCAACACTTGTTTCATACAAACCCATATCAACACTTCCCGAAGGGCACTGAGTTACATTATACACAACGATTCCCTTAGCGATTGCCTGCCTAAGCGAATCTACAAACCAAGCATCCGTCGGTGCATTTCCAGCTCCATAAGTCTCAATCACCACAGCTCTTAGTCCTTCTATATTCAAAATAGCGTCAACTGTTCTCTTATTAATACCTGGAAATATTTTAAGAATTGCAATATTGGTATCCAAATTAGTGTTTATAGAGAAAGGTTCACCCGACACCTGTTGAATTGCAGTATTGTTATAGTGAATATTGATACCAACTTTTGCTAAATCCGGGTAATTGTATGAATAAAAAGCATTAAAGTACTCAGCATTGTGTTTTGTTGTACGGTTCCCTCTAAACAATCTATTCTCGAAAAGCACACTAACTTCAGGAACATTTGCTTTTCCATTTACATAATCTGCTGCAATTTCAATAGCAGTAATCAAATTCTCTTTACCATCAGTACGTAACATACCAATTGGTAATTGCGAACCCGTTAGAACAACAGGTTTTTCAAGATTATCGAGCATGAAACTTAAAGCCGATGCAGTATACGACATCGTATCGGTGCCATGAAGCACAACAAAACCATCAAACTGTTCGTAATTTTCTTTAATTATATCGGCAATTTTAATCCAAACTTCAGGATTAAGATTAGATGAATCGATAAGTGGATCAAAGGAAATAGTCGTTAAATCGAAACCAAAATTTTTAAGTTCTGGAACCTGCTTTAAAATATGATCAAAATCGAAGGGTTTTAAAGAACCATTTTTAGGATCTTTAACCATTCCAATAGTACCTCCAGTATAGATTATCAAAATTGAAGTCTTCATCTACTTATAAATTTCATGTTTTTGACATTCCGATTAAAATCGGATAATATTTAATACAAACAATACTTTTTTGGGCTTATACATTAGAATAAAACATCATTATTCAATATCGGCAAAATTCAACAACTAAGCTTTATCGATACAAAATACGGATTGACATTTATTAAATTTTAAATAAGCTTTTAGCATTTCTACTTGTTATCTCTGTAATTTCAAGTAGACTTAAATTGTGAATTTCAGCTAATTTTTCAGCAATAAGAGCAACATAAGCAGATTCGTTTCTCTTACCACGCTTAGGAGTTGGTGCCAAATAAGGCGAATCTGTCTCTAAAATTAGATGTTTCGTGTCAATTTCCTTAACGACTCGATCTAATCCAGAATTTTTAAAAGTTAGAATTCCATTTAAACCCAACAAGAATCCCATATCAATTGCTTTATTGGCCTGCTCTAAATTTCCAGTAAAAGAATGGAAAACACCAGTCAATTTTTTCGATTTGAAAGATTCCAAAACCTCAAAAATTTCTGAGAAAGAATCACGTGCATGAATAACAACTGGAAGTTCTCTTTCAACAGACCAAGTCAATTGCTTTTCGAATGCGAATAATTGCTCTTTCAAATAAGTTTTATCCCAATACAAGTCTATCCCAATTTCACCGATTGCAATAAATTTTTCTTCATTCAACCACTTTTCACAAATAGCTAATTCTTCCTCATAATTTTCTTTTACAGATGTTGGGTGAAGGCCCATCATTGGCAAACAGAAATCTGGATATTCTTTCACCAATTTAAACATTGGCTCTATTGATTCAGAATCAATATTGGGTAAAAAAATCTGCCCAACATTGGCATCTTTTGCTCTTTGAATCGCTTCAGCGATATCTTCATCAAAAGCTTCAGAATAAATATGAGAATGGGTATCGATTAACTTCATACAAAAATGTATTTCTGTGAATAATGTATGCAAAATTAATGTATCGGGTGATATAAAAAAAGCCGGCTTAGGCCGGCTCTTTTTTAATATTTAAAGGTTATGAGATTAAACACATCCTTGAGCTACCATTGCTTCAGCTACTTTTACGAAACCTCCAATGTTTGCACCATTTACGTAGTTAATCTTACCATCTTTTTTACCAAATTTAGCACAAGTATCGTGAATATCTTTCATGATACGAGAAAGTTTAGCGTCAACTTCTTCAGCTGTCCAGTTGAAACGAAGTGAGTTTTGTGACATTTCAAGACCTGAAACAGCAACACCACCTGCATTCGCTGCTTTACCAGGAGCAAATGAACAGTGATCAACTAAATAAAGCATAGCTTCTGCTGTACAACCCATATTAGATGTCTCAACAACATACTTACATCCGTTTGCTACAAGAAGTTTAGCATCATCTTCGTTCAATTCGTTCTGAATTGCACAAGGGAAAGCCATATCAACTTTTGCACCCCAAGGCTTTTGACCAGCGAAGAATTCAGCACCGAATTTCTCAGCATAAGGAGCAACAACATCGTTGTTTGAAGCACGAAGATCCAATAAGAAATCGATCTTCTCAGCATCTAAACCTTCTTTGTCGTATACATATCCATCAGGACCTGAAATAGTAACTACTTTAGCACCTAGCTCAGTTAATTTAAGAGCAGCACCCCAAGTTACATTACCGAAACCTGAAAGAGCAACAGTTTTACCTTTTAAAGTCTCATTGTTTTCAGCAACCATATGCTGAGCAAAATAAACAGCACCAAAACCAGTAGCTTCAGGACGGATTAAAGAACCACCGAACTCAAGTGGCTTACCAGTTAATACACCAGTAAACTCGTTACGGATTCTCTTGTATTGTCCGAAAAGGTATCCGATCTCGCGACCACCTACTCCGATATCACCTGCAGGAATGTCAGTATTAGGACCGATATGCTTACACAATTCAGTCATAAAACTTTGACAGAAACGCATAATTTCGTTATCTGATCTTCCTTTAGTATTAAAGTCAGAACCACCTTTACCACCACCCATAGGTAGAGTAGTTAAAGAGTTCTTAAAAGTTTGTTCGAAACCTAAGAATTTAAGAGCACTTAGAGTTACAGAAGGGTGAAAACGTAAACCACCTTTGTAAGGTCCGATTGCAGAGTTAAACTCAACACGGTATCCACGGTTAATCTCTACTTCGCCATTATCATTAAACCAAGGCACTCGGAACATGATAGTACGTTCTGGCTCACACATTTTCTCAAGAATCTTAGCATTCTTGTATTTAGGATTAGAATCGTAAGTTTCCCATACTGATTCTACTACTTCTTGTGCAGCCTGGTGAAATTCTGCTTCACCTGGAGTTCGACCCTTAAGGGCTTCCATGAATTCATTAATCTTCGCTTCCATGTCCAAAATATGTTATGAAATTAAAATAAGATTGTTGTGATACAATTGTTAATATTTTGATTCAAATGTATATAAATTTTAAGAACCTCAGTTTTTTTTTGCAAAAAAATTCAAACGTTTTAAAAAAATTCTCAAGACTGATAATCAGCTAGTTATGACTTTTTGAATTCTGCTCTACAACATCAGATAAAAAAAAGTAGATTTTTCAGGAAATCAAAGAGTAGATTTTACCCGGAAGAGCTCGAATAAGACCATCAAATTCCATTTTTAGCAACAAACTTGAAACCCTACTCATGGGTAAATTCAAATTTAGGGAAAGCATATCAATTCCAATTTTACCTTCATTATTTAATAGGTCTACAATTAATTCTTCCTCTGGCGAGAGTTCAACAAACATTCTTGATTGAACTGCATCCTTCTTTCCCAAATCATTCTCCCAGCCAAGAATATATTCAAGGTCAGCAACTGATTCTATCAAATGAGCCTGATTGGTTTTAATTAAATGATTACATCCTTGTGAATAAACATCACCAGATCTACCAGGGAATGCAAACACATCTCTATTGTATGAATTCGCAATTTCAGCTGTAGTCAGTGATCCACCTTTTCTGGCAGACTCAATCACTAGAGTAGCATCAGCCATGCCAGCAACAATTCTATTTCGACGAACAAAGTGTCTTGGATCAATATTACTTTTCGAAGTAAATTCACTAATGATACTTCCACTATGAATAATCTCTTCTGCATATTTCCGATGCTGGGCTGGATACATCAGGTGAAAACCATGTCCTACTACGGCAACGGTTGGTAAATTATATTTCATTGCTGCCTTGTGAGCGCAAATATCAATACCATAAGCCAAACCACTCACTATAATAGTCTTCTCAGCATGTGAAGCAAGTGCTTTAATAAGTTTATCACAATTATCCTTCCCATATTCTGTGGCATTACGAGTCCCTACTACACTCAATATACGGGAAGCATTAAAATCAATATCTCCTTTATAATATAGTGTGGTTGGAGAATCAGGACAATTCAATAAACGTTGTGGGAAATTTTCATCGAGATAGAAAGCTACTTTAATAGCATTGTCTTCAATAAACTTCAATTCAGATTCAGCATCTCGCAAGGCAGAATCTCGATCTAACTTCTGTATGATGTTCTTCCCAATACCAGGAATTTTCAGTAGGTTTTGTTTCTTTTCCTTAAAGAACGCCTCAACGCCACCCGAATAAGCAATCACTTTTCGTGCATTAATACTGCCGAGACCAGTTAAAAAACTAAAGGCTACTTTATAGAGTGTTTCCATCGTTTGGATTTAGATCATCCAAATTAGGGAATTACATTGTTAAAACAAAAAAAGATAAATTCTTACATATCAAATGCAAAACCTATAGTCACAAAACCGGCATTACCATAACCCAACTCTGTAAAAATGTCGATATTCTCACTTATATTGTATCGGCCACCAATCAGAATTCCTAAATCGAATAAAAAGTTATTCTCTTTATTGTTAATACCTTTTTCAGTTTTAATTTGCTCCAAAGAGAAACCTGTTTTTAATGAGGCATATAAGTCTACTCCAAATTCGGGGGATATATTTATTGCATCCAAGAGGTCATTCAGATCATAAGATATCACACCTCCAAAGCGGTAATAATTATAAGTGATCTCAGTAAACTCATCAAACAGAGATTCATTCTTCTGTCCCGCAAAACCAATATAAGCACCTAAACGGAACCCATCACGCCAAGGCTTATCAGCCTGAATCAAAAATGAGGGGTATTGAGTTTCATTTCCATTTTTAAAATTGTGATCAAACTTCCCGTACTTAGCAAATGGTAAACCCACTTGAATTCTTAAGCCCTCTTCTACTTTCTGTGAAAATAATGACAATGATAAAAAAGACAGAACAGCTAAAATGATATATTTTTTCATGTATATATTATAATGAATACTTAATTAGTAAAATATCTGTAATTACTTTTTTGAATACTTCGAAAGAGATTTTAAAACCTCAGATCTTTGTTCTTTCGATAATGCTGACAAGCTAATTCCTGGATATTTGGCCAAGCCTTTTGCGCTCATTTGAAAGAGAAAAAGATCTTCACGCAATCCTAAGCTTCGTTTCTCTAACTCAAAATGAGAAAAGGTCTTCTTACTTATTTCAATAGATTTAAACTTATCGTGAAAAGGATGTAAAGGGTAATACCTCACAATAAGCTTATCGTCAGTCTCTTTATAAATAATAAAATTATATTCCCTTGTTAGATTAAGCCCTATCATAATAACAAAAACGGCAAATAGACTTACCAGTATGAGAGTCATATAGGATGGGTTAAGATAAACAGTTAGAACAGTTAAACTCAAATATAGGAAAGTTGTGATATAATAAAAAAGCTTAATATGTGCTGCTCGGTTCTGATTGCTTATAGTCATGTCTGTATCAATATAAATTATTGGTATATGATTGTTATTAGTCTAAATAGCCTTAGTACATATTTTTGAAATCAGCAAGTTTGACATCACTCGCTAAAATACTATATTTGACCAAAGTTAGAAACTATAAATAAGTTCGCAAATGAGTCTTCAATCATACGATTTAATTTTTACTGAAAACATTGAAAAAGAGCTTGGCAAAATTTTGGAAAACTATTCCAAGTCAAAAATCTTTATTCTTATGGATTCAGGTGCACAAGAACATTGTTGGCATCTACTTTCGGGAAATGAGACATTGCAAAATGTTCCTAAGCTTTTAATTGAGAATGGAGAACAAAACAAATCACTGGAATCAGTTGTGAAAGCATGGGAGTTCCTTGGTGAAAATGGAGCTAACCGACACAGTCTTGTCATCAATATTGGTGGTGGCATAATGTCTGACTTAGGTGGTTTTGTTGCCTCTACTTTTAAGCGTGGCTGTCACTTTATTAATATACCAACAACACTTCTTGCACAAATTGATGCTTCGGTTGGCGGAAAAACAGGTTTCAATTTTAATGGACTTAAAAATGAAATTGGCATTATAAATCAACCTGACATGGTAGTTATAAGCCCCGAATTCTTAAAAACGTTACCCATAAAGGAATTCAAATCTGGCTTTGCAGAAATGTTGAAACATGCCATCATCTTTAGTCAAAATTACCTAGATGAGCTTATCACATTTAATTTTGATGATATCAACTACTCCAAATTACTTAACCTGATTAGAAAATCAGTTGCAGTAAAACAAGAGTTTGTGATGAAGGATCCGATGGAAAAAGATGTGAGAAAGGTTTTAAACTTCGGACACACCATTGGTCACGCTTTCGAAAGTTATGCACATCGCCATAAGCTAGAACTGTATCACGGTGAAGCTGTAGCGCTAGGTATGATAGGAGAACTTTATCTATCGGTAAAGAAAAAAGCCTTCCCTCAAGATAAATTTGAAGAGATAGTGAAATATATAACAGATATTTACTCAGACTTTTCTATTTTTGCGGAGGATTACCCCGAATATTATCAATTGATGTTACACGATAAGAAAAATAGTGATGAAGGAGTTAATTTCACTCTTCTTCAGGATGTTGGCGCTTATACGATAAATAACATCTGCACAGAAGAAGAAATATTTGAAGCTCTCAATCAGTATGGAAAAAGAAATTAAGATGGACGTTAAACTTCAAGAAGCAAAAGACTCAATTAGAGATATCGTTGATTTTCCTAAAGAAGGTATTGTATTTAAAGATATAACTACAATGTTGAAGGATGAAAAACACCTAAACACATTAGTGGATTCTCTTTATGAGCAGTATAAAAACAAAGGTATTACTAAAGTAGTAGGACTCGAAAGTCGCGGTTTTATTCTAGGTACAGTTTTAGCCTATAAATTAGGCGCTGGTTTTGTTCCAGTACGTAAACCTGGAAAATTACCTGCACCTACCTATTCAGAAAAATATTCTCTTGAATATGGAGAAGATGAAATGTTCATTCACCAGGATGCATTAGGCACTGATGATGTTATTTTAGTACACGACGATTTATTGGCAACAGGTGGGACAGCTAAAGCGTCTATCAACCTAATCAGCAAATTCAATGTTAAGGATGTTTATATCAACTTTCTAGTTGAGTTAGACTTCTTAAACGGACGTGAGAAATTAGATACTCATTATCAAGTTGATTCTCTTTTCCATTTCTAGACAATAGAAATTAAGGAATTACACCATACAGCCGTTGGGAAATTCAGTTTTCTAACGGCTGACTTTTTGTACAATCATTTTTAAGGATAAAGATCTCAAGGATAAAGGTTAAAGGATAAAAGGGAGAGATAAACCGAATTATACTTAATAGGTATCAACTCTTTTAACCCATATCAATTTCACTCATAACCAGAAGCCATGCATTACACTATATCTAAGCCAGAAAAAAACATTGAAGGGAAAATCATTGTTCCCTCATCGAAAAGCATTTCGAATCGAGTGCAAATCATCAATGCTTTAAGTTATAGCTTTGAACCGATTAAGAATCTATCTATCTGTGATGATTCTAAGGTCATGCAAGATATTCTGTTTTCGAACACCAATGTTTTTGATATTGGACACGCTGGTACAAGTATGCGATTTTTAACAGCTTACTTATCAAAAATATTAGGCGAATGGACCCTTACGGGTTCTGATCGAATGAAAGAGCGCCCAATATCTGTTTTAGTCGATGCACTAAATTCTTTGGGAGCCCAAATCACATATCTTGAAAAGGAAGGATATCCTCCTTTGAAAATAATGGGATCGAATATCACGGGTAAAGAAGTTGAATTAGCTGGTAACACCAGTTCTCAATATATTTCAGCATTACTCCTTATTGCTCCTACTCTTGAAAATGGTCTTCGCATCAAACTACAGGGCAAAATTGTATCTCGTTCGTATATTGAAATGACTCTAGCTATCATGGAAGAGTTTGGAATCCAGTCGGAGTTTAAAAACAATGAGATTTTTGTTGAGAAACAAGCCTATAAAGTAATGCCTTACACGGTAGAAGGCGACTGGTCCGGAGCTTCGTATTGGTATGCATTTATGGCGTTGGCTCCAAAGGGTAAACTCTATTTAGATGGGCTAAGAAAAAACAGTTTTCAGGGAGATTCTGGTTTAATTGATGTGTTTGAGAAACTTGGTGTGAAAACCAATTTCACTAAAAAAGGTATGTATATCGAACAAACTAATGATGTTTGTAAAAAACTGGTTTTCGATTTTATTGAGATGCCTGACTTAGCACAAACATTTGCAGTGGTTTCCGCCTTAAAAAATATTCCTTTCCATTTTAAAGGCCTAGAGACACTTAAGATAAAGGAAACCAATCGTATTACAGCCCTTATCGATGAGTTAGCAAAATTAGGCTATGTGCTATACGAACCACAAGAAGGTGAATTGGCTTGGGATGGTGAAATGAAAGCTGAAAGTAAAGAAGTTATCATCGAAACTTATCACGATCATCGTATGGCAATGGCTTTTGCCCCTATTGCGATGATTCGCCCAGAGATTAAAATTGATGATCCAATGGTTGTCAACAAATCTTACCCTAACTTCTGGGAAAAGCTACAAGAGGTAGGATTTGAGATAAAGTAAGGTAACGAAACAATTGGTGTTTTATAAGGTTAACACTAATTGATAATCTAAGCACTTTGCATGTGAGACAATCAAATTACACAGTCACTAATCCTAACAAAAAAACGGATCAAAACATTGTAAAACAAGTTATTCATATCAAACAAAAGCATTTCACTCAATGATTAAAAGACTCTTTTTAATATTTATATTTACAACAATTAGCATTTATTGTTTTTCACAAAAAAACATAAACAGAGCTAATATACACGTGAAAATTAAAAATATATCAAGCAAAAAAGGGAAAATCACTGTATCCATCTTCAACAGTGAATATTCATTTCTTAAAGATCCATTCAAAACATATGAGGGAGATATTGTTAATAAAGAATTAATTGTTAAATTTGATAATATCCCATTAGGTACATATGCAATTTCATGCTATCATGACAAGAATTCTAATGGAAAATTAGACATGAATAAAATTGGAATGCCTAAAGAACCAATAGGAACATCAAATAACGCAAAAGGGCAATTTGGACCTCCTAAATTCATCGATGCCAAATTTATTCTCGATAAAAACAACATCAGTTTAGAAATAAGTCTCATTGATAAATTTCATTAGCTTCACGTAATTAAAACATATTAATTACGTGAAGCTAATGAATAGGCTATAATAATGTATTAGGATAAAAGCGAAAATTTTAATACCGAAAGCTTCCTTCTCATAAAAGAACAAGGAAAAAAAATTACAAAAAAAAAAGATAACTTCTATTTAGATGAAAAAAATATTGGTCCTTTATTATTCACAAACAGGACAATTAAAAAACATTGTTAACTCAGTTACAAAACCATTACAGAATTGTAATGATATAGAACTTACTTTTACAAATTACTCCCCTATACAGGCTTATAGCTTCCCTTGGACATCTGAAGATTTTTTTGATGCATTTCCTGAGTCCGTAAATGGAATCCCATGCAAATTAAAACCATTAGATTGTGATATAGAAAAAGATTACGATTTAATAATATTAGCTTATCAGGTATGGTACCTATCTCCCTCTATACCAACATGGAGCCTTTTATGCGACGATAGATATTCTAACATTTTTAAAGGGAAGAATGTAATAACTATTCTAGGTGTTAGAAACATGTGGATAGGAGCTCACAAGAAACTAAGCAAAAAGCTAACAGATATAGGCAGTTCTCATATTGGGAATATTGTTCTTACAGACCCATACCCAAACCTTATTAGTGTTGTTACTGTAATAAAATGGATGACAACAGGTAATCAAGGTCCATACAAATTTTTCCCACGCTCTGGTGTCAAACAAGAATCGGTCGAATCCGCAACAGCTTTTGGATATATAATTAAAGAAGCTATTGAAAAGAATAGTTATGACGACTTGCAGGAAAATCTTGTAGCTAATAATGCTGTAAATATTGACTTTACACTAAAAACTACTGAACAAAGTGGACTAAACATATTTAAAATATGGTCAAAATTTATTCTTAAAAAAGGAGGAGCTGGGAATAAAGACAGAAGGAATAGAATAAGGCTTTTCAAATATTTTTTAATGACATTAATATTTGTAATATCTCCAATCTCAACAGTTTTATTCAAAATAATTAATCTTTTATTTTACCCTATTTTGAATAGCAAACATAAAAAAATCAAACTCCTTAAAGAATAATAATTATCTTCAGCATTCAAAAATAAATCAATTCCCTTTTTTCACTTAAAAAGTTAAGTGTATAACGCTATTTTTCATACACTAATCCATACAACACAAGAAAATGAGTAACAAAGTCTATATCACTAAATTAAGAAAATTCCTCCCAAATAAAACCGTTGAGAATAGTGAAATGGAAAATCATCTTGGTTTTATAAAAGGAGTTAAATCAAAAGCAAAAGCACTCATTTTAAGAAACAATGGTATAAAAGCACGCTACTATGCCATTAATAGTGACGGAAAACACACACATACTAATGCAGAGATGGTTGCAGAAGCAATAAAAAAACTCTGCCCTGAAAAAGAAAACTTACAAAATATCGAAGTACTCGCAGTAGGCACATCATCACCTGATCAGCTATTACCTGCCCATGCATCAATGGTACACGGTTTACTAAAGAACAATCCTATGGAAGTTATTACTCCAGAAGGATCATGTAACTCAGGAATGCTAGCTTTTAAATACGCATACATGTCTGTCGTCAGTGGAAATTCCAAAAACGCTATTGCAGGAGGTTCTGAGAAATTTTCATCTTGGTTAAGATCACAAAACTTTGAAGATGAAGCATCTAAACTTGAAGAACTTAAACAAAAACCTGTAATTGGTTTTGAAAAAGAATTTCTGAGATGGATGCTGTCAGATGGTGCTGGAGTAGCACTACTAGAAAATAAGCCAAATAAATCAGGATTATCCCTAGAAATAAATTGGATTGATATTACCTCCTACGCAAATGAATTACCAAGCTGTATGTACGCAGGAGGCGAACGTACAGAAAGTGGTCAGATGAAACCTTGGAGAGAATTTACACCTCGTGAAATTGCGGATAATGGTCTTATGTCACTACGTCAAGATGTAAAACTTTTAGGAGACAATATTATTAAATATGGAGCTCTTGGATTAAAACGAGTTACTGAAAAATATAATTTTAACACAAATGAAGTAACTTATTTCTTACCACACATGTCATCAGAATATTTTAGAGCCCAAATAGAAGATGAAGCTGAAAAAATAGGCTGTCCAATTCCACAAAAAAAATGGTTTACAAATCTTTCTAAGTTTGGAAACGTAGGTTCAGCATCAGCATATTTTATGCTAGAAGAGTTATTCAACTCAAACAAGCTCAAAGCTGGTGACAAAATACTCATTATGAGTCCTGAAAGTGCAAGGTTTTCATATGCCTATGCAATGCTTACAGTTATTGATAACTAATGATAAAAAGCCAAATTTTCTGTTATGGAAAAACATAATGTACCACAAGACAATATTAATTTATTTAATGAAAAGCTCGATGAATTACAGTATGCTCTTGATTCTAATGGCAATTATGTTCAGGTTAAAAGTGTTGGATGGGAACCCAAAAATATTGCCATGAGGCAAGCTTGGGAAGAAGTTGACGATAAGATTAAGATTGCAATTGAAGCAGTTAAAAATGAAGAGAAAAGTCCGATATTCTATTATATGCATAAAAACATAATGAATATTAAAATATTAGCTGAATATACAGGTATGTACTCTTGGACTATTAAGAGACATATGAAACCTAAAAATTTCACAAAGCTAAGCGACAAGAAACTTGAAGCATACCGAGAGGCTTTTAATTTATTAACTATTGATGAATTAAAGAGTTTTAATATCAATTTGATAATAGAAGTAAATGATAAACTTTGAACACAGAATGTCAGGACATTGTGAAAATGGAGTGACTTCAAATATATTACGACACTATAATATTAATCTAAGTGAAGCAATGGTCTTCGGATTAGGTTCAGGTTTATTTTTTGTTCACTTACCATTTATAAAGTTAAATGGAGCTCCTGGCACATCTTACAGACCAATGCCTGGTGAAATTTTCAAAAGAGTTAACAAGGTTATTGGTATAAAAACCAAAATTACAAGATATAAATCGAATCCTGAAAAGGCAATGTCCGAACTCGATAAAAAACTTGAAGAAGGAACACCTGTAGGATTAGTCGTTGGCGTTTATAACCTAACTTATTTTCCTGAAGTATATCGATTTCACTTTAATGCACATAATATAGTCGCATTCGGAAAAAAGGAGAATAGATATATAGTAAGTGACCCAATAATGGAAACTCCAAAATGGATTACTACTAATGATTTAAAAAAGGTTAGATACGCAAAAGGACTCATAAAACCCAAAGGGAAAATGTATTACGTAAAGGAAGTTCCCGAAAATTTTGATTTGAAAAAATCAATAAGAATATCAATAAAAAGAACCGCCAACCAAATGCTGACACGTTCAAATCCTTTTGTGGGCATAGCAGGAATTAGGCTTTTAGCAAAGTCGGTTGTTAAATGGGAGAAAAAATTATCAAAACAAACTGCAGCCAAATACTTAGGTTCAATCATACGTATGCAAGAGGAAATCGGAACAGGTGGTGCAGGGTTTAGATTTATCTATGCAGCATTTCTACAAGAGTCAGGCAAAACCCTTAACAACACAGAATTACTGACAGCCTCTAAAGAAATGACAAAGATTGGAGATATGTGGAGGAATTTCGCTTTGCATGCCTCTCGCCTATGTAAATCTAGAATAACTGAAAATGAATCCTATTCAATGTTATCAAATCTATTATTGGAAATCGCAGATGCGGAAAAAAAACATTTTAAGAACCTATTGAAATTAAACCTCCAATAATGACTAAGCCATTTATCTTGATCGAAAACTTATATAAAAGCTATAAGTCTAGCCAGACTAAAGCTTTAAACGGTTTAAATCTCAATGTTTCAAGAGGAACAATTCATGCTTTACTAGGTCCTAATGGTGCAGGAAAAACCTCAAGTATAAATATACTTTGTGGATTATTAAAACAAGATTCTGGAAAAGTCACAATAGCTGGCTTTAAAGTACCAGAACAAAAAAAACACATAAAAAAACTAATTGGTTTAGTTCCTCAAGACATTGCATTATATCCTGAGTTAACTGCATATGAAAATCTCATGTTTTTTGGAAGTATGTATCGAATTCCTAAAAATGAGTTAAAAATTAGAATTGAATTATTACTTAAAGAACTAGGCCTTTTCGAGAAAAGAAATAATCAAATAAACAGTTATTCTGGAGGTATGAAAAGAAGAATTAATTTAATTGCTGGCCTTCTACATTCACCAGAAATATTAATCTTAGATGAACCAACAGTCGGAATTGACATTCAATCGAAATTAGTTATTTTAAATTTCTTGAAAGAAACAAATAAAAAAGGAACAACAATTATATACACTTCTCATCATTTAGCTGAAGCTGAAAAGTTCTGTGATTACATTTCTATTATAGATCATGGCGTTGTGATTGAAGAAGGCTTGTCATCAAATTTGCTAAATAAGTATCCAAACTACAACAACCTTGAGGAAATTTTCATACACTTAACAGGGAAAAAATTAAGAGATTAATGAGAACGTTTATTCAAATAATAATAAAAGATTTTCGTCTACTTATTAGAGATAGAACAGGACTTTTGATTCTCTTCGGAATGCCAATTGTTTTAGTTTTAATCATGACATTACTCCAAGACTCTTCATTAAAAACTCTACAAAAAGAAAAGTTCGACCTAATAATAATAAATCAAGACAATGATATAATTGGAAATGCAATAATATCGGGTTTAAATTCATCTAATATCTTCAATACCTTTAGTTCATACGAGGAAAAAACACCAACAATTGAAGAAGCTAAACAACTGGTAGCAAAAGGAAAATTTAAAATGGGATTAATTATTCCAAAAAATGCTACATCAAATTTTAAGATTATTATTTCAAAGGAGATAGGTAAACAAATAACACAGAGTCAGAATTTTGACAATCAAAATCCAATTTCAAACTTAGAAATATTCTTCGATCCTGTTATAAAAGCTTCATTTAAGCAAGCACTTAACGGAACTATTCGCCAAATAATAGCAAATATTCGAACTCAATTGTTATTTAAATCATACACTACTGTTGTTGAAAAGTTAAATGGAAACGCAAACAATGATACATTCCCTACTGAAAATTTCAATATTATTGAAACAACTGTTGGGGCTAAATTAAATAGTAAACTTCCAAATTCAACAGAACACAACATACCAGCTTGGTCAATATTTGCAATATTTTTTATTGTTATTCCTCTCACAGGAAATATAATTGCAGATAAAACTAACGGAATCTCTGTAAGGTTAAAAACAATGCCAACATCGTATATATCACAAATGATATCCAAAATAGTTTTATACACGATTATTGCACTATCACAGTTCTGTATCTTACTAGTTATTGGCTGTCAATTATTACCATTAATCGGGCTACCAAAATTAAATTATTCTAATATCTACAATATTATTCTAACAACATTATTTATCGGATTTGCAGCAACTAGTTATGCTATATTGATTGGAACGATAGCTAAAACACATAACCAAGCATCCAATTTCGGTAGTATTTCTGTTGTCATTTTTGCAGCAATTGGAGGCATCTGGGTTCCTACATTCATGATGTCAGACACAATGCTCATTATTAGCAAAATATCACCTCTAAACTGGTCGCTAACGGCTTATTCAAAATTATTTTTACAAAATGCTAGCCTAATAGAAATTAAATACGAATTACTCAAGCTCTTCTTTTTTTCAATACTTGCTTTAGCATTAGCATCAATTTATGAGCTTAAAAAAAACAATTATTAAAACACACAATACTCATGGAAGAATTGATTAAAGAACTGAAAGAGAACATCATAATACAACTTAAACTTGAAGATTATACCATCAATGATATTGGCACAGATGATCTTCTATTTGGGGATTCTCTAGGTTTAGATTCTATTGATGCAATTGAACTAATAGTTCTACTAGAGAGAAATTACAAAATAAAAATCGAAGATCCTAAAGAAGCTAGAAACATACTCATGTCTGTTAAAACTATGGCAGAATACATACACGAGCATGTAGATCAGCATTAGAAACACACACCAACTTCTGGGAACAGTTAAAAGAAGTAGGATTCAATATTGAAGAGAATTAAAAACACATTTATATAAAAAAAGCTCGACCTACAAGTCGAGCTTTTTTTATGCTGTAATTTCATTTACAGATAAAGCTTATCGATGCTAATCATGATCATGATCAGCAAGAAATATAAGTTGAGTTGAAGAAACAATTTTCGAACTGAAAGTCTATCGTAGTTTTTCAAAATAGGAAAACTGTAAACGATAATCCACAAAGAAAGAATCAACAAAACCCATATTGCAAATTGTGAACTGATGACATCGTACATAGGCAGTAGAAGAGCGACCATAATGGTTGCCAACATCCAAATAAGCGTAATAAAATGAATCTGTTTAACGGAGAACACATCGGTTAGAACTTTAAAGCCTCCGCGCTTATAATCTTCACCATAAAGCAATAACAGAAGCCAGAAGTGAGGAATTTGCCCTATAAAAAAGAAGAATGCCAAAGCCAAAATTGGAGGTGCTAAAATATCACCCCCAGCAGCCACATAGCCAATTAATGGTGGGAAAGCGCCACTTAGTGCACCAGGAACAACGGCAAAAGCTGAAATTTGTTTTAAGGGTGTGTAAAGTAGATTATACCACAGAATTGAAAAAAGAGCAATATAAAAACTCAACATATTACCTCCCCAAACTAGCAAGCCACAACCAACTATTAAGAATAAGAAACTCCAAACAAACGCCTCCTTCACACTCAGTTTACCTGATGGAATCGGTCTAAACATTGTTCTATTCATCAAGGCATCTTTCTTATGCTCCTGAATGTGATTAATGGCTGAAGCGCCAGCAACAATGAACAAAATCCCAAAAATAACGGCAGCCATATCCAATGAGAAATCAATCGATTGCAACAAATATCCTGTGAAACAAGAAACTGCTATAGGAATAGCAATCTTAATTTTCCCCAATTCTAGTAGACTCTTTATTTTTGAAGTTTTCGACATAGATTAATATTTAGAATTCAATTTCTTTTAATTATCCACTCTCTTATATAATTTTCTCTTTGGCTTGAAAAAAATTAATAATAAAAAAATAATTAAGGCCATAAAGATGGTAACGCTAGCCGTCACCGCAGTGATATTAAAAACGTAAGTTCTACCAACAGGATCGTAAGAATAGCAATATTCAAGTACTTTTTTTATAGTTGGTCCTGTTTGTCCCTTATTGGCTTCTCTAATTGCCAATTGAAACTCATAAGGCAAAAAGTAAGTTCCATTTAAATAGCGAGTGATTGTTCCATCGGGGCTTACGATGATAACCGTTGCAGCATGAGTAAACTCATTCCCTGCTTTATTATAGAGAAAGCCGACATTTTCAGTAGCCTTAGCAATGTTCAAACTATCTGCAGTAAAAAAACGCCAACCCTCATCTGTATTTTTATCATGAATCAAATCTTGATAATTTTTCTTCTTTTGATTGGCTAAATCTGTTGTTTCCTGTGGGTCGAAACTGATGGTTAAAACCTGATAATCTTTGGATATTTCTAGATCGCTAGCATCAATTAAACCAGTCAAACCATCCAGTAATGGACTACAAATACCAGGGCATTTAAAATAAACGAAAACAATAGCTGTGGGTTTATCTATCTGATCAAGTAGATTAACCCTTTTCCCCTCCTCATTTATGAGATTAATATCATCTGATATTTTTTCGCCAAGATGCTCAACAATGCCAACCTTAAAATCGGAATCATATTTTGTTTCAGTTTGGCTGAAAAGGGAAATAGCAAAAAGGTTAATTAAAAAGCAAAGACTAAATTTCAACTTCATAAATAATCCTCCAGCGTGTTAGATTAGGGTAAGAAATAGGTTTTAATCATACTAAAAAACAACATATGACTCTTACTAAAAATATGAAATTATTCTGATGGAGCTTAGTCTGAAAAGTCTTTTTTTTAATGACTTAGCTTATTTAGACTAAGGCAGAATCAATACAAATAAGTTAAGATTCAAGCTATACAATGTTTACATAGGAGTAATACACAATTAAGGAGTCTTAGATTAGGTAATCATTCAAAATAAGAATTTAAGAAAACGAAGGGTACGAAAAAAGGAGAAGCTTGGGGGTTTCTCCTTTTGTAATGCATCCTACTTTAGATCTAAATTACACTCTCCACAGCCACTTGTATTTTGCAAATTAAACTGAAACAACCGATAAAATTGACTTCGATGGCTGTGAAGAGAATGTAATAGGGCAGTTTAAATTAAAACAAACAAAACCCAAAACCTTGTTTTCAATTTCCATAAAATCAGATCCGACCAAAGAAGATTTAAGTGAAAGTTTGTACTTCGAAGTACCAAACAAAGTTACAGAGGGTTCTGCTCTTTTACCGACTAACTAAAAACTTTACTAATAAAACAACTCAAATTCAAAACTGGGTGGGTGTTACCCTGAATTCTTTTCAATCTACTCTAAACCTATAAATTATCAAGTTACTCGTCACCGCTCATATTCCTATTTATTATGGGCATTATTTTCTTTACCTTTTCTATTCATCCATATTTTCATAGTAAAACCAAAACTCAAGCCACCTATAAGCCAGATAGGGATTCCTATTAGCATACTCTTTTGTGTGATTTGTTCTTGTTCAATAAGTGGGAAGATTAAAGTCATTGTTACATACATGAAAAATCCCCAAAGAAGTCCTGCTTTTAACCAATTCTTAGTAGTGTTTTTCTTGTCAACTACTTCAAGATTTAAATTCTTATACCTTTCAGGTTGCTTGTCCAACCAATTTTGTTTTAGTGTTTTCCTAAACCAACCCCATAAAGGGAAAGTCACAGTTAGAATTAACAAAGAGGTTAGATTTCTTTGAACAGGAATTATTTCAGAACATTTGTCACAATAGCAACCATACCAGTTTTTTAATGCGGTTTTATTTTGAGCTGAATATTTAACATCTGGATGCAATTCCCCACAATGTGGACAGGGTATAATAGAACGCTTATAAAAAGGTTTACCCCCAAACCTCTCAATCAGAATTACTTTCGGCATAGTCTGCCCTAATACCAATTCATTAAATACTAATCCTGGATTAATTATCCAATGTAGAATAACTGGGCTTTTCCAGTTCCAAATCTTGTATTTTGTTTTATCATATTCCATAGTGGTAGTTTTTATTTATATTGCTCATAACGCATAGATAAACGCTTTTCGTTCTGCTTTATCTTTAAAATTTACTCTGCTAACTATTTTCATGATTAATCGGTTTTTTCGCCTATCTCTCTTCTTCCTTTTTTATTTATACTCTTAAACTGAAGATATTGCATCACCAAGCCGCCAATTAACCAAATAGGAAGTGCATACAATTTTTGCCAGTTTATTAACTCACCCTCCATCAAAGGCAAAAGAAAGGAGATAGCAAGGAACATGATGACTCCCCAGATTAAACCCGGGTAAATCCATGTTTTTAATCCATAACTCGTATCAAACATTTTCTTTTTTTATAATTCATAATATAAAAAAGCCCTCCTACCATTAGTACTAAAGAATACAAAGGCAGAAGGGCTATTAAATCACCAACTAATCATTCATTTTTAATCATTTTGATTGACCAGTAATCTAAACTTGACTAATCGTCAGAATAAGTCAACCCAAAGGTCATGTACATTTCCGGATCCTCATTACTTACCAAACAGTAAGAAGAACCATACTCCTTAAGCTCTATAGGAACTATAGTCCATCCCTTAGTACTTGTTATCAATGCTTTTATAGCCTGACCTTTCTCTGTAGACATTAATGCCTCAACATAAGCCAGATCATCAAGTGGTGCAGCATAATGTGGTGCATAGCCTAGGAATTCCATTTCAACAACATCTTCAGTTATCTTATTATAATTAACTTTAATCTTAAGAGAATTCCAATCTTTAAAATTTAAATTGAAAGTACAAGGTGACCAAGAACCAACATAAGTATCTGTAGAAACATAATTTAATGCAGCCTCAGGATATACACCATCAATCAAATCAAATAATTTAGGACTAAATATCTTTGCAGAACCACCAAATGTTCTTGGTCCAAAAAACTTATCAGTCATCCCATCCACATGAGCAGGACAAACTCCCTCATATTTAAAAGTACCCGTTACACCAGCATCTGTTACATCAAACTGATTCTTAGCTTCATCATATTTAAAAGAACGAACGCTAATGCCATTAAAAACTAAAGGGTGATGAAATTGAAAACCTTCGTGAGTAAAATTAACTGGCATAAACTCACGTTTAGTTTCTCCACCGTCTACATAATTAAGAAATGCAATAATCTTATCGCCACTATATACCATGTTTACTTTCGCATCCCAACCTTCAACTGATAAGTTAAAATAAAAAGGAACAACAACTTTTTCATTTAGTCTTTCTAAAAGATCAGTATACTTTGCATATTCTCTAAGCTGAGTCGTTGTTTCAGCCGTAGCTTTAACAAGAACCATAGGGTCTTCATTGACTCTTTCAGCAAGATACAAGGTATCTCCGTCAGCTGATTGTCTAATGAAACCAAACTCTAGTTCGCCACCAAATCCCTTACCTGCTATGCCAATCTCAGGATCGGTCATCTTTGAAAATTTACTATAAGTATCGAAAATCAACAGAGGCTTTTCAAGCATCTTTACAGAATATTCCGCTTCATCAGAATAATCATATAACTCCCAATTCATATTTACAGTACCTGTTTCCTCAAATTTAAGCATATAGGTAACTGAACCTAACTTGTCTGGATTAGGATAGTAATGGGTTAACCATCCATACTCAGATGAGATTAAGGCCTCTTTAAACTCCTTAACAGCTTCACTTGCTCTTTCGTCCGGGGAAAGATCAAACTCACTTTCGAAATCATTATTACATGCCGAAAACGCAAGTAATATGAGAGAAGTGATATATAAATTTAATGTTTTCATATGTTTATAATTTCATGTTTTTATCATATGGAAGTCGCCAAAATAATCCTCTTTCTGTGTGTGAAAGCATTACTCATAGCTCGTTTCATGTGATTATAATTTTCGAATTAAGGTCTTATGAAAGTCGCCAAACGATACTCATGCGTGAGAAAGATTTTCTCTTGGTTCGTTTCATAATAATTTCATCTTCTATTCACCTTTAATTTCCGCTAAAATTACTTCAATCTCATCCTGAAGATCATAGATATTTATATTCCAAACCTGCTGCATATAATCAGCAACAATTTTCTCTTTCTGTCGAATTTTAGCTTTAGCTTTATCTGCTGCTGGTATATCTTTATTCCAATTCTCATCGTAAATATAGATATCATCAATAATCTTATTCCAGCCCTCATTACCTGACATTAAAAACTTTGACAACATCTCTACAAAATCTTCATCAGGATTAAGCATCGAATAGGCCGTAATAAAACCCAATCTCTTAGCTTCTATATTATTAAAATTCATCCAGTTGGATGTGTACTCAGTACAAATCTTCTTGTATTCGATAGGATAAGCTACAGTTTGGTGTAGAATATGCCCAAATTCATGATGCATCGTCGAGAAAACTCTCAATATAGGCTCCATAGCTTTACTTTTTTCCCAGCTTTCTAAACCTGATAAATCGAATGAGATATAATTCAAGTCGAAAAGAGAGATTTTTCGTCCACCCTCAGCCTGTCCTAAAACAATAGATCCATTATCGTTATAATTATGACTCCCAATAAGAACCATTTGTTTAGGAATAAATCTTTTCATGAAATCAATACCTCCAGCATTCACATAGGGATCTATCCATATTTTCTTCATATTATCAAGAAAAGGAATCACATCTGCTTTTGCAGGAGGCGTTAAAATTTTAGAATTATCTACCTCTGAATTATCCCAACGGTATTTAACTTCAACATTGAATGGGTAAGTATAATTTTCTCTTATCCACTCATCAACATCATTCAACTCCGGTATGG
Organism: Ancylomarina sp. YFZ004; assembly: GCF_054254355.1. Taxonomy (NCBI): domain Bacteria; kingdom Pseudomonadati; phylum Bacteroidota; class Bacteroidia; order Marinilabiliales; family Marinifilaceae; genus Ancylomarina; species Ancylomarina sp. YFZ004. Next base: position 133,134 of record NZ_JBTCHQ010000011.1, read on the forward strand.
AGGTATCAATTAATGACTTTCCTAAATCATCTTCCTTAGTACACGAGGTAAAAAGGATAGAAATAGAAAAGAATAGAAATAATATCTTTTTCATATCTTATATTTTTATAATTATCGTGGGTTTGCCTGTAATCCTATTGCAACTGCCTGAGCTGGTATCTGAATGGCTCTTCTCAAATCATCTTTTGGTAAAGTAACCGTAGAACCATCTACAAGATTGTGAACAACTTCAATATTAAGTCTCTTAACATCGAACCATCTTAAACCTTCGTGAACAAATTCTCTACGACGTAAATCAAGAAGATACGATACATAAAATTTCTGATCGGCATTAACCGTGTAGAAAGGAGCCAACTCGGGCGCAGCAACCACATCATAGGCAGCCTTAATTTGATCCAAATCGATTTTATTATCAGGATTATAAGATTTCTTTCTTTTTGTATAATAAGCATCCAAATCAGAAAGAGCAGATGTATAATCAGTCGTCATCGCATAAGCTTCAGCACGATTAAACAAAACTTCTTCGGCAGTAAATATGGGTACTATTGAATTGGGGTAACCGATATCAGCATTACCACCGTGCGATTCAATACGATTCTGAAACTTGGGAATAAATCCTAACTGCAATTCGCTAGCAGCATAAAGTAATTTATCACCTATAATCAGATCGAAATTAGATTCACCAGCATCAGATTCACCAAATAATTCAGTTGCCTTCGAAGAAGCAAGTGAATACCTGAATACAACAAGACCTCCACCCCAATTGGTATATTGTCTATTAAGTAATAAGTTTGCTGATTCTTCAGATTTTGTGTATTGTGCCCACAATTCCATAGCCTCATAAGTCATATACTTACCAGTCCAGTCTCTTAATTTAGAAGCGGCATTAGCACCTAAAACATAATTAGAATGTTCAATCACTTTGTCCCACTCGCCTTTGTATAAATAAAAACGTGAAGCAAAGGCATGTAAAGCTGTTTTAGTCATATGATATTTAGGGACAGAATAAGCTTCATCACTAATAAGATCGAAAGCTAGATTTAAATCTCTTTCGATGTTATCGTAAACTTCCTGAACAGTAGCTCTTTCATACTCTTTAAAAACAACTTTTTCCGATTCCTCAACAAAAGGAACACCTAAATCCGATTTAGCTGTTTCTGGATTGAAATGTTTAGCAAAAAGATTAACAAGCATAAAGTGAGAATAAGCTCTTGTCGCAAGGGCTTCACCCTTTTGTGCTTTGTAATTCTCTTTATCGGGGGCCAATTCTATCGCATTTAGAGCTTCGTTGGCAGCTGCAATAGCAGCATAACATGAATTCCAATAAAAAACAGGCGTATCATAATCTTCAGATCCGCTGTCTTTCCAAAAGAAAGCATCCTCATTGGCCTGGTATTCTGCAATATATCCTCCTACTCCCTTATCAGCAACATTATCCGACATCACTTCAGTAAATGCCAGACAACCTGCTTCTGGATAAGAAGAAACCAACAACTCACTGATAGCTTCCGGTGAATCTAATTTTGTCCGGTTATCAGGTGTTTCATCTAAAAAGTCGTTACATGACGATAGTAAGGCTATCCCCATTAAGACCAAGACTTTATTCTTTATATTTTTCATTTTATTTTTTTATTTTAGATATAAGTACAGAGATGATTTTAAACTTCAGTTAATTATCTCAAGTTCTTGATAAGCGAATTCATCAGTTATCACTCTATTATTTTATTACATCATCTTTAGTTCTAAAAGCTAGCTTTTAGTGTGAAAGTATATTGTTTTGGCACTGGCATAGCCACACCTCCAGAACCTAAAAACTCAGGGTCTTGACCATTCAATTTCTTGTCAGAGTATATCAGGAATAAATTTGTTCCCTGAACTTTTAATGAAAGATCACTAAAACCAAGTTTTGCCGCAAAAGTTTTAGGCAACTTGTAGGCTAATGAAATTTCTTTCATTCTGGCAAAAGAACCGTCTGCAACTCTTGCTGTAGACATATTATAGGCATTATAAGCCTTTTGGTCGTTTGCATTATGCATACGTTGAGATAAAATAGTAGGAACATCAGTGACATTCTCATCACCAGCTAACATCCAACGATCGAAAAATTCCTTAGGCATAGCATCCAAGTCAGAATATCTTGACTTAAATTCAGGATACAATCTCACCTTATTACCATACTGATAAGTCATGAATACATTCAATTTCCAATTCTTGTAAGAGAATGTATTACCTAAACCTCCAGTAATTGATGGATCGATAGAGCCTTCATACTTTAAGTGTTCGATATTATTTGATTGGAAATCAAAATCATTAACCGTTAAGTCTCCCTCCTCATTAATAAAGGTTGGCAAACCTTCGCTGTTTAAACCTTTATATTGAATAGAGTACAGCCCCCTTACTGGACCACCTTCCAAAGGTCCTCCAGTATCTCTAATCAAAGAGATCATCTTAGGAAATGATTTCAGATTTGTAATCTCATTATGATTGTAGGCAAAAGTGAAATTGGTATTCCATTTAAAATCTTCAGATTTAATGTTTTTAGTCGATAAGGTAAACTCTATACCATGAGATTTCATATCAGCGTAGTTGGCAAACTTCCAGAATTCTCCCCCAATACCTGAAGTCTTCACATAACCAATCAGGTCGAAACCTTTTCGTTGATAAGCATCCATACTGATATTAACTCGATTATTAAACAAACCTAGATCCATACCAATATTGGTCTCGTATTGCTTTTCCCAAGTCAGTTCAGAATTCTCTAAAGCGTCAATATACATTTGAGATTCCTGCTCCGAAAGATAAGGACGATCAGTAACTTTGTTCTTTAGTACTAGCGTTGAATTTTGAGCATTACCCATACTCGCTGTTAAACCATAAGTCGCTCTAAAAGACAGATAAGAAATTGTACCATTATCTTTTAAGAAATCTTCTTCTTTAGCATTCCACGATCCACTCACGTTCCATGTAGGTAACCATCGAGCCGAAGTAGAAATACCTAATTTATTAGACCCATCATATCTAAAGGTTCCATTAACCGTATATTTACCTGCATAAGAATAACTTGACGTGGCAAAAAAGGCAGCATATCTATCACGAAACTCTTCCATCCCATAGTAAGAATATCCATTTTGTAATTGATGTTTTACAAAATCAGGATTGATAAAAGGAACGCCTCCTCTTTCATACTGATAGCCAATACCATCAAAAGAACTGTTTTTTCGATCGGCGGATTTGACTTCCATACCCGCAAACGCATTGACAATATGTATTTCATTAAATATTTTATTCCAGTTCGCTGTTCCTCTAAAATAGTAGTTCAATAGCGTATTGTCGCTTCGGTTGTAAAAGCCACCCTTAGGTAAAACAACTTGAGGTAGTGAGTTTGGAACCTCATAATCCTTAAATAAAAACTTATTATTCCTAGCAATTTCATAAGTATCAGCTGCTCGATAAGCAGAAGCCATATTAGAATTTTCAAGGACTTTATGTTCCTGAGTCGATTTCACATATCTAATTGAAGCAACAGCACTTAAATCCAAACCTTTTATAGGTGTATAATCTAAATTAGACTGAAGTTTCAAATCAAGCACATCCAGTTCGAGATAATTGTTTTTCATCTCGTCGAGGATATTAAAATCAGCATAATTCATACGGTAATATTCCAAATTTCCATTATCATCGTATGGACGCATTGCTCTACTGGTATTAAGAGCATATGAAAATGGATTGATATCAAAATCACGACTATATTCCCCATTAATAGGATCCTCAGTACGATTTACTGATCCTGGCGCCTTTTGCTGTCTAAAAGATCCAGCTGTAAGAAAACCAAGTTTTAATTTATCATTGATTTTTACATTACCATTTGCATTGACAGTATATCGATCTACTTTATCTGCAATCGACCAACCTTTATCTCCATAATAACTGGTTGAAAAATAGAAGTTCGACTTATCTGTACCACCGGAAAGACTTACAGAATGATTTTGAGTTATGGTATTTTTGAATAACACATCAAACCAATCCGTATTTGCCATTTCATATTTCTGTAAAAATTTAGCTCTGGCCTCAGGTGTATTCTCCAAACCAAAACCTGTAGTCGGATCGTAGTTATTAATTTGGTCATACATCTTCTTATAAATACCACCATCTTTCTGACGGGATATTTCAGCATGATTTAACCATCCTTTGGTCTCTAGTTCTCTATAAACAGACATCTGCTCACGAGAATTCATGATATTATAACTAGAGTAAGAAGGTTTCATTCTCATGGTATATTCACCCGAATAAGAAACTTTTGTAACACCTGTCTTACCTCTTTTTGTTGTAATAACAATTACCCCATTCATGGCACGGGCTCCATAAAGAGCCGTAGCCGAAGCATCTTTCAGAATCTCAAATTTTGCTATATCATCAGAGTTCAATCCGGCAACTGCTGAACTGATCAAAGTAGAAGCATCACCCGACGAAAGATCATCAGGAGAAACATCAACAACATCCTCAAGAACAACGCCATCAACTACCCACAAGGGTTTTGAATCACCATAAATGGAAGAAGCTCCACGAACTCTAATTTTAGGCGCAGTACCAAAAGTTCCGGAAACAGTTTGAACAGAAACACCAGCTGCTTTACCTTCAAGCATCTGTGCCACATTAACAATACCATCCACTTTAGCTTCTTCAGACTTTATCGAAGTAGCAGAACCTGTAAATAATCGACGATCCGTTTTTCTAAAACCATCCGAAACAACCACAACTTCAGCCAATTGTTCAGCATCGGGCAATAGTGTAATTTTCAAATCCTTTTGTCCTTTAACAAGAATCTCTTGAGATTCCATTCCGATGAAAGAGAAAACCAAAACCACTTTCCCATTAGCAGGAATCTCAATTGCAAACTTTCCATCAAAATCAGTAGAAACACCATTCGTGGTTCCCTTTTCCAAAACAGAAACGCCTGGTAATGAAATTCCCAAATCGTCAAGCACTACACCTGAAACCTGCTTCTTTTGCTGCTGTTGTGTTTTCGCAGGTGAGTGAGTTGGCGAAGAGATTTTTCGTAAGGTTACGGCCTTACTCTTGAACTCATATTCCAATCCACTATCTTCCAAGCAACGGTTCAAAACAGATTTTACGGTTTCGTCCTTAGCATCCACGCTAAGTTCTTTTACATCTTTAACATCAGAAGAACTGTAAAGAAATACCAGACCAGTTTGTTCATGAATTTCCCACAACACCTGTTCCAACTCTGCACCTTCCATGTTAAATGTCACTTTTACATCCTGTGCCAATGTATTTGCCGAAGCACTTAATACACTAACAAACAGAAAAATGGCGAGCATTTTCATAACTAGTAGTAGTTTAAACAGCTTCCGGGATCGGAAGCCATTATTCAAACATTTTTTCATAACTTTGTAAAGATTTAGGTTTCACTTAAATTAGATTTCTGTTACTGCAGAAATATATTAGACAGGAAATGTTACAGCATTTCCTGTTTTAATTTTCACTAATTACAATGGTTTCTCCATTGATTTCGGCATTCACCTTATTGGTCAGCTCAAACATCTCCATGATAGAACTGATTTCACTACTTCGATTAAAATGCCCACCAAAACGGTGCTCCTTTGCCGAAGGATTATTATAAAACACCTTTAGGTCGTACCACCTTGCCAATTCGATCATAATATCCTCCATTCGTTGGTTTTTAAATAAGAAAACACCTTCCCTCCAGGAAGTAAACAGGGTCACATCTACTTCTCGCATATCAATACTTCCTGTTTTTTCATTCACTATAGCCTGCTGACCTGGTTCCAAGAATAACGACTCAGCCTCATAAGCTGAAGATTGCACCTTCACACTTCCTTCAACTAAAGTCGTCACAACTTCCTCGTTCCCTTCATAAGCTTTCACATTAAAAGACGTTCCTAACACTTCAACTCTAGTACCAGATACATTCACGACAAAAGGGTGTTTTGCATCCTTAGTCACTTCAAAATAAGCTTCTCCAAACAACTCAACTTCTCTTATTTCTTCTGAAAATTGAACCGGAAATTTCAAGGAACTCATGGCATTCAGATGAACTTTTGTACCATCGGCAAGAACCAACTTATACTCACTCCCACTGGGTATTTCGACTGTATTATACAGTAGCTTCCCTTTTTCGCCCCCTGCCTGATACGTTAAATTGCCTTCGCCTTTCTCAATTCGAGTTCCATCCTTCTCTTTTAAAGCAGAGACTTTTTTATTATCCAAATTCACCTTCTTTCCATTTGCTAAAATCAACTGAGCTTTCGGCTTTTGTACTTGTAATTGTGCAAACTGCTCTTGCTCCGGCAGACTAATCAAATCGTTGTATAAATAATAACCAACTCCCGAGAGAAACAGAGGAACTAATATAACTGCAGCATAGCGGAGGATGGTCTGAAATGCAAACACAATTCTTTTTGGGTTTACTGCCTCATCAAATCGCTTCCACCCTTCCTCTACATTCACCTGATGAAAGTCTTCATCCCAATTAAGAAACCCTTCTTGCTTCCTAATTCTATCATAAACCTGTCGGTTCTCTTCACTCTCATTGATCCAAAAATCCAATTTCTGCTTCTCGATCTCATCTAGTCCAAAATTCACTTCTTTGGCAATTAGCTGAGAGATTCTTATATGTTGGTCAATTCTATTCACTAGATATTTTTATTTGTTCTCTTTGGTTCCATAAAATCAAATTTACATGAGGTATGTTCTTTTGATCCAACAAACTTCTGATCCGGAACATTTCCTTAAGAAGATTGTACTACTAAAACAACTCAAAAATAAAAGGGGGTGGGAAGGTTTCGTTTTTTTTCAAAAAAAATATCAGAGCCCACATGAACTCCAACATAAGTGTGTGATTAGATATAAAAAACAGGCATTTTCATCAAAAAAACCCAGCTAATATCAACAAGAAAACAACAACAACATTCTTCAACTGTAAACGAAGCAAGCGATAAGCATTCGCTTTTACCGACTTGACGGTATTTATAGATATATTTAATCGAAGGGCAATCTCAGGATTTTTTATACCTTTCATACTCATTTGAACAACACGCTTCCCTTGTAAGGGTAGGATTTCAATGGCCTTATGAATTTCATAATAGGTTTCTTCCTCAAGAATATTATCTCTGAAGAATAACTCCTTCTCCATAGCCTGAACAGCGAAATCTAAAACAACTTTGGAATGTTTAATATAGTTTAAGCAAGAGTTTCGGGTAACCATATACAAGTATCCCTTCATGGCATTTTCATTATCAAATGCCTCCTTACCGTTCCATAACTTAATAAAAGCCTCCTGAGCCATGTCTGCAGCTATATCTCTATCATCAACATACTTGTTGGCAAACAAACACAAGCTGGAATAGAAGCTTTCAAAAAATGGTTTAAATTCTTTCTTCTTCACTGTGGCTAATCATTTGGGGTTAGACAATCGTAAGCGTATCAGGAAGAATTAGGGACTTCCCAAATACAGTGCTAAAATTATCAAAGCCAAACAAAATAGCTGAATTTACAGGCTGGACAAAAGGGGTCACGGACGGTTTAGCGACATAGACAAAAGGGGTCGCTGGTGAAAAACAATTGGAATTTTAATGAATTTATCCTTTGGGAAAGGAAAAAGTAATGATCTTGTGACGCCCATGAGTTCGGCATCTATATTGTATTTTTTTTAGAAATTACTAAGGAATTCAAAGAGATTATCAGAGGAATCCAATCCCAATTTTTTTCTTAATCGATAACGACGTTTCTCGATAGCATTAACTGAAATATTGAGGATGCGTGCAATTCCCTTAGCATCTAAATTCAACCTCAGGTAAGCACAAAATCTTAAATCGTTTGTATTTAAATCAGTATATTTCTCAATTAGTCTTTTAAAGAAACCTTGATGAACTTCCTCAAAATGCATTTTAAACATCTCCCAATCCTGATCCAGATTAATATTACCCTCTATTTCCTGAATGAGTCGTTTTAGGGAGCGTTGAACCTCATCTTTATCAGATGCTAAAACAGCTTCAACAGATTTTTTCAGACTGTCAAGCGTTTCGTTTTTACTTACAACATGTAATGCATTGGCAGCTAACTCACGCTCTTTGTGCTTTAAATCCTCTTGAAACTTCAACTGCTCAAGGCAATTTATCTCCTCATTGGCAAGCATTTCTTCATGCAACCTTAAGTTTTCAAGATCTTTCTCCCTTTTTTCGGAATCCATTTTTTCAAGAGCCAGTTTATCCATTAAACTAACTTGTTCAAGAAGTAGATTTTTTCTTTTAAGATTGACTTGCTTTAAATGTAGAAGTCTAAGAATTAAAAAGGATATGATTAGCAAACCAACAATAAGAATAACTTGATTTCTACGTTGAGTCCTCATTCTTATTTGTAGCAACTCAATTTCTTCTTCCTTTTTTTCTGTATCGTATTTTATTTGCAGTTCCTGAATCTGCTTCTGCGTTCTATCATTATATATTTCATCCTTATAAACCATGAATCGTTTCGTATTCTCCAAAGCTTTGGCAAAATCTCTTTTCATGGCATACACTTTAGCAATCCCCTCATAACAATCCTTAACATTCTCTTTATAAGCAGCTTTAAGCGAAACGCTTAAGGCATCCTCATAGAAAACCAAAGCCTTATCATAATCTATAACTGCTGCATAATACTCTCCGAGATTAAAAGAAGCCGAGACCACTCCCCTTTCATATTTAATTGATTTGGCAATTTCCAAAGCGGACTTATAGTTTTGATAAGCTTCCTTATAGTTCTGCTTTTTTAAATAAAGATCGCCCTGAGAATTCAAAGTTGAGGCAAGCATCTGTTTTTCACCAAACTCCTTCAAAACCGGGATAGCCTTAGACAAATAATCTAATCCTTTATCAAGATCTCCTAACTCATCAAGAATAATAGCCATATTAACTCGTGTTCTTGCAACTTGCAAACTATTATTCTCTTTTTGATATATCTGCAATAACTTATTAAACCACTCCAAAGCTTTGGAGTGATCTTTATATATGGAATAAATAATGGCAATATTGGTTTGAACAGCAATAACCCTCTCCTGATATTTAATATCCTCAGCCTTTTTCAAAGTCTGAAAATAGTACCTTAAAGCCTCATCATAACTCCCCATATTAAAATAGGTTATCCCTATTTCATTCCAGGAATCAACCAAGCCTTTCCCTTCCTTTTCACGATCAGCAATTCCTGCAGCTTCTTTGAAATGTTGCAAACCTTCAAAATAATGACCCAGATTGGAATCTTCTCGTCCTAAAAAGATCAATGCTTTAACTTGGTCTTTAGGCCGTTTTAACTTTTGAGATAGCTCTAAAGCTTCCTGTGCATAAGCAATACATTTCTCAGAATCGTTCTCAACCAGTTCCTGACAGAGTTTTAATAAGAGTTCCAGCTTATCATCTCCATCAACAATCATTAACCTGTTTTCCAGACTATCGACTTTTTCTTCATCTACAAAAGTCATATTCTCGGCAAAAGAGGATACAGATAAAAAAACAAGTAAAAAGGTCAGTAGATATCTCATGGGGACTAGTGTTACGAACATCCCAAATATAGGATATTAATTCGCTTATTGAAAAAAGTCGAATTACATAAATAAAAAAAGGAGAAACCCCCAAGTTTCTCCTTTTTAAATGCAATGTATTTAGATCTAAATTACTGCTTGATTGCAGTTTCCAAACCAATTGTAATCATTGTATTCAATGATGTTTGACGTTCTTCAGAAGTTGTTTCTTCTCCTGTTAAAATATGATCACTAACAGTCAAAATAGCTAATGCTTTAGCTTTGTGACGAGCTGCGATTGTATATAAAGCAGTGGCTTCCATTTCTACAGCTAGTACGCCATAGTCAGCCCAAATTTTAAATGGTTCTGGATTATTATCCAAGTCATGATAAAAGATATCAGAAGTTAGAGTTGCTCCAACTTTAATATTAACACCTTTTTCTGTAGCAGCTTGATGTGCATCAGTTAACAAACCAAAATCAGCACATGGAGCATAGTCCATACCTCTGAAAAGGTTTTTGTTCATTGCTGAATCTGTACAAGAAGTCATAGCAAGAATCACGTCAAATACTTTTACATCGTGATTGAATGAACCACAAGTACCAATACGAATCACGTTTTTCACGCCATACTGAGTAATTAATTCGTGAGTATAAATACTTATTGAAGGTATACCCATACCAGTTCCTTGTACAGAAATACGCTTTCCTTTATAGGTTCCAGTGAAACCCAACATATTTCTCACCTGATTATAACAAACAACATCTTCTAGAAAGTTGTCTGCAATATATTTTGCTCTTAGTGGATCTCCAGGTAATAGGATAGTTTCTGCAATATCACCCATTTTAGCTTCATTATGCGCGCTCATAATATCTATTTTTTAATGTTTTATTATTAAAAATGTAGTTCCCAAAACAATTTATTGCAAAATATATTGCACAAGGATACACAAATCTACAAAAGATTATAAACACTTTCAACAAAGAGAAATGGATGATATAAATGGTTGGATTGTAGTGATCCTAAATAGGTAAAAGGTTAAATTACCCCTAATAAAACCCCTATTTACTTCTTTAGGATTTTCAACTTGCTAAACTAATGCTTTTGTTTGGTGTTTCAAAATTAGGAATAACAAAACAACTATTCTTATCGTTTTTTAACAAAGAAACTCTTTACCAAATCAGCACTTTCTTTTTCTAAAATACCAGTTACAAGCTCGGTTCTTGGATGTAAGGGTGAAGGTGAGAATGCCGTATAACCTCTTTTCTTATCGCTTGCACCGTAAACAATACGGCTTATTTGTGACCAAGCTAAGGCACCAGCACACATATTACACGGTTCTAATGTCACATAAAGTGTACAATCTTTTAAATACTTACCACCTAAATAATTTGCAGCAGCTGTAATAGCCTGCATCTCAGCATGAGCAGTGACATCGTTTAAGCGTTCCGTCAAATTGTGAGCTCTTGCAATAATTCTATTATTACATACAACAATAGCTCCCACTGGAATTTCGTCCTCATCAAAAGCTTTATGCGCTTCTTCTAAAGCTTGCTTCATAAAATATTCATCCGAAAATGGATTAATCGTATCTCCCATAAAAGTTAAAAATAAAGAATTATTAGCCTTGAATGTAACTAGTCGAATTAAAATTAGGAGCTACAGTTTTGTCTCTAAACAAGATAAAATGCAAAAGCTTGCCCTATTTCAAAAAAAATCTATTCTAATTCACAAAAACTTAGTATTTTCGCAAAGTTAATAAAATAGGAATAAGATGTATAGAACTCATACTTGTGGTGAATTAAGAATTCAGAATATAAAGGAAACTGTAACCCTTAGTGGTTGGGTACAAAAAAAACGTGACCTAGGTGGAATGACCTTTATTGATCTTCGAGATCGATATGGTATTACTCAATTTGTTTTCGATATGGAAACCAATCCAGAGCTTTGTGCTCAGGCTAGAAAATTAGGTCGTGAATTTGTTGTTGCAATTACTGGAACCATTCATGAACGTCAAAGTAAAAACTCAAAAATGCCAACTGGTGATATTGAGGTGATTGCTGATAAAATTGAAGTGTTGAGTAAATCAATTACGCCTCCTTTTACTATTGAAGACAATACCGATGGTGGAGACGAACTAAGAATGAAATACCGTTACCTTGATTTACGTCGTAAATGTGTTCGCGAGAATTTGGTATTACGTCACAAGATGGGTATCGAGATTCGTAATTTCCTTGATCAGTTAGATTTTATCGAAACTGAAACGCCAGCATTGATTAAGTCTACTCCTGAAGGAGCTCGTGACTTTATTGTACCATCGCGTATGAATCCAGGTGAGTTTTATGCTTTACCACAATCGCCTCAGGTATTCAAACAACTGTTGATGATTTCTGGTTTCGACCGTTATTACCAAATTGTAAAATGTTTCCGTGATGAAGATCTTCGTGCTGACCGTCAGCCTGAGTTTACTCAGATTGATTGCGAGATGGCATTTGTAGAGCAAAACGATATCTTAAATACATTCGAGAGTCTAACGAAGCACTTATTCAAGAAATTGAAGAATGTTGAATTAAACTTCGATTTCCCTCAGTTGGATTATGCTGATGCCATGACTTTTTATGGTAACGACAAGCCTGACATACGTTTCGATATGAAGATTGTTGACTTAAGCGTTGTTGCTAAAGGAAATGATTTCAAAGTATTTGATGAAGCTGAATATATTGGTGCAATCTGTGCTACAGGTTGTGCAACTTATACACGTAAGCAATTAGATAAGCTAACTGACTTTGTAAAAAAGCCACAAATTGGCGCTAAAGGTTTAGTTTACGTGAAATATAACGAAGATGGTTCTTTCAAATCATCTGTAGATAAATTTTACTCTGCTGAGCACTTACAAAAATGGGCTGAAGCTTGTAATGCAAAACCAGGAGACCTAATCTTAGTTCTTGTTGGTGATCGCAACAAAGCGCTTCCTCAGCTTTCTGAGTTGCGTCTTGAAATGGGTTCTCAACTTGGATTAAGAGATAATGAGAAATTCTCTCCACTTTGGGTTGTAGATTTTCCTCTATTGGAGTGGGATGAAGACAATAATCGTTTTCACGCGATGCACCATCCATTTACATCACCTAAGAAAGAAGATCTTCACCTTTTGGATACTGATCCAGGAGCTGTTCGTGCTAATGCATACGATTTGGTTATCAATGGTGTTGAGATTGGCGGAGGTTCTATCCGTATTCACGATACAGATCTTCAAGCTCAAATGTTCAAGCATTTAGGTTTCACCGATGAAGAAGCTCAAGAGCAGTTTGGCTTCCTTATGAATGCATTCAAATATGGTGCGCCTCCACATGGTGGAATTGCTTTCGGTTTTGACCGTCTGGCTTCACTATTTGCAGGTATCGAATCTATTCGTGATGTCATTGCTTTCCCTAAGAACAATTCGGGTCGCGATGTGATGATTGATTCACCGTCAACAGTTTCAGGTGCGCAGTTAGATGAATTAAACTTAGCATTAAAAGCTATTGAGAAGAAATAAATCTCAAGCTCTTAAAATACATTACAAAGGCTGTCTCTTAGGAGATGGCCTTTCTTTTTTTAACGAATAGCTCAATCTGTTGCATAAAAAAACCATCGAATAAAATCCGATGGTTTTGAGATATCTTAGTGATTAGACTACCAGTCTATATCAGTGTCATCTTCTTTTTTATCAACAAGACCTTTTTCACGCTTAATCATGTCTTTATACAAGCCTCGCATAAACAAACAACCGTGCTTTACCGCTTCTTCCTTACTTTCGAAATTAGCTTTAATCAAATGATGCTCGCTAGTTTCCAGATCGGGATTATCTGTATAGTAATAAATACCAACATTACCTCTTCCACCCTTTTTCTTAATTTCTAGTCCCATCCAGGTTTCAAAAACCTCACCGTCAACCTTTATATGTCGTTTAAACTTTATCATTTCAATTCTATTACTTGATAAAACAAAATTAGAGCTTTATTTATCTTGCTCCAAATCCTTTATTTTCTTTTCCAAATTATTTACAAGAACCATGGTTAGTGTTAAAACAAACATCACCACCACTTCAATATAAATACCTGTTTTGTCTCCAGTTTCTCCTGTCGAGTGTAGAAGGTTTAAAACACTTGCTACCATAATTAGGAAGGTAGACATTATCAAAAGAAATTTAATCAGTTTCATCCTTATTAATATTGGTCTTAGTAATTGATATCTATTAAATCTTATACGTTATCTAATATAAAATCAGGCTTTGTTAACTCTATCTGATTTTTTACTGGATTAGCATATATTTCGAAGAATATTTCTTTTAATCTATCGTCGTTTCCTTCAACAGCTCCCAACTTCTTGTCCATATGTTTCAAGAACAATTCCTTTTCCTCATCCGTATATTTTTCTTGATATTCATCTGTCTTATTCAAAATATCAAAAGCAATATAGTTATCAGGCCAAAGTTTGAAGTTTTTATGAATTTTATAGTCAATCAAATCAGCCAAAGCTTTAAACTTATCACGACTATCATCCATCTCTTCTATCACATCAAGCATCTCAGAAATTGGCTTCCCAACTCTAAAATGAACGCGGCCTTTTTCATTAATAAGCCCCTTAAGCATGCTTAATAAATCATCCTTAGGTGTCTTCTTATAACCGTCATCAGTTTCTTTCAAGAAAAGCTCACGTGACTTTAAAGCATCGCATGGCTCATACTCATATGAAATAGCAACAGGAACAATTTTTAAAGATTTAAAATGCTCTGAGAAGGTTTTATTACCACCCATCTGCAACATCTTTAACAAACTCTGCTGTGTTCTATCATCACCATCTTTTGTTCTTCCTTCACGCTGTGCTATCCAAACCGAAGATTTCTTCGTCGTTATAGCATGCTCAATATAGGATGATAGATGATTTGAATTCACCAACATATCACGCACCGACGAATTTCGCTTGACAACAAAACTCTTATTAAGCTTTACCAAGTCGCTAATCCACGGTTTGATCAATAAATTAGATCCGATCGCAATTTCAGTTGTAGAAAAATCATTTCGATATAATAGAATATTCAAAAGAGCAGAGTCTAGAATAATATCTCGGTGATCAGATATAAAAAGGTAACTCTCGTTATTATCCAATTTATCTAATCCTTCGATACTGATTCCTTTTGTCGTATTTTTTATGATATTATTCGCCAAAGGGACAATGAACATCGATTGAAAATCATCAACAGTTTTTACTTGTGACAAGCTACCTTCAATTTTTTCTCGAGATAAATCGGGGAATAATTGTAAAGCAAATTTTAAAAAATCGTCATTCTTAATTAGTCGTTCTATTACTTCCGACACTTCGGAGTCGCAATAAGGACGTATATCATCATATTCTGATTCAGAAATCATTATCAAATCGGATTGGTTTTAAGGAACTGCAAAAATAAGTAAATTAAATGGATTATCTAAATAGTGAAGCATGATACAAACTCATTATCCTCTATATCAAACACTAAAATACAAAAGCAGTTACTAAAACTTTTCATTTAGCAACTGCTTTCAATTATTTTAAGTGTTTTACTCTTATTAATCGATATTTATTTCCTTTTAAGCGTGGTAAAATCAATCAAGTCAGCGGGATTAACATTTTGTCCATCCTTCTTAATTTCAAAATGCAAATGTGGTCCAGTAGATATACCTGTATTGCCAACATAAGCTATTAAATCACCTTTTTTGACTTCAGCCTTAGTATTTACCGTTAATTTCGACAAATGCGTATAGCGACTTGCGTAATCACCAGCATGTACAATGACAATATATTTGCCATGACCACTTTGCCCATTTGCATCTGTTATATCAACAACACCGTCTGCAGTTGCATAAACTGGTGTTCCTATAGATGCTGCGATGTCAATACCATTATGAAATTTTTTCGAATTTAAAATTGGATGAGTGCGTAATCCATATGTCGCAGAGACTCTCACCTTGACTGCTGGCTTTATAGGTAGAGTAAAACTTACTTTTGAATCTGATATTTTATTCTCAGATTTATTTGTTTTGACTTCGGCATAATCAAAACTCAACATTGAGATAATGAGAACAGGAAGTATAAGTACCAGCTTCAAATGAGCCCATACTGATGTATTTGATTTTTTAATCATTTTTATACGTTTTAGTGTTAATGAAGATTTAAATGCACTTGTCAAATTAAAGTTCATTTTACTTTCAATATGCTGCACCAAACACTGTTGATAACCAATCTTATTTGTATCATCGATGACACAGGCTTGATCAGCACAGTATTCATGCACCTCGACCAAGGCATTTTTTAATAGATAGATAATAGGATTAAACCAGAAAAAGGCCTTGAGTAATTCTATTATAAGCAAATCGATACTATGCAACTGTTTTGAATGAATTGACTCGTGCAAAAGAATCTGCTTATTTTCTGTCTTTGAAAGAATTGACGGATTCAAAAAGACATAATTAAAGAAAGAATATGGCGAATGAGCTTGTTCCAAATAAATCAAGTTCAAATCACCTTCTTTTTTTATTTCATTGGCTCGAATGATTTTAAAAATTGAAATTAAATTTAAAATTAAACGACCTAAAATCGTTAAAACACCAAGACTATATAAAAGTGTCAACCAAAAAGCAGAATCAAAAATAGTCTCCTGCGAAGAATCAGGATCTACAACAAATAGTTGATCTTCGATAGAGTTCTCAAACTCCCAAACAATCTGATTTGCTTTAGCCAATTCCTCATGTTCAATCGTAAAATTAATTGAGGGTAGAACTAAAGAAAACAAAATGGCAGCGAGTAAATAAATGCGATTCCTCTTAACATGTGTTTCCTTTACCAATACAAGCTGATAAAAGCCATAGAATATGGCAAGACACAGGCCTGATTTAATTGAATATAGAATAAAGTCAGTCATCAGAATTAACTTTTTTTGTTTTTGATTTGTTCTTCGATTAAAGCTTTCATTTCTTCCAATTCACTTAAAGACAGATCTTGTTCTTTGGTGAAAAAGGAAGCAAAACCTTTTGCTGAGTTATTAAAGAAACTTTTTATCATTCCTGACATAAACTCACGGGCATAAACTTTTTTAGGCACTAAAGGAAAATACTGATGGGTTTTACCAAAGGTTTCAAATCCAATAAATCCCTTTTTAACCAGAATTCGAATCACGGTTGCAACAGTTGTATTAGCGGGTCGTGGTTCTGTAAATTCTGATACAATATCCTTAAGGAAAGCTTTTTCTAACTTCCATAGGTATTGCATAATTTGTTCTTCTGCTTTCGTCAATTCTTTCATGACTCAAACATACGACTAATAAACTAGTCGTGCAACTATTTTTATAGTTTATCTTTAATGAAATATTATTTATCCAAGAAATAAGTAGACACAAAAAGGGCTGTCGATATTGAAATCGACAGCCCTTTATATATTTATATGAAATCAGATTTACATCATACCTGGCATGCCACCACCCATTGGAGGCATAGCAGGAGCAGATTCTGCTTCCTTTTCTTCAATTAATACACACTCAGTTGTTAAGAACATACCTGCGATAGAAGCAGCATTCTCAAGAGCAACACGTGAAACTTTAGCAGGATCAATAACACCAGCTTCGATCATATGTTGGTACTCACCAATACGAGCATTGTATCCAAAGTCAGCTTCACCAGCCTTAACTTTATCAACAACAACTGCACCTTCACCACCTGCATTAGCAACAATCTGACGCAATGGCTCTTCAATTGCACGTTTCACAATCTCGATACCTACAGTCTCGTCTTCGTTGTCTCCTTTAAGGCCTTCTAAAGCTTCAATGGCACGAATATAAGCAACACCACCACCAGCAACAATACCTTCTTCAACAGCTGCACGAGTTGCACTCAAAGCATCATCAACACGGTCTTTCTTCTCTTTCATTTCGATTTCAGAAGCAGCACCTACATACAATACAGCAACACCACCAGCTAATTTAGCTAAACGCTCTTGTAGCTTTTCTTTATCGTAATCAGAAGTAGAATTATCAATTAAGGTTCTAATCTGAGCAACACGAGAGTCGATATTTTCTTTCGCTCCAGCGCCATTCACTATCGTTGTGTTCTCTTTATCAATAGTGATTTTTTCACACTGACCTAACATTTCGATTGTAGCTTGCTCAAGCTTCAATCCTTTTTCTTCAGAAATAACCACACCACCAGTCAGGATAGCAAGATCTTCAAGCATTTCTTTTCTTCTGTCACCAAAACCTGGAGCCTTAACAGCAGCAACTTTTAATGAACCTCTCAAACGATTCACAACCAAAGTAGCCAAAGCTTCACCTTCAATATCTTCAGCAATAATCATCAATGGACGACCAGCTTGTGCAGCAGGCTCAAGAAGTGGCATCAACTCTTTCATTGTTGAAATCTTCTTGTCGTATAATAAGATAAAAGGATTCTCAAGCTCAGCTTCCATCTTATCTCCATTGGTAATGAAATATGGAGAAATGTAACCACGGTCGAACTGCATACCTTCAACTACTTTTACGTAAGTTTCGGTACCTTTAGCTTCCTCAACAGTAATAACACCTTCTTTTTTTACTTTTTCCATTGCTTCTGCAATAAGAGAACCGATTGTCTCATCATTGTTTGCAGAAATCTTAGCAACTTGCTTAATCTTGTCAAAGTTATCACCAACTTCGATAGATTGAGATTTGATATTCGCAACAACAGCTTCAACAGCCTTGTCGATACCTTTTTTCAAATCCATTGGATTAGCACCTGCAGTTACATTTTTCAAACCTACGTTAACGATAGATTGAGCCAAAACAGTTGCAGTTGTTGTTCCATCACCAGCATCATCAGCTGTTTTAGAAGCAACCTCTTTTACCATTTGAGCACCCATGTTTGCACCTGGATCTGATAATTCAATTTCCTTAGCAACAGTCACACCATCTTTAGTAATTTGTGGAGCACCAAACTTACGATCGATTACCACATTTCTACCTTTAGGTCCTAATGTTACTTTTACTGCATTTGCTAAAGCATCAACACCTACTTTTAGTAGATCGCGTGCTTCTATATTAAATTTAATTTCTTTAGACATCTCTAATAATTAATGATTAAAACTAATTGAATTTACGATTGCAATTAAGCAATATATAGGATATCGGCTTGCGACATCAATAGATAATCTTCATTGTCGATACTCAATTCTACACCTGCATATTTACCGTAAACAACCGTATCACCAACCTTAAGTTCCATTGGCTCATCCTTTTTATCAGAACCGACCAATACAACTTTACCTTGCAATGGTTTTTCTTTTGCTGAATCAGGAATAATAATACCACTAGCTGTCTTCTCTTCTATTGCTATTGGATCAATTAAAATTTTGCCCGCAAGAATTTTTCCTTTTAAGTCTGCCATGATTTTAAATATTTAGGTTTATTTTTTTGTTACTTTAATTTAGATCTTCAAAGATCAAGCTGTTTAAATAAACAACATCCTGCTTTTGTCATAATCTATGCCAAATAAAAAATCTTGACATTATTGCAGTTCGAAGATTTATTCAAATCTGAATTTACATCTAAACAATCAATATAGCAAGATCATAAACGTTTTACTATATTATATCTTTCATTAAATCAAGGCACTATGATAGTATATAACAAAACACCTCCTTGAAATCTTGAATTGTCCTAAAAACATCAGGGTATAAAAAAAGTGTCAGTATGATGACATACTGACACTTAAATATCTTAGAAGATGTAATTTAAAATTACTCTGCCTTTTTTGTTTCTTCCTCTTTAGCAGGAGCTTCAGTTGGGAAAACTGGCACTTCAGGAGCTGTTTCAGTTTCCTGTAATTGCTGTTCGATAACCGATTTAGGAGCACCATTATTGCCACGATCAACGGTAGCAGCTGCACCCATACAAAGTGCAAAAAGAATTAAAGCTAATCCCCATGTTGCTTTTTCAAGAAAATCTGTAGTTTTCTTAACGCCCATAATCTGGTTAGAAGATGAGAAGTTAGAAGCTAATCCGCCTCCTTTTGAGTTCTGTACTAAAACGATTAAAACCATTAGCACACAAACAATAAGGATCAATACTGAAATAATGGTAAACATACTTATCTATTTTTTAATTTTTCTATTCTTTCTAATTGACTCGCAAAGTAAATATTTTTTTCGGGATTTTTCAACATTAATTTCTCATAAACAGCTTCAGCCTTGTCAAAAAGTTTCTGTTTAATATAAATCGCTGCTAAAGTCTCACTCATACAACCGACATCATCTTTCAAACTTGCCTTTGAAATATCAATCTGGTTTTCAGCCTTTTCATTGAGTTTTGGTATTCGAGGCTTGTTTTCTATAAAGTTGGAAATCAAGTCGAAATTCTTGTTAGATTTCTGCTTTTCTGTTGACTTTTTTTCTTCCTTTTTGTCTACTATTTGTACTGATTTTACATCCGAAGAGGCCAATCTCGACATCCAATCCGAAAAAGAATGATTTCCATTTGACTCGGGTTGATCAGCAGCTGGCTTATCATCTGAATTTAAAACATAAAAATTACCTCCAAAATCCATATCATAGATTTCAGATTCCAAATTTAGTAAATCTGAATTTACAGATTTCTTCAGATTAGATTCAACTGTTACTTTGTTCTGATTATCTATTAGGGTTTCAACTTGATTTTCATTGGAAACACCTGCTTCCAAATCAACAAAATCGATAATTTCACCATTTGTTTCACCTAGTAGTTCATCTTGTTGAATCGATACTGGGAGATCAGTTCCCAGAGAAGAAAAAATCAAGGCATCAGTCCCTTTATCATCTAAAGTAAAAACCTCTTCCTCCTTTTCTATCTCGACAACTGAAACCTCATCCTCTTTGTTTTTTGTTGATGAAGCTAGAGTTTGCTCTGCTTTATAAACAGGAAATTCTAACTTATCGTTTAGGTACAAATACAAACGACGACGATCTGGAATAAGTAGAGCTGAATTCTTTAATTCTTGACTAAAACGAATGCTCTTTTGTTGATTTAATGTCTTTAGTAACAACAAATAGGGTGCTTGGTAAAATGGATATTCATCAATAAGAGCTTTCAACTCTTTATGACTATTCCCATCCATTTTCTGTGGATCTTTTAACCAAGTTTGCAACAATTCCTTGTTCATTCTTCAATCATTTATTACAGGTTCCCAATTGGGAATAATACGATATTCAAATTTCCTGTTTATCGAATCTTCAGGCTCAATGTTAAACTTAAGGAAAAATGCATTAATAAACCTCAAGAATTACCAGTTAACTACCGATTGGTTGTAAATATCATCTAGAATTTTCTCCACAAGGTCATTTTCAACATCACTCAACTGACTATTACTATCAAAGTCTTCGAATGCAGAAAAGCTCTTATCGAAATCATTATCTGGATCAATCTCATTGGTGAATTTCACACGAATCGTAATTGTCAAACGGTTAGTCGAAGCAATATCATTACTTGTGATGTCCATCGCTCGCGTTTGGTAACCGGTTATTTCACCTGAGAAATTCAAATGGCCTTCACCATCAACAATCTCATTGAGAGAAGTACGGCTACGGAATTTTTCTTTTAAATCTTCAGTAAACTTATCACTCAGGTTAGGATTTACCAAAGGGGCTCTATTCTGAAAAAACTGCACAGAAAAAGTTTTCACTCCTATTGATAAAGTTCCTCCTGTAAATGAATAGCTCACTTTACATGCTGTAAATGCTAATCCGATAATTATAATGAGTAATGATGATTTGATCCAATTCATAATTCTAATTCTTACATATTCTATTTAAAATCTGCCTCGGTAAATATACTCAAAAGCAAGCTTTCAATCGATCTAATTAATATCGTATTCCTTAATTTTTCTATAAAGCGTTCGTTCCGATATGCCTAAGTCCTGAGCCGCATGTTTCCTTTTCCCATTATGTTTATCTAGAGCCTTACGAATCAGTTCCTTTTCTTTATCCACAAGCGATAAAGATTCTTCAACAAACTCTTCGGTATCCTGAATATGAGGCACGTCTACATGAGACACATTCCCTTTCGAAGATGAGAATGCTTGATGCTGTACCACATCCAACTCCTGATCTTCATAGAGTTTACGAATCAATATGGCATTTTTTTGCTGCAATTCATTAGAATCTCCATCCTTCTGCATTAAATCAAAAACCAATTTTTTCAGATCAGTCATATCTTTCTTCATATCGAAAAGGACCTGATATAAGATCTCTCTTTCCGAAGAAAAACTTTTCTCCTCACTTTTATCTTTCCTATAAATAGCGGGCAACATCTGCTCATCATTTACTGGCAAATAGTTTTCTAAAATCTCAGCTGTAATCAAACGCTCTTTCTCAATAATTGAGATTTGTTCGGTTATATTCTTCAACTGACGAATATTTCCTGGCCATCTATAAGCTTGTAGAAGCTGTTGAGCCCCCTCATTTAATCTTAAAGCTGGCATTCGATATTTTTCGGCAAAATCCTGAGCGAATTTTCGAAACAGAAGATAAACATCTTCACGACGCTTACGCAATGCAGGCATTACAATAGGAACCGTGTTTAGTCTATAAAATAAATCTTCTCTAAACTTCCCACTCTTTACAGCTTGTGGAATATTGATATTTGTAGCAGCAACAACACGTACATTCGTTTTTAAAACCTTTGATGAACCTACTTTCATAAATTCACCTGTCTCCAAAACGCGTAATAGTCGAACCTGAGTAGAAAGAGGTAATTCTCCAATTTCATCCAGAAAAATGGTCCCATTATTAGCAACATCGAAATAACCTTTACGATCGGACAAAGCACCTGTAAAAGCGCCCTTCTCATGACCAAAAAGTTCTGAATCTATTGTCCCTTCTGGAATTGCACCGCAGTTAACGGCGATATATGAAGCATGTTTGCGTGCACTAAACTGATGAATAATCTGGGGGAAGACCTCCTTACCTGTCCCACTCTCACCCGTAATGAGTACAGAAAGATCAGTAGGTGCCACTTGCACAGCAATATCAATCGCTCGACTTAGGTCATATGTATTCCCTATAATTCCAAAGCGTAATTTTATTTTTTGTACATCCATTCTTTCAATATTGATAGAAATTTGATTTTAATATCAAGCTGTTTGAGCTCATATAATCCAAAATTAGCTCTAAAAACCTGCAATTATTTCCGATTGCATGACAAAATTACTACTTTTTGGATAGATTTCTAAAAATGATGCTCCCATTCTTTGGTAAATAATGTTAATAATAAAACTGAAATTTATTTATCCCTAAGGAAATTTTAAAAGGAAAGGAACTTCTTATCTTTACTCAATCAAAAATAAATGAAGAGACACTCTCCTATTTAAAAATTGGAGAAGCATATAAAATACAAATAATAGACACATGAAATTCATAGGCATTATTCCAGCCCGTTATGCATCAACCCGTTTCCCGGGCAAACCTCTAGCCGATATTGATGGTAAACCCATGATTCAACGCGTTTACGAACAAGTGAAGATTGCATTAGATGATGTGGTTGTTGCAACTGATGACAGTCGAATAGAAGAGGCTGTTAAAGCTTTCGGTGGTGAGGTAGTCATGACTTCAAGCGAGCACCAAAGCGGTACAGATAGAATTGCGGAAGCCATTGAAAAGATCGAAGCTGAAAGTTCTGAGAACTATCAAGTGGTTATTAATATACAAGGTGATGAGCCTTTTATTCAGCCAGAACAGATCTTAGCGCTAAAAGATTGTTTTAAAACGGCATCGACACAAATTGCAACCCTAATCAAACCCATTGAAAACTCCGATGAGATTTTCGATATGAATAAGGTGAAGGTCGTTGTGAGCAAAAATCTTCGCGCACTTTATTTCAGTCGTTCGCCTATTCCATTTTTACGAGGAAGCGAAAAGGAAGATTGGATAAAGAAGCAAACCTATTACAAACACATTGGTATGTATGCTTACCGTAGAGATACGCTAAACGAGATAACCAAGTTGCCGCAAAGCCCACTTGAAATTGCAGAATCTCTTGAGCAATTACGATGGTTGGAAAACGAATATGTCATCAAAACTGACATCACAAAACATGAATCGATAGGTATCGATACGCCTGAAGATTTGGAACGCGTTAAACAACTTGGCTTGTTATAACAACAAATCAAAGTTGGCCACAAATTTCACATCCCGATAAGTATCGAGGATAACACAAATTTTAATTTGGCATATATCATGCTCTGACTATAAGCAATCTGTGCTTGTAGAGTATGAATAAATATAGATTGTGATGAACAAAAAGAGCCTACTTTTAAGTAGGCTCTTTTTGTATATTGTAGTTGCTTAGTGGAATTAAGCTAAATCTTATTTTCCATTTTTATTCTTAAGCTGATAAAAGACACCTCTTTCTTCTTCAACTCTATCAATTACCCCCTCTAAATCTAAAAGATCAAGATATTCATTGATTTTATTGCTATCCAAGCCTAGAATCTCTGTCAAATCTTCAAGTGTACATGGTCTTCGAGAAATAGTTTCAATAATAGCCGATTTTGAATCTTTACGAAAAGATTTAGCTTTATCGCTCTGCTTGGGTTTTGCTATGATTTCAACATTATCAATTTTCCAAAAATCTACGATACGCTGCAATTCATCTCTTGTTGCACCTCGTAGGTTAGGTACTGTTCCTGGTCTATCCAAAGTATTCAGTTGAATAGATTCCGGCTTAATTTTCACGATGACTTTTTTTAGTTCTTTAAGCTCATTTTCATGATCATTATAACCTGGTAAAATAAAGACCTCTAGCCATATTCTCCCCTTAAACTCATTACATAAAGCGATCAATCCTTGAATACAAGTATCAACACTCAAATTATCAGCTGGCCTATTAATTTTCTTAAAAACCTCATCAGTTGCTGCATCAAGAGAGGGAAGCAACAGATCAGCATGCATTAAAGCTGCCCTCACCTTCTCATCGTGAAGCAAGGTTCCATTTGTAATCACAGCAACTGAAACATCAGGATTTGTCTGCTTTATAAACTGGATAATATCACCAAGATGCAGGTTTAATGTGGGTTCACCCGAAGCTGTAACTGTAATATAATCTGGAGCAGGGTTATTTTCAAAGTAATGTTTCAATTCATCCTTAATACAGTCTGAGTTGATATATTCCTCACGATTAAGTGATAATTTTGTTGTTCTTCCAACTTCACAATACACACAATCTAACGAACACACTTTTTTAGGAACTAAGTCAACACCTAATGACATTCCCAATCTTCTAGAGGGTACAGGTCCAAATAAATACTTATACATTCTGCTTATTTTCAAATTCCATCATTCAATAATCTAATCTTCACTGAGCAAATGTAGGTATTATGGATCAATGCACGCCATCTAAAAAAGAACTATGGCCTATTCTTTATTCTTAATCGAAAGAATAGACGTTCCTACTAAATCTTCAATACAACAAGTCGATAGTATCGATAGCGTGAAGAATTAGAAAGAGTCAAACAATTTAGTCTATTATAATGCAATGAAGAGTCTACCTTAAACAGATTCTTTTTTTTATTTTGATAAAAGTCAAAAAACATTACCTTCGCGGCCTTAAACATATAATTAACGACTCACTTACATCGAGTTTTTGTTTTGCAACATTTCACACCTTGAAATCCGAAACGCCAGTTTCGAAAAGAGTACAAAACAAAAGATGTAAGCTGGAGGAAAAGGTCTCGTTTTACTACCATTTTTATTATTAATAACATCTGTATTTCAATAATGAAATGCCGCAATTTCGTGCGCACAACTGTTGCATGACATTGAAGTGCTTTATTGTGATATGGATGTAAAATTTCAACTCATTATGAGACTTTGGGAGCAACACGCGGGTGAATACAAAAAAACACTTTCACTTAGTATTCCTGTGATTATCGCACAGGCAGGACAAATTACAGTCGGATTAATCGATAATGTCATGATTGGTCAATTGGGCACAACTCCATTAGCTGCAGCATCATTTACCAATACACTATTCAATCTGGTTTTAATATTCGGGATGGGTTATTCATTTGCTTTAACGCCACTAATTGGCAAAAGCTGGGGTGAAAAGGATCATGCTTCCGTTGGCTCCTGGATTAAAAATGGTCTCATGGCAAATGCCTTTATGGGCCTTGCCTTAGCCCTACTTTTAATCATTCTATATGTATTTATGCCCTATATGGGACAGCCTCAATCGGTACTCCAACCTTCGCGAGATTATCTGGCTATCCTGATAGCCTCGGTGATACCCATGTTGATCTTTTTTGGCTACAAACAATTTGCCGAGGGGATTGGTGATACAAAAACAGCAATGAAAATTATGCTTTGGGCCAATGTGGTCAACACCCTAGGCAACTATATGTTTATGTATGGGAAATTTGGTGCACCCGAAATGGGGCTTACCGGAGCAGGAATCGGAACATTAATAGCTCGAATATTTATGGCTATCGCCTTTATTATCCTTTTCTATAAAAACCAGAAGTACAAATTATTTACCAAACTCTTCAATCAGGCTTCATTCTGTTGGTCTAAATTTATGCAGGTCGTAAAATTAGGTATTCCCCTTGGTGGACAAATTGTAATGGAAGCCTGTGCATTCGGACTATGTGCAATTATGATGGGATGGGTTAGCGAAGTCGGTATGGCTGCACACCAAATAGCTATTACCCTTTCGACATTGGGATTCATGATTTATCAGGGATTAGGCTCAGGAACGACCATACGTGTTAGTCATTATAAAGGAGCGAATAATAAGGAAGGCATAATTCGGGCTACAAAAACGGCTATGAATTTAATGTACGTCTACTGTGCTTTTTCTGTCATTCTGTTTGTAGGTGCTCGTAATATATTACCTCTCATGTTTACCTCTGACACCACGGTTATACAACTAGCGGCTCAAATGTTGATTGTTTGTGGCGTATTTCAACTTGTAGATGGTATTCAGATTGTACTTGTAGGAACCTTAAGAGGATTTGCTGATGCTAAAATTCCTGTCATCATAACCTTTATATCTTACTTCATCGTTTCTCTCCCATTCAGCTATATGTCAGCATTTGTATGGGGTTTTGGTGCAGTGGGTATCTGGTTTGGATTTCCTATAGGGCTGATTGTTTGTTCAGTTCTATTCCAAATGCGATATAAATATATACTCAGGAAGATTTAATCAGAAAACAAGCTAATAAAAAAAAGAGATCTAATCATAGATCTCTTTTTTTGGCTTTTATATATAAGGATGATTTATCCTTTTTTCTTAATTTGTATCAAGAGGTCAATGTTCAGAAGTTCCACCCATTTATCTTCAACCTTGATAATCTTCTCCTTATTAAATTTTGAAAAAGTGTGGATGACACTTTCTCGAGAATAACCAATGGTCTCAGCTATCTCTTTTCTCGAAAAGGGCAATTTAAAGGTATTGGCATTTTCCATATGAGCATAGTGCAGTAAAAAAGTAGCCAAACTTCCCTCTACATTCTTATTGCTGTACATCACCATTCGCTTTACTTGGCGGTGCGAAGTCATCGACATGGTTTCAATGATACCCATGGCAAAACTACCATTGGTTTTTATTAGTTGTTTGAATACAGCGATATCTATCAGCAATACCCTGGTGGTTTCCATTGCAGTAGCCGAAATATGATAGGTCTTATCATAGAAGGCATGCGACAAACCCAAAAATCTGAACTCAGGCGCCATGCGAATCGTATTGTTTCGCCCATCAGATTCGATATTAATCTTAGCTAAACCACTTAAAACGTAATATATATGTGTCGCAAAACTTCCTTGCTTTATAATATTCTCATTCTTCTTAAAGTCAAGAGTTGTACTATTATTAATAATCATGCTCACATCCCGACCAGAAAGGGATGAAAAGCAAGGGTGCTTCAAATATTGCTCTAATGCTAAATTCTCGTCCATACTAATTCAATATTAAAATTTTTCATCAGCAAATATCTGCTATTTTTTCTCAACATGCATGATACAAGTTACTTAATTTCGAATTCATAGAGTAAAATAACTCACCATATAAGCTGATGTGTTAAAATAGCAAAAAAAAACACAGCCTCCACAACCAATCCTATTGTCCACTAAGTCATTGACTATCTTGAAAAACGAAAACAAATAAACAAAAAACAAAGTACATAGCTATGCTAGGGTGAGATATTTCACCATCAGTGATGAAGTATCCTCTTCTTTAGAGTAATTTACCCGCTCCAATTCCGTGTCCAGCAACAGATTACAAGGTATATCTGAAATGAAATAGCCATATATCTTTACCACCGAACTAGATAAAGAAATAAGCATATGTTTTGGATTGAATTTGCGGTCGTATTAATAGCAATTTTTGTTGGAGCCCGATTAGGGGGTATTGGTCTTGGAGTAATGGGGGGTATTGGTCTTACCGTTTTAACTTTTGGATTTAATCTACAACCTACGTCACCTCCTATAGATGTGATGCTGATGATTGTATCAGTAATTACTGCCGCTGCAGCCATGCAAGCCGCTGGAGGATTGGACTATTTGGTGAAACTAGCAGAAGGCGTACTTCGAAAGAATCCCAATCGAATTACCTACTATGGTCCAATTGTATCCTACTTGTTTACACTAGTAGCCGGTACTGGTCATGTATGTTATTCCATACTACCTGTTATATCAGAGGTAGCACGCGAAACGGGCGTACGTCCAGAGCGACCATTGTCTATTGCAGTGATTGCATCTCAACAAGCTATTACAGCAAGTCCTATATCAGCAGCAACCGTTGCTCTATTGGGTATGCTAACACCATACGACTTTCAATTGATCGATATATTAATGATCAGTATTCCTTCTACTTTCTTTGGCGTTTTGTTGGGAGCATTTGCTGCCAATAAAATGGGAAAAGATTTAAAAGACGATCCTGAATACCAAAAACTTCTAAAAGAAGGAAAGCTAAAATCTAATTCTGAAAGAGTAGATAAAGAAGTACCTACTACAGCTAAAATATCAGTTGCCTTATTTATTCTTGGGGCATTCGCGATTGTCATGTTCGGTTCATTTGAAAGTTTGCGCCCCGTATGGAACGTAGGTGGTGAGATGATCAAAATGGGCATGCCTGCAACCATTGAGATGGTGATGATGGCTATTGCAGCCTTAATCCTGCTTTTCTCAAAAGTTAAAGTTGAAGACGTTGCCAAAGGGAATGTTTTTTCAGCAGGAATGCAGGCAGTAATTGCAATCTTCGGAATTGCCTGGATGGGTGATACCTTCTTCGCAGCCAATATGGAGTACTTGGGCGGTGGTATTAAAGAGATGGTAACCAATATGCCATGGTTATTTGCCTTCGCATTATTTGTGCTTTCAATCCTACTTTATAGCCAGGCAGCTACAGTTCGTGCACTAATGCCTTTGGGTATTGCGTTGGGTATACCTGCTCCTGCACTTATTGCTATGTTCCCATCGGTAAACGGATACTTTTTTATTCCAAACTACCCGACTGTAGTCGCAGCAATAAATTTTGACCAAACGGGTACAACACGAATTGGAAAATACCTACTGAATCATAGTTTCATGATTCCGGGCATGGTCGCTACCATTGGAGCGGTTTCAATGGGCTTCCTATTAGTTTCAATACTATTCTAGAATAGCCAAAAATAAAACTTACTACTAATTAATAATTTAAAACTAAGATTATGAACCTGAAACAAAAATTTACTCGAGTATTACTTCTGGTAGCTATTGTTAGCATGGGAGCACTGTCTACCCTAAATGCACAAACATTACCAAACCTGACGATTATCGCAACTGGTGGTACCATTGCAGGATCAGGTAATTCAAGCATCAAATCAAACTATACTGCAGGTGTAGTAACAGTTGATAAATTGATAGCTGCTGTTCCTCAAGTTATGGAATTAGCTACAATTAAAGGTGTACAGATTTCTTCGATCGGTAGCCAGGAAATGAACGATGCTGTTTGGTTGAAACTTGCTAAGAAAATCAACTTATTGTTGGCATCTGACGAGTGTGATGGTATTGTGATTACTCACGGTACTGATACAATGGAAGAAACTGCTTACTTTTTGAACCTTGTTGTAAAAAGTGACAAGCCAGTTGTATTGGTAGGATCTATGCGTCCAGGATCAGCAATGAGTGCTGACGGACCAATGAACCTTTTCAACGCTGTAGCTTTAGCAGTTAACCCTGCATCTAAAGGACGTGGTGTTATGGTATCAATGAACGACCTTATTTTAGGTGCTGACGATGTAACTAAAACGAACACAACAAACGTTTCTACGTTCCAGTGTCCTAACTTCGGTTCTTTAGGTTATATGCACAATGGTCAGCCTACTTTCCGTCGTGCTACAACTGCTAAGCACACAACTGCTTCTGAGTTCGACATCACTAATTTAAACAAATTACCTCAGGTAGATATCATTTACGGTTACTCAAACGCCAACGCTGTTGTTGTTGACGCATTTGTAAAAGATGGTGCTAAAGGTCTTATCCACGCAGGTGTAGGTAACGGTAACCTTTACCCAACTGTAATGGATGGTTTAGTTGCTGCTCAAAAAGATGGTATTCAAGTGGTACGTAGCTCTCGTGTATTTTCTGGTTCAGCTACTTTAGATGCTGAAGTTGATGATGACAAATTTAACTTTGTTGCTGCTCTTTATAAGAACCCACAAAAATCAAGAATCCTTTTGATGTTGGCTTTGACAAAGACTAACGACTACAAAGAAATTCAGAGAATGTTTTACGAGTATTAGAAATCTGATTCAGTAGAATCATTTCCAGTATTGTATTAAAAATTAATCCTGGGGAGGATCGAGTGGTCTCCTCCCCTAGGGTTCTTTATCCCAAATTTTCGGGAAAACCGCTCAATTACTTACAAAAGAAACCTATTTAAACTACTAGGATGAATTTCAAAAAATATATTATCGCTTTAGTTGCTGTTCTTACCATAGGTGGAACAGCAATGGCTCAAGAAGCTTTAAACCTAAAAACTTTAGAGAAAAAGATAGCTGCTTTAGATCAAAAGAATGACTCTTTTAACTTCTACCTAAATCTTCAAAATTCTGCTAACGTCTATTTGAATGGCGGCGATTATGAAGGAATCGATTTCAAAACAAACCAAATGCGTTTAGAAATGCGTGGTGAAGTGGTTAAAGGTATCCGTTACCGTGTTCGTCACCGTATGAATCGTGGCACTTCTGCTGAAGGTTTAGATAACCTATCTCGTGCTACTGATATTGCTTCTATCTCTATCGATGTTGCAAAAAACTTCACTATTACTGGTGGTAAGCAATGTACTGCTTTTGGTGGATATGAGTTCGACTTGAACCCTATTGACATTTACCAGTACAGCGACATGATCGATTATATGGATAACTTCCTTACAGGTGTGGATTTTGCATACCAGGTGAAAGGTCAGGAATTCCGTTTTCAGGTTGTGAATTCTCGCAACGATTATATGGATAATATCTACAATGGATTGAATGGTGTAGAAGCTAGCAAGAATGCATTGGGTTATACATTAAACTGGAATGGTAGCCTTTTCGACGGTATTGTACAGACTCGTTGGTCTTACTCACTTTTCGAAGATGCTAAGGATATGAACACAAATTATATCGCTTTGGGTACTCAAGTGAAATTGGGTAAGAAAGCTCAGTTACAATTCGATTGGATGAACTCTAGCGAGGACATCGACCGTAAAGGTATTGTGTCTGATATGATTAATACCAATGGTGGTGAGTATGTACGCGCTACTGACGTTGTGTATAACTCTTTTGTTGCTAAAGTAGATTACCGTTTGAACAACAAATTCAACATGTTTGTGAAAGGTATGTACGAAACTGCAACCAACAAAGGTAACACAGATGAGAACCTAAACGACGAATTCCGTACATCATACGGTTATATGACTGGTTTGGAATATCACCCTATTGCTGATGGCTTGAAGATCTTCTTCACATACACAGGTCGTCACTTCGATTACGATAGCAATTTGACTGAAAGCATGGGACTTAAAGATCAGCATACAAACCGTTTCTCAATTGGTATGGTTTACAGACTGAAAATGTACTAGACGCTATGTTATTAAGGATTAATTAAATGTTACAGTCTGAATTCACAATTTAAATAAAATGCAGCTCGCATTTTAAAACCTACTGTTACAAAATATCCGAGAGGGGTATCTGTTCAATCAGGTATTCCTCTTTTTACAAGTCACTAATAAACAAAGACTTCATCATCTAGAGGTGAAATATTTCACTCCATCATAGGCGATAAAGAGTTCAATTTTAAGTCGAACAGCATAGCATATTTCTCTAAGTATACTGCTACTTGATCTACTTTTGAACTGAAATAAAAACAACAAATCTGAGCTTAAGAATTCTTGGAAACAAAAGCCTCCTCAGACAATCTCATTCACAGAAATGTGGCGAGTTAATCAAAAGGGACACAATAATAAAGGATAAAAGCAATCAGATAGATTCATTAATAATTATAGGAATTCCTTCGATGAAAACAAGACAAGAACACGATCTATTAGGTTACAAAGAGGTACCAGCTGATGCTTACTATGGCATCCAAACACTTCGCGCCGTTGAAAACTTTGATATCTGTGGTGTAAAACTTAGCTTCTATCCTCTATTTATTGATGCCTTAGCAATGGTAAAAATGGCTTCTGCTAAAGCAAATAACGAACTAGGATTACTTTCTGATGAGCTGACAAAAGTAATTGTTAAAGCTGGTGAAGAAGTTTTAGCTGGTGAATATTACGACCAGTTTCCTGTTGACATGATTCAAGGTGGTGCAGGTACATCAACCAATATGAATGCCAACGAGGTGATTGCCAACCGTGCTTTAGAATTGATGGGATTAGAAAAAGGTGACTACGAGCACTGTCATCCAAACAACCACATCAACCTTTCACAATCTACAAATGATGCCTATCCTACGGCTATCAAGATTGCTCTAATCAATCACAACACCCGTTTGATTGAGGTATTGAAACAATTAATTGAGGCTTTCCATGCCAAAGGAAAAGAGTTTGACCATGTGATTAAAATGGGTCGTACCCAACTACAGGATGCTGTACCAATGACACTTGGACAGGAATTCGAAGCTTATGCCGTTAACCTTGAGGAAGAAATTGCACGTTTGAATCAAAACGCACAATTGTTCCGCGAAGTGAACATGGGAGCAACCGCTATTGGTACAGGAATTAATTCTGAGCCTGACTATTCTGAAAAAGTGGTGAAACACTTACAGCAAATCACCGATTTGGATATTGTTTTAGCTGGTAACCTTATTGAGGCTACTCCTGATACAGGGTCTTACGTGATGTATTCTTCAGCACTAAAGCGTTTGGCTATCAAATTGTCTAAGATTTGTAATGACCTTCGTTTGATGTCTTCAGGACCACGTTGTGGTTTTAATGAGATTAACCTGCCAGCAATGCAGCCAGGTTCTTCAATTATGCCAGGTAAAGTAAATCCGGTTATTCCAGAAGTGGTAAACCAGGTTGCGTACAAGGTTATTGGTAACGATTTGACTGTAACTTTCGCTGCTGAAGCCGGACAATTGCAACTTAATGTGATGGAGCCAGTATTGGTAAGATCTATTTTGGAATCAATGGAGATGCTTGAGAATGCAATGAACGTTCTAAATACAAAATGTATCTCCGGTATTACTGCCAACGAAGAGCATTGCCGTGCTATGGTTCTAAACAGTATTGGTATTGTTACCGCATTGAATCCAACTTTGGGTTACGAAGCCTCTTCATTACTAGCACAGGAAGCGCTTGCAAACAATCGCAGCGTTTACGATTTGGTATTGGAGAAAAAGCTATTGACCAAAGAGATGTTGGACGAATTGCTACAACCAGAGAGAATGATCAAACCTCAGAAGTTTGTGACTAAATAATAGAATACAGATGGCGCTGAGCGATATCAGCGTCACTCTAAATTTACCTTTCAAAAGTGAGAAACGGCAAGTTCGCTGTTTTAGAATAGTACTCGATTCTAAAACAAGTGGCTTGCCGTTTTTTGTTTAAGCGGATGGGTTTTGAAGACCTACTCCCCCAATGATCTACGAGCGTGTATTATCTCCTGCTTTTAATTATTATTCTAATATTTAAATATTAGAATATCTGAAGCCATCATAGGATGACCATTAACTTCGTTTTTATCTAGTTTTCTTCCTCTTCTCCATTTATCATACGGTTCTCTCCAATACCATGTGAGATTATCACGAGGTTTTTCATGAGACAAGCCTAAAACTACATTTTGTTGAGATGTTTTATATTTCTTTTTCCTTATTGTAACATATGTATCCGCAATACTATTGGGTAATGCTTCCACTGCGATAAAGAAACCAGTTGGAGGAAAGTTAATTTGATACTTTATTAGATCTACAACGACCCATTCCTCACCAATTGTACCAGATGTATATATAGCTTCCGGCAATAGATCTTTACCAGGATCATTTGTAAGGCTGTCAACAGCATATAAATGTATCCTGAATTTTTTATCGGGAGTTCCATCATTTGTTATGTAGAAACGCACATTCTGAATAATGCCATCATAACTTTTCTGATTCGGGATGTAAAGAGCAAATTGTCTTTTAAAAGTAGTCTTATACCAACCTTTAGTCTTCTTTTTATAAATTCCAAAAGTTTTATTTTTTTTCCTTTTAACCTTTTGCGTTGAAACAGTAACTTCCCCAATAGAATAATGCTTTGGAGTAAGTAATATTTCTTTAACATCACTTGCCAAGTAATTAGCCAGTGGCGCTTTGTAGGTTTCATATCCTAAACATTGCACATATAAAGTATCTTCACGACCTATTTTCTCTAATTCAATAAAAAAAGACCCATCCTTCCATGTTATCGTCTTATGATCTTGTAATAAAACACCTGCATAAGATATAACATCCTTAGAATTAGAATCCATAACGATCCCTTTGACGACTTGTTGAGCAAATCCAATATGGGGAATAATAAAGCAGAGCAAAAGTAAATTCTTCAAATTTGTAATTTAATAAATTATTGATCTCACAAATGTCTATTTAAAACAATCTGAGAAGTTGGTTTAACATGGCATTAACGTATATGTACCATCAATATTGATGGTAGCTCTCTGATATCTTAAAAAAAATCATTCCTATAAGATGATACTAAAGTATTAAATCTAAACTAAGACACATACTGTCAAGTTTGTCAAATTCCTAATACCCATAAATACCTTCTTCAATTTTTATCAGCGATAATCTGTGTTATCAGCGGGAAATAGATACTGTATGATTTCGTCATTCCCTGACATTCACAGCTTGCCTAAAGTCAGAGAATGACAGATTTATGCATTCCAATCACTTACCCCGGCATTTATGCCGGGGTTCGCAGGCAATTCACAAAAGGACTTTAGTCCTCAAATATTCAGAATAAAAACACAGGGCTAAAGCCCAATCTTCACACAATTCATTAGTACCGCTCTAAAGAGCGATGCTAATGATACTGAATCAATAGGACGAAAAAGTTAGGATACCCTGAACTTTACAGCTTGTCTATAGTCATCCCGATAGCTATCGGGACATGACGGACAGAAACAAAAGATTCATCAAGAAAAAAAAGAATGACTTCTGAGTGGATAAGATATCCCCAAGTCAAAACCTGCAGATAACATATCTGCAGGAGCAATTATATTCTTATCTCGTTAATCCGATAAATCAGCGGGAAAAATAAATTAACCCTAACTTTAACTTTTCCTTAAGTTTAATTAGCTGTTCATTAAGAGTCAAAATCTAGTTCAATTATTAAATTTGTAGATAAGCGAAACTTAAACTGTTCTTATGAATAAAAAACTCATCATCGGTCTTATCGTTCTCATGTCAATTTCTTTGATTGGTATTATTGGGGTTCAAGTCTTATGGATTCAGAATAGTATTCGTGTTGAAGAGAAAAAATTTGATGATAATATCAAGGATATATTAGAGACTGTTGTTGAGAATTTAGAACAAGATGAAGACATTCACATCATTGGGAAAGGCCTCAATTGGGTCAAAGAAATTCATGGCGATGATAATGAAATTGTCAAAATATCAGAGTTTATAGACAATAAGACTCACAGGAAACATCAAAAGATTATTATTACTGGAGATCACGATTCCCTTTCTAAAAAAAAGTTTCTCGAAACGAGAGCAAAAATCTTAATTCAATCGGATGATACAGAACTTGAAGTTCACGGTGATTCTTCTGAAGACAAAAATTCAACGATTGACATTAATATCAATCTCACAGACACCGATACCCTGATTCGAATAAAAAATAAGGAAAAGCAAATAGAACACCTATTCAGTAAGGTTATTTACGAATACAAACTAAAGGACAACAAGCTTGAAGACAGAATTGATCAGGAGGATATTGCCAATCAATTGAATTTAGCTCTCGAGAATGAAAACATCGAAATCGACTATCAGTTTGGTGTATCCAACAGGCAAAACAATAAGCTCATATTCAGTTCTGATTCCATTCAAAACCCCATCATTTTAAATTCGAAATACAAACAGAGTCTATTCCCTGGTGATGTTTTCAAAAAAAACAATCAACTATTTGTTGCTGTAACAAATCGCGGTAGCCTGGTTTATAAGAGTATTCTCCCTTTATTAATTCTTTCGGGAATTTTCACATTCTTCATTCTAGCTAGTTTTGTGGCCACTGTCATTTTCATATTCAAGCAGAAAAAAATCAGCGATATCAAAACGGATTTCATCAATAATATGACTCATGAATTCAAAACGCCTATTGCAACTATTGCCTTAGCTAGCGATTCAATTGTCAATACTAAAGTTATTGGTCTGCCTGAGCGTATTCGATATTTTACCGCCATCATTAAGGACGAGAACTACCGAATGAATAAACAGGTTGAGAATATCATGCAATTATCTCTGTATGGCAAACACGAATTGGAAATTAACCCACAAGCTCTACATTTAAACGAAAGCATACAAAAGGCCGCCGAGCACATTCAACTCCAGATTGACGAACGAAAAGGAAGTTTGAATCTGAAATTAGATGCCATTAATGATATTGTAAAAGTCGATGAAGTTCATTTTTTCAATGTCCTTTTCAACCTACTCGACAATGCCATTAAATACTCGGAGGGAAATCCTGAAATTGAAATCGGAACAAAAAATGTGGGACGACAGATCTGCGTTTGGATTAAAGATTCAGGAATGGGTATGAATCAAAAAACTCAGAAACGTATTTTCAAAAAATTCTATAGAGCACAAACAGGAAATATTCACAAAGTAAAAGGCTTTGGGCTTGGACTGAGCTATGTGAAATTGATTGTTGATCGACATATGGGAGATATTAAAGTCAGCAGTAAAATTGGGCAAGGTACATGTGTTGAGATTAGTTTACCTTTAAATGTATAAACGATGGAAACAGCTATAAAAATATTACTTGTAGAGGATGAAGCGAACTTCGCAGCTGTAATGAAAAGTTATCTCGAACTTTCTGATTTCACTGTCGACCATTGTGATGATGGACAAAAAGGCTACGATCATTTTATGAAAAATGAATACGACTTATGCATTTTAGATGTGATGATGCCCGAAATGGACGGCTTTACGCTGGCTAAAAAAATAAAAGATCTCAATCCAACGATTCCTCTTATTTTCCTTACTGCAAAAACCCTTAAGGAAGATATTATACAAGGTTATAAAATAGGAGCTGACGACTATATTACCAAGCCATTCGATTCGGAATTACTCATTTATAAATTAAAAGCTATTCTGAATAGAAACCTGAATGAAGAGAATGGGAATAGTAAGAATGAGTTCAAAATTGGAAACTTTGTATTTATTCCCCGTTTAAGGACGCTAACAGGTGAAGATGAAGAATTCAAACTCTCACCTAAAGAATCAGAATTGTTAAAGCTATTATGCGAGAGTGAGGACGAGGTTCTGCCAAGAACAAAAGCTTTAAAAGTAATATGGGGTGATGATAATTTCTATACGACAAGAAGTATGGACGTTTATATTACCAAACTGAGAAAGTATCTTAAAAAAGATGCATCCATTAAAATCGAAAACATTCACGGGAGTGGCTTCCGTTTATTAAGTCTGAAGCAATAAATCCTAAAATCAATACATCGCTCTAAAGAGTAATTTTGATTGAAAATTCACCGCAAAGCCCGCTAAGATTTTTTCGCAAAGCACGCAAAGAGCTTAAGGCACTTATTAGGTCTTTGCGAACATTACAGACTTGGCACTCTTCGCGGTTAAGCTAAATCCAATCATCCCAAATCAATTAGTCATACCCTGATATTTACAGCTTCCCTATAGTCAGAGCATGACGAGTGACCCATTATTATCTGCTAAATCAGCAGGAAAATCCTACCCTCAAGAACACTTTACTTTCCCATTTCAAAACCTTCTCTTAACATTGGGAGCCAACATCTAATGTTTTATTAATATTCCTTTTAAACTGACTTAATGCTGTAGCATTATACTTGCAATATGATTTTATGGACAGAACAAATCAAACAGCTGTTCGCAAAATTAGTTTAAAACAGACAAATATTTTTAAAAGACAATAGAATGAAAAAGTTTCAATTACTACTAGTAGCTATCATTTCGATTTCAATGATGACATCATGTGGGAATTCTGGTAAAAAACAGAATAGCGAGAAAAAAGCTAAAGCTTTAACAGGTGCGGGAGCAACTTTTCCACAACCTTTTTACAACACAATATTCAAAACTTACACCAAGTCAAAAGGTCTTTTGGTAACCTACGGTGGCATTGGTTCTGGTGGCGGTATTCGAAGTTTGAAAGATAAGATTGTAGATTTTGGCGCAACAGATGCCTTCCTTTCAGATAAAAAACTGACTGAAATGCCAGGTGATGTATTACATATTCCTTCTTGTTTAGGAGCTGTTGTGGCTGCCTACAATCTTCCTGGAAAACCAGAGTTGAAATTCACATCTGAATTGATGGAAGGTATTTTCATGGGGAAAATAACAAAATGGAATGACGAGAGAATTGCAAAAATAAACCATGATGCTCAACTTCCTGATTTAGCGATCACGGTTGTTTACAGATCAGACGGAAGTGGAACAACTTTCATCTTTAGTGATTATATGAGTAAGGTAAGCTCGGAATGGAAAGAGCAGATTGGAGCTGGTAAAGCATTAAAATGGCCTGTCGGTTTAGCAGCTAAAGGAAATCCGGGTGTTGCCGGAACAATCAATTCTACTTTAGGTGCTATTGGTTATATCGGATCAGAGTATGCTTTTGCACAAGGTATTCCAGTTGCTAGTATTCAAAACCAAGCTGGTAATTTCATTAAGCCTTCTGTTGCCTCGGTAAGTGATGCAGCTGCTGGAGACATTCCAAACGATACCCGTGTCACATTAACCAATACAAGTGCTGAACAAGGTTACCCAATCTCAAGTTTCACATGGTTGATAGTTTACAAGGAGCAATCTTACAATGGCCGAAGTAAAGACCAAGCCATGCAAACCAAACTTCTTTTAAAATGGGTTCTTGGACAAGAAGCACAGAAACAAACGAGCAAAGTACATTATGCACCTCTTCCTGAAAAGGCTGTTTTAAAAGCTCATAAAATCTTAGATCTGATTACCTATGACGGTAAAGGATTATAAAAAAAAACGATTAAAACACAAAGAGGTTCAGAGCAGATCTATGTTTTTCTATTGATAAGTTCACCAAAAGAAACCTTGTTTTGGACCTCTTCTTTCTTTCAAACGAAATTCGTTTGAACACGATTACAACTACAGTTGCTTTGAGATCTGTTTAAACTCATTACAACTGACCACAGAATTATAGAATGAAAAGTGAAAGACTGTTTCAGTATTTTTTAAAATTAAGTGGCGTTTTGATTCTTATGGTGGCTCTAGGAATTATAGCCACTCTAATTATAGGATCAATACCAACTTTCAAAGAATTT
The DNA here is from genome assembly GCF_054254355.1 of Ancylomarina sp. YFZ004. Taxonomy (NCBI): domain Bacteria; kingdom Pseudomonadati; phylum Bacteroidota; class Bacteroidia; order Marinilabiliales; family Marinifilaceae; genus Ancylomarina; species Ancylomarina sp. YFZ004. The sequence goes on from NZ_JBTCHQ010000011.1 coordinate 172,657, forward strand.
GGTTTTGGTTTCGTCTATTCCTCTGAGTGGAATCCTACTGAGGGGCGAGAAAGTTATGGAGCACTTCCATTTATAATTGGGACAATAGTAACTTCCCTATTAGCCTTAGCTCTAACTTTTCCTTTTGCCTTTTCTATAGCCTTATTCCTAGGCGAATATTTTAGAGAGGGGCGAATGGCATCCATCTTAAAATCAATGATTGATTTATTGGCTGGAATTCCATCAGTCGTTTATGGCTTGTGGGGTTTTTATACAATAAGACCCATCGTCGTCGAATTAGGATTAAACGCTCAGGGCTTTGGAATTTTCACATCGTCATTCGTTTTAGCTATCATGATTATTCCCTATGCTTCCTCTTTGAGTGCTGAAGTTATAAATATGGTGCCTTCAAACTTAAAAGAAGCAGCATACTCCTTGGGAGCAACGCGCTTTGAGGTGGTTAAAAATGTGATTATTCCCAATGCAGGATCTGGAATCTTTGCCGGATTCATTTTAGCATTCGGTCGAGCCATAGGAGAAACAATGGCTGTAACCATGCTAATTGGTAATTCAAACAACATTCCAACGAATCTATTCGATTTAGGAAATACGATGGCCAGTTTAATAGCAAACCAGTTTGGAGAAGCCGATGGACTAAAATATACCTCGCTCGTAGCAATGGGACTTTTACTATTTGTCCTTACGGGGATATTAAATTTATTGGGTAAGATGATCATGAAAAAATTCATAGCCTAATTAAGCTCAGAACACATGAATATTTCAAATTCTATATCGCAACAAAAGCTCAAATGGCGCATATTTAACGACAAGTTATTTAGTATTGTCATGATGTCCTTGGCTTTTATCTCGGCATTACCTTTATTATCGATACTCTATCAACTCGTAAAAAAAGGCTACAAACAAATACGTTTAAACTTTTTTATTGAAGTTGCTCCTGATACCATGGAGGCAATGATGGCTAAAGTAAACCACGAAATTATTCCTGGAGGTATCGCAAATGGTATCGTTGGAACACTCATTATTGTTGGAATGGCTTCGCTTATTGCTATCCCACTGGGTTTAATCTGTGGCATTTATCTATCAGAAACATCAAAAGGTAAAATGGCAGGCCTTGTTCGTTTTGTTGTTGATATGCTTCAAGGCGTTCCATCCATTGTTTTGGGTGTTATCGCATACATTTGGATTGTAAAACCTGTTACCTCAGGCTTTTCAGCTCTGGCTGGTAGTGTTGCTCTTTCAATCATGATGTTACCGTCTATTGTCAGATCAACCGAAGAGACTCTAAAAATGATACCATCAACTTTAAAAGAAGCAGCATTATCATTAGGAGTGCCTTATCATCGAACAATATTTAAAGTCCTCCTTCCTACAGGAATGAGTGGTATTTCTACCGGAATCATACTTGGTATATCTAGAATTGCAGGAGAAACGGCTCCACTTATGCTGACTGCATTGGGTAGCTCAGCCATCAATTTAGATATGACACAACCGAGTAGTGCCATCCCCTTACTTGTTTGGGAATTTTATAATGATCCAAACCTTATCGATTTAATTTGGGGAGCCTCATTAATTCTTCTCCTTATTATTTTTCTTTTGAATCTAGGAGCTAAAGCAATTGCAAAAAAATGGAAAGTACAATACTAAATAAAGAGGATGATAGAATCATCCGAATAGAATCTCCACTTCTAAACATCGATGAATTATCAGTGTCGTATGGAGGAGATAAATATTCTATCGACAAAGTTTCTGCAGGTATTCAAAAAAACAAGATAACTGCCATCATGGGACCTTCGGGATGTGGAAAAAGTACACTCTTGAGAGCGATCAATAGAATGCACGAACTTTATCCTGAAACACATCATAAAGGAAGCATTACATTGGGCGGAGAGGATATTTACAAAACAAATCCTATACAATTACGACGTAAAATCGGCATGGTATTTCAACGTCCTAATCCATTTCCAACTATGAGCATCTATGACAATGTGATAGCCGCTTATATTTTAAATGGAATTAAACTAAAACGTTCTGAAAAGGATGAGATAGTTGAAAGATCTCTTCGTGAGGTTGGTCTTTGGGATGAGACAAAAGATGCCTTGCACAAAAGAGGAACTTTCCTTTCTGGAGGGCAACAACAGCGTTTATGCATTGCACGAGCTTTAGCCTACACGCCTGAGGTCATCCTTTTGGATGAACCAACTTCGGCACTAGACCCAATAGCTACAGCTAAGATTGAAGATCTACTCGTAAAACTAAAGAAGGATTATACCATCATCTTAGTCACGCACAATATGTCGCAGGCTGCACGTATATCTGATTATTCAATGTTTATGTATCTGGGTGAATTAGTAGAGTATGGTAAAACCAAGAATATGTTTACGACACCTAAAGATGAACGAACTGAAGCCTATCTAACAGGCAAGTTTGGTTGATAAACAATAGTGCCCTAAATATTTTATTCATGTTATGTGTTTTATTGCTAGCGATATATTTAAGACTGATAACAGGATGAAGTGGTTCTTTTTGAGGTCATCCAAATATGGCCTCTTTTTAAAAGTTTTTCGTTTTACGAAAGCTTTAGAAAGACCGGGAAGTTGAGAACTTTGTTCGAAAATCACCCGGCCGCACTTAAGCTTGAGGCAAATAAGGAAGATATTTTAAAAGCAGCCTTGATCTTTTTTGCTTCGTTTTTTGGATCAAGCCAAAAAATGAAGTCTGGTTTGGGCGAAGCACCAATTTATTAGGACAGGATTGATTGATAAACTAAGTTGTAACTATTAAATTCAAAAAAGATGTCGATAAAAAAAGATAAAAAATTCGAAGGGATAAATAAAGATTTCCAAAAAATGAAGTCACTATTGTATGAGCAGTTCGAAACACTGGAGAATGTCATACTAACCGGTCTGGACGCTCTTTCAAAAAAGGAACTAGAAACTTTTTCCAAAAATGAAACAAAGCTCGATCAGTTAGAATTAAAGATGAGCCACAATATTATTCAAACCATCGGGCTTCAACAACCTATGGCTAGCGAACTACGTCAGCTCATTTCATATTTACGAATGCTAGGTGATATGGAGCGAATAGGGGATCAACTGAATAATATTTTACATTTTTTCATGGATTTAACGCCAAAACAGTTGCCTGAAAATCAGAAAGAATCCATACACAATATGTTTGATATGAGTCTAATTATGGTGAGAAAGGCTTTAGACTCCTTCGAAAACGAAGATTACGAAACGGCCATTTGGACAATTCAGAATGATGACGTCGTTGACGATATGCAACGCAAATTAATTAAACGAATGCTTAGAAAAAGTACACCTCCTGGTGTAGCTGTAGAAGATGTGACCAATATCCTTAATTTTGGGAGTATTTTAAATAGCATTGAGCGTATTGCCGACAATGCCACCAATATTGCTGAAGCATCCATATACTATCAAAATGGAACTGATCTTCGTCATAAAGATATAACCGAGACAGATGAATCTTAAGTCTTCATTACAACAAATTATCAAAACACTTTTTCCACGCGGAGAAAGTGTTTTTTTATTTCAATACTATGGTCATATTCTCAAATTTATGAAGTCTTATTAGACTGATAATAAAGTATCAAATCATCTTAGAGATTAAAAGCAAAACAGTTTATTATTTGTAAGAAATAATATAGTTTTGAGTTTCAATTAAGAAACAACTAAGTATTCTATATCACAAGCATTTGATATGGAACTTAAACCTAAGAAATAAACACTATGAATCTGGAAAAGCAACAAGCTCAGGAACTAATCGATTTTATAGATCGCAGTCCTAGCACATACCATGCAGTCAACAATGTTAGAGAAGAATTAGTTGAAGCTGGGTTTCAAGAATTAGATCTTCGTGAAGAATGGACTATCAACAAGGGTGGTAAATATTTCACAGGAAAAAATGGTTCAGCAATTTTCGCCTTCACAATTGGAGAAGGAGAAATTGAAGAGGAAGGTTTTCAATTAGTATGTGCCCATAGCGATGCTCCAGGTTTCAAGATTAAGCCTAATCCTGAAATTACTGTTGAAGGAAACTACATTAAACTAAACACTGAGGTTTATGGTGCTCCAATTCTAAGCACTTGGATGGATCGTCCACTTTCTATCGCAGGTCGAGTTTGTGTACAATCAAACGATCCACTTAATCCAGAACACTTATTCGTTAAGATAGATCGTCCATTGATGGTGATTCCAAACCTTGCTATTCATTTAAACCGTGAAGTTAACGAAGGTGTTGCTCTAAACAAGCAGAAGGATATGCTTCCTTTACTTTCGATGATCACAGATGAGATGGAAAAGGAAAACTGTCTAATCAATCTTATTGCTGAAGAGTTGAAAATAGATGCTCAGTCTATCGTTGATTTTGATGTAACATTATTTGAAGTTGAAAAAGGAACTATTTTCGGATTAAACGAAGAGTTCATCTCATCTCCTAAATTAGATGATTTGGCTATGGCACATGCTGGCTTAAAAGCATTGCTTGATTCAAAAACAACTAACAAAACACAGATGCTAGCTATTTTCGATAACGAAGAAGTTGGTAGTGTAACAAAACAAGGAGCGGGATCTCCTGTATTACGCCATCTTTTGCAGCGTATCGTTTATAAGTTAGGTAAGAATATGGAAGATTTCCATAGAGCTATCTATAGTTCATTTATGATTTCTGCAGATATGGCTCATGCCGTTCATCCTAATATTTCAGAGAAGCACGATCCTACTAACCGTCCATTCATTAATAAAGGGCCAGTTATTAAGATTCATGCCAACAACAAATATACAACTGATGCAGATTCAGGAACAGTATTTGAAACACTTTGTAAAAATGCTGAGGTGCCTTACCAAAAGTTTGTGAACCGTTCCGATCTAGTCGGAGGTAGTACTTTAGGTAATGTTTCAACTGGTCAAATCGATATTCGTACAGTTGATATAGGAAATCCAATGTTTGCTATGCACTCTGTTCGCGAAACAGGAGGTGTTAAAGACAATGCTTACATCAGACAAGTATTCTCATACTTCTTTAGTTTGTAATCTATCGGTTTAGAATTTAATTCTAGACAATCAAATACAAAACAGGCCTTATTTGCATCAAGCAAATAAGGCCTATTTTTTTTAATCCATCAAACATATCTCCCTAATACTTATTAGAATTTAAGACGCTTAAAGGTCGGCATCGACCAAATATTCATATGAGCACATTCAAGAAATACTTATATCAAAAGTATTTTTGAGGAGGTTTTGAGCGGGCTTTGTCAGTCTGCCGTAAGGCGTGCTACAGTTTCAACTACAGAGAGAAAACTAGGATCAGACTGACTTGATTTTTTGCTTACTTTTTGATCTAAGCAAAAAGTAAGAGCCCAGCGGCTTGAGCGAAAGTTATAAAAGCATCTCAAAAATTAAACTTAGTTCGCATTATCACATAAAAAAAGCGTCTTGCTTCGTTAGAAACAAGACGCTTAAAGGTCGGCATCGACCTACTCTCCCACCTTTCGGCAGTACCATCGGCGCTAATAGGCTTAACTTCTCTGTTCGGGATGGTAAGAGGTGGAACCCTATTGCTATAGATACCTGAAATTGTCATCAACACTAGGGTTGATTTATATTTTTAATTCAAATAGAAACCTTATTCCTATTGAATGTACTTTAATCTA
>NZ_JBTCHQ010000012.1:0-150806 GCF_054254355.1 Ancylomarina sp. YFZ004
GACATTTCGCAATTGAGAGGGGTTAGTAAGGAGAGGTTTTATTCTCACACTAACATTTTCTTTTAGTCATAGCTATTACACCCCTCTGTATCTCCCCTGAAGGGGAGACTTTTGCTTCGCAATTAGAAATTATGGGATACTTTTGGAATCAGTTCTTATCGCTTGAAAAAGCTAATCTTCTTTTAATTTTCTGAAACTTGCCTTCCATCTTAATTTCAGCAAACAAGATACCTGCAAAAATCATTAAGCCACCTATAACAGTTCTTTCAGTTAGAGCTTCGTTTAAATAAAAATAGGCTGTGATTGCAGCGAATAGTGGCTCAAATGAAAAAATAATTGAGGTTGTTATTTCAGATATATACTTCTGATAATAATTCTGAACCGTATACATAAAAGCGGTGGCAAATAAAGCAGTGAAGATAATGGCCTGCCAAACCTTATACTCGTTTGGGAAATACAAGTCCCCTTTAATACTTGAATAGCTGATACAAATTATGCCAACTAGAAAGAACTGAGTTATAGATAGTAATATAGCATCACTCTTACCTGCATACCGACCCACCATGATAATATAACTTGCAAAAAGAATAGCTGATAAGAAGACCCAGCTATCGCCAATATTGAGACTCAAATGACTCCCTAATGTCAGAAAAGCCAATCCCATGGTAGCCAAAATTACAGCAATTATAATATTTAAACTAGGTAATCGTTTTTGGATAAGCGAAAGAAGCAGCGGAACAAACACAACTGATAAACCCGTAATAAAACCACCCTTAGATGCACTTGTATATTGCAAGCCTATGGTTTGTGCCAGGAAACTAAATAAAAGCGGTATGGCTAATAAAGCGCCATACTTTAAAGTCGCCCAGTCGTATTTTGCAAAGCGTTTAAAAAAAAGACACACTAACAAAAGCGTAGCCAATAGAAACCGATAGCCAAGAAAGCTGGCAACACTCATTAAGGATACGGCATCCTTAATAAAAACAAAGGTCATACCCCAGAATATCGTTCCTAATAATAAAAGCAAGATGGCTTTGATTTTAATATTCATATTTTAAATTTTAGAAGTTGAAATTTTGATTTGTTAGCCCATATGATAAGGGCAAAGCATTGACTTACATATCCCAAGTATGTGGGAACGAATAACAAAACCTGCAATTTCTTGTCTAAAAATTAAAACGAATAAAAAGCCTAAAATGGCATACGAGAATAGCTTCATAAGTCATTAATATTTAATGATGAAGCTATGGTACACAGAGGTGATCTATGATGAGCTAAGGTGAATTCCGAAATCTTCCATAGCATGGAATATCACCAATTACAAAATATTTAGATGCTCAATCTGGTGCGAATATATCCTTTTTTCATGAAAGACAAAAACAGGCCTATCAATTTCTGACATACTTTAAAATTGAGCCTAAAAAAAAGGTGCAGCCTCATGACTGCACCCACCTATTTTAACGTCAAATTAAAACAGTCTATTGTAGCTTAGTTGTAAGCTTCCTTTTTCCCATTGATAACTACAGATTTCAATTGCATAAGTGCATAGGCTTCACCAAAACATTCTTGACAGGTCTCTTGAATAAAACCAATGCCAGGTGCCAACCACACCGTCCCACCATAATCGATTAAATTATCATTATGGAAATTGAACATTAAACAATTGTCAATCACAATATCACCAATACTAACACTCGCCTCTCTATCGGCTAAGGTCACTTTCCCAGGGCCATAGTTCCAACTTGTATTTACCTCAGCAGCTAGATCAAATATCATTTCTTCCTTATTCGTTAATGCCTGGCTTATGACATAAACTTTATCATTCTTTACCCTGTAAAATCGAGACGTTTCGTAATCATTAAGCATCTCAAAATACGCTTGCCCATTTAGGCTCTGTATTTGTACCACTTCCCGCTTACCTCTGAGTTCAAATTCCCATTCGTTTCCGATATTCAAAGGGAAATAGTTAAGCACTGGTGCATAATCAATTTCATTTTTTTGACTCACTTCATTATCCTGATCACAAGACATAAAAGCAAATAGTAGTAAGCAAAAGATAAGTAGGTTTTTCATAAGATGAACATTTATGTTTCTTTCAAGATGACTCAATTCTAAAAAGGTTGCTTGGAATACAACTGTTTTTTTCATAAAGAGCACTTGACTTATTCTGTCCAGATAAATCGCGATGGATACAATACCCTAATTTTCAAAAAAAAAAGGTGCAGCCTCACGACTGCACCCACCTATTTTAACCCCAAATCAAAATAGATAAAAAACTCTTTACAGGTAAATAGAATGGCATATTATAATTACAACTGTATTAAAGTTTTACTTAAACAATTCTTGCAAATTTTGGACACTTGCAAATACAAACCTTTTAACTTTAATTATGATGAGAGAATACCATAAAGGTTGCGTCTGGTCCTTACTTTTTTTTATGATATACAATTCGACCAATCTTACACCTAGAAAAAGGAACAATCTAATTCATTCACCTATTGAGCTTTGCGATAATTCATTTCACCCTTTCAGGGCTTTAAAAAAACAATCATCAATTTACAAAGGGCTTTCCCCCTTTGCTAATCGATCTCACCCCTTTGGGGCTTGTATAACCTGACATTTTAAATCAGCGTCGAACTATTCATTGTATTTCTGCGATCATCCGCGCAATCTGCGGGAAATCATTTTAGTCATCCAATTATTCATCACTAATCGATAATTACGAATTAGCTTCAATCATATTTCATCTTAACAGATCTGTGTCAAAAATAATAATTCAAAGGCTCATTATTTGTAAGCTGGAAAACTAAGCTCTACTTGCGAGCCTTCCCCATATACAGACTCTATTGAGATTTTAGCCTGATGAAGACATATAATCTGACGCGTGACACTGAGTCCAATACCAGAACCATTCTCACGCGTTGTGAAAAAGGGCACAAAAATATTCTTGATATCTTCTGACTTGATTCCCACACCATTATCTATGATTCTAATCAAGGTCTGTTCTTCACAGTTTCTACAGGCAATCACCTGTATTATTCCCTTATCGCTTATGGCATGTTGTGCATTCTGAATCAGGTTAACCAAAACCTGTACCAAAAGTTTCTCATCGGCTTCAATAGATAGATCATCAGCCTCAATGGAAAAATCATATTGAATCCTAACATCATCATCCAAAATGAGTAGTGCTCTCACATGCTCAAACAAATGATGTATACTGACTGTTTTTATTTGTGGTTTGGGAATGCGTGTTAATTGGCGGTAAGAATCAACAAAATGCATCAAACCTTCCCCTTGCTCCTGGATCACTTGTAATCCCAAACGTGTTTTCGAAAGATTCTTTTCACCAATCACTGATTTGGCATCAATCTGTGAATAGGTGCGAGACAAAGTTTCAGAAAGGGAGGTTAGTGGCGCAATGGAATTCATGATTTCATGAGTTAAGACAGAAATTAATCGCTGCCAGGATTCCAACTCTGTAGCATCCATTTCACTTTTAATATCCGAGAAGGAAAGCAATTTCCAATTATCGGTGTTAAGTTTGATACAGGTACAGGAAACAAACAAATGCAGCGATTTTTGATTCACAGAAGTTTTCAACACACGACTCTCTCCTGCTTGGATGCTTTGAAAAAGCTCAACCAAATTTGGGTCCGTTTTAAGTAGGGCTTTTATACTCACCAAATGATGCACACCAAGCAATTCTCTTCCTTTTCGATTAATATTCTCAACCAATCCCTGAGAATTAAAGCTTAAGATACCCACCGCGGCATTCTCGATAATGGCATCGCTTACGATCTCCTTTTGCTGGTATTTCATACGCAGGTTCTTGATGATCTGATTCACAACCTGCATACTATCCCGTAAGTCATTAAAGGATTTACCTTCATCTGTATGCTGCAAATTTAGAGCTGTCTCGTCATTCTTAACAGCTAGAAAAAATTGACTGAGTAATCGATTGGTTGAATTCAGGTCATGCATCAAAGAGTAAACCAGATAAATAATCAATCCCAGTGGTGCAAAAGCCATATAAAGATAAGGACTCTCCCATATCAACCACCCCATGAAAATGGAAAGCAAAACAATAAGACCCAATTTTAGAATCAATTGCACAAAGAGTTTCTTATAGATCATACTTTTTCAATTTACTGTAGAGTGTGGGACGAGAAACGCCCAATTCACTAGCAATTCGACTCATATTTCCAGAATGATGCGACATTGCCAAGGCAATCTGTTCCTTTTCCATATCAGCTAAGCTAGCAGGCTTGTATTCCCTTTCTCTCTTTGTGGATTGATGGAATAAAAATTCATCGGCCATTAATTCCTTATTATCAGTCAGAATCACCGCCTTCTCAATGGTATGTTGTAATTCTCTCACATTGCCCGGCCAGGCATATTGCATGAGCTTATCTAAAGTCTTAGTAGAGAAACGAAGCTTGGGTTTACCGTACTTCTGAGCATACTTGCGCAGATAAAATTCAGCCAACACAGCAATATCCTCTCCCCGTTGGCGTAGGGGTGGCACATCGATGTGTATGGTATTAATTCTGTAGAGTAGATCTTCTCGAAATTCCCCATCAGCAACCATTTGTATCAAGTCTCTATTGGTGGCACACACCAAACGAATATCAATTTCTCTGATTTGGTTATCGCCCAGGCGAATCAATTGACGTGTTTGCAAAACAGACAGGAGCTTGGCTTGCATGGCTAAAGACAGGTTGCCAATCTCATCGAGAAATAGGGTTCCTCCCGAAGCCAGTTCGAATCGGCCTAACTTAACGGCCTTGGCATCGGTAAAAGCGCCTTTGGCATGACCAAAGAGTTCACTTTCGAATAAGGATTCGGAAACAGCGCCCATGTCTACGCTTATCAACACAGCATCCCGCCTTGCCGACTGAGCATGAATTTCTCTGGCAATCAACTCTTTTCCTGTTCCATTCTCACCCAATATGAGGACATTCACATCTGTAGCCGCGACTTTCTGTATGATCCTATTCAAATTGAACATGACCTTTGATCGGCCAATCATTTGCGTTTCACTCTTATTCAAAACTTGAGTTAGGCTCTGCTTTTCCCCTTCCAGGCGATCAATCTTTTGTTTGGACTGCCGTAACTGAATGGCCGTTTTGATGGTCGTGATTAGCTTTCGATTGTCCCAGGGTTTCAAAACAAAGTCAACCGCTCCCATCTTAATAGCTTTTACGGCCAGTTCCACATCACCATAAGCGGTCAGAAGAATAATACTGAGTTTGGGGTCGTGCTCCAATATTTTATTCAACCAAAAGAGGCCTTCGTTACCCGTATTTACCCCTGCGGAGAAGTTCATATCTAATACCACCACATCAATAGAGTGATTCTCTAGAGTACTCAACAAACAATTCGGATTTGAAAGTGTGATCACCTCATCAAACTCATCTTGAAGCAGGAGTTGTAAGGCCACCAAGACAGATTTTTGATCGTCAACAACTAAGATTTTACCAGTAGACATAATTTTATAACTTTAGCTCTTCAAATGTAAAAATAAGAAGCATACTAGTCAACATAGTGTAAAGTATTCTTACAGTCTTTTTTTTAATATTTTACAATCTAACTGCACAGACACAGCGACCTTAGACGACAAGCATCTGATTATCTAGGCCTAGAGTCTTATGGCATAGCGATTGAACAATTGTTTTAGAACATAAAGATGAGATCAATAATTAAAACTTGATTAGCATTCAATCAATAAAACAATCGTATCACAAAACCTATTGGCATGATAAAAATTAAAAACCTAAGCAAAAGATTCCAAACTGAAGAAGTTGAGACCACCGCTCTCAACCAGATTAATCTCGATATAAAAGAAGGCGAATTTGTTGCCATCATGGGACCGTCGGGTTGTGGCAAATCGACCCTACTCAATATATTAGGTATGCTCGACAGTCCTACATCCGGCGATTATTATTTTAACGATCAGGAGGTCGGCAATCAGAAAGAGAAGCAGCGCAATGCCATACGTAAGGGTAATATCAATTTTGTATTCCAAAGTTTTAACCTAATTGATGAGCTTAACGTTTTTCGTAACGTAGAATTACCACTCAACTACCTTAATGTAAGCAAAGCTGATAAAAAGGCTAGAGTTTTAGAAGTTCTGGATCGTATGAAGATTGGGCATCGCAAGAATCATTACCCGCAACAACTATCGGGTGGACAGCAACAGCGTGTGGCCATTGCTAGAGCTGTGTCTGCAAAACCTAAACTTCTACTTGCCGATGAGCCCACAGGTAATTTGGATTCTAAAACAGGATTGGAAGTGATGAATTTGCTTACCGAACTCAATAGCGAAGGAATGACGATTGTAATGGTAACACACTCCGAGCGAGATGCTGAGTTTGCACACCGCGTTATTCGCCTATTCGATGGTGAAGTGATGACAGAGAAAACCGCTAAAGAATTCGCTACTATTAATTACTAAGCTAACACCCCAAACCCATGATATTAAATCAAATCCTAAAGAACAAGAAATGGTACGGCATCAACACCCTTGGTATAGGGCTGGCCTTTGCTGTTGCCCTTATCATATTCACCCACGCCAAAAAAGAACTCTCCTACGATAACTTTCATTCAAAAGCGGATGATATTTATCGTATTCTCAATATAAATACTGAAACAAATGGACTACCGCTAACTACAGGAATAAGAGGGGAACTTATTCTTCCTCTTTACGAAAACTTCCCTGAAATTAAAGAAGTCACTAGGTTGATCCCTTCTCAAAATTCAGTCATAACTGCTAATAAAAATAAATTTTCCACAAAACAGATCTTTTTTACAGATAAGCACTTTTTTAAGCTCTTCGATTTTAAATTGATTAGCGGTAACAGAGAAAGCTTATTTGATCAACCCAATCAGGTGCTTATTAGTAAAAAGACAGCTTTGGCTTACTTTGGTACGGAAGAGGTTCTTGGTAAAGAGATTAAAATTCAAACTCAATATTTGTATTCCAAATCTGGCAGCTATACTGTTGCAGGTGTTATGGAAGACTTTCCAGACAATTCACATTTTAAAGCCGAACTGCTATTTTCTTTAAATAACAAGGAAGATCAATCAGATGCTTTTACTAATGCTTATACTTATCTTTTATTAAATAAAGAACGAGATTTAAGCTCACTAAAATCTCTAATTGATTTAGAGTGGAAGAATCATAATGAAAATGGTGAATCTGATCCAATCTCCCAATTAATGCCTTTAAGAGATATCCATTTATACAGTCATAATACTGATGAAATGGATATAAATGGTAGTATGACCTCCTTAATTATATTGATCATAGGTGCGCTAATTGTTTTTCTGATTGCTTTTATCAACTTCACCAATTTAAACTACGTGCAGTTTATTACTGATCTGAAAGATTTTAAAATCCATATGATCAATGGGGCATCTTATTCTAATTTAGCCAGGATCATTGTCACCCGATCACTTATTCCTATCAGTTTTGCTATCTTAGTGGGTGGGCTTTTAGCTTATAATTTTGATGCTTTTAGCGGTTCAGCTTTTAATCTTAGCATCTCAGGTTTAGATATGCTTTGGATAGCTTTCGTCTTTTACCTGATCTTTGCCTTAGCTTCTCTTCTACCATTGGTCACAACTAAAGTTTCGAAAGACCTAGCTCGTTCTCCCTACCAAGGATCCAAGAAGTTTGTAGCCTCATTGCTTTTCCAGTTTATGCTTTCCATTGCTGCAATTATAACAACCATTGTCTTGCACAAACAAATCGATTTGGTCAATGATCTGCATCCTGGCGATGAAAAATCATCCATAGTCATGATGCAGGATGTTCCTTTTCATATGATTCAAAAATATGAAGTCTTAAAGGAATCCTGTTTAAAGCATCCTGAAATTAGAAATGTTAGTGCAGCCTTTTACAAACCAGGACTTAATATGACCTATGCATTTCCTATTGAAATGGAAGGTGTTGATAAATCTGTGGAAACAAAACTGAATGTGTTTTCTATCGAGGCAGATTTTTTCAAGCTATTCAATATCAAACCTCTTGCTGGATCACTAGAAATGGGTATTACTTCATCCATTGGATGGGAAAGACTTGCTCTTGCGATAAATGATATGAACCCTAATCACGAAGCTACCCGGAAGATTTTTGATCAATACACTAAAGAACATCCTGGTTTTCAAGAAAAATATATTTTAAATCTATCAGCTCTAAAAGTTTTAGGCATTCAGAAGCCTGAGGATGCCATCGGCAAATCATTTAAATTTAATTTTGCTTCGCCTGAAATGTTTAAAAAAGGTAAGGTGATTGGAGTCATTGGTGACTTACACTACGGAGACATGTTCTCTAAGGAAAAGCCAATGGTAATGGCAGCCAAGAAGATGTTCAATAGTACGTTTATTGCCAAGATAGATCCCAACAGAAAAGCTGAGGCATTAAAGGTATTAACACAAGAATGGGAAGCTTTAGCACCTGATCATCCCTTCAAATATGAGTTTGTTGATGATTTGTATGAGCAAATCTATTTCAACCAATACAAAGAGATGCGAGCCTTAACACTGTTCTCAATCCTATCGATTATTCTATCCGTATTGGGTATGTTTGCTTTGTCTTCTTTTAGTATTCAACACAAAACGAAAGAGATTGGTATTCGAAAAGCTAATGGTTCCACATCATTTGAAATCCTGATGCTGTTGATCAAGGAATACACACAATGGGTGATCGTGGCCTTTCTTATTGCTTGCCCTATTGCCTATTATATCGCAAGAGATTGGCTCAGCAACTTTGCCTACCGTATTGAACTAAGCTGGTGGATATTTGCATTATCTGGCATCATGGCACTTATTATTGCCATACTAACTGTGAGCTGGCAAACATGGAAAGCTGCAATACAGAATCCTGTTGAAGCATTGAAATATGAATAAAAATAAATCGACTATAATTATGAAGAGAACTTTCCTATTAAAGGGAAAGTTCTCTTTTTATTTTAAGATAAAATGTAAACCAATATACATGACTAAACGACAGACATAGTTTGAAACTATAGTCCACAAGAAAATACTAATTTGTTTATCTTTGGGCTCACTATTTTCTCAAAACATGAACAAAACTCATATTATATTTGCAATAACTACACTTCTTAGCCTAATAAGTTGTGACAAGGAAACTTCTGAATACCCAAGAGAATATACCAGTCACTCTATTGTCGATATTACGATTAAAGTTTATACTAAAGATGGGGATATTAGCTCGAATCCTATCGGTAAAGATTTTATCGAAAGACATAAAGATATTATAAGCAAACTTGATACTAAAAAATTTGCAGGGCAAATGAAGGCGACTTACACCTCTGATTCTAATGTGGATATTGCTTTTGAGAACTATACTGGAATAAGAGATGTGCATCAAGAAGCAAACCTTGTATATTGGGAAGATAAAGAAATAAGCCAGATTTCTACAAAGGATAAGTTCAGTAATAAAACGTTCCTCTTACACAAACCTCTATATTATATTGAATCCGAGCTTCCAATTGCAACGGGATTTACAAAAAACACGGATTTCAAACATTGTTATTATTTAAAGTCAACAAAAGGAATGCTTAAATACCCACTGATCGAAATTTTATTCAAATATCAGAATGGGCTAAGTTATTTCTCAGAAAACAATAATGAATTTGATAAATCATGTGTATCAGAATTTACGGAAACAGATACCCTTCTTGTTCAACAAGCCTGGCTCGAAATGATCTAATCAAATACTTGGTTACATCTACATCCACCTGCTACAAAATAACAAATATCCATTGTCAATTGTAGTTCCCTTATTAACGCTAAAAGTGGAAATTATTTAAAATATTAATATAATGGGTAGGGTTTTCTCAATAGAGATTGTTGTTATCAGATAGAGTAATAAGCAAACATTCAAACCTATTATATGTTGATAAAATCTAAATGGCTAAAGCCCTTTACACAATTATGCTTTTTAAGTAGTATTCTTTTTATTTCTTCTTGTCGCACCTATTACGGAGATGGTCTTGCCGGAGGTATTTATACCCATATGCAAAGTCCCATGGCTGAAGGTGAAGAAAGCGTATCACGAAACTATTTTGGTGGAAAGTACAATAAGGATGTCAGCTATTACGAGAATGAAAAGAATGAATCTGCTGAACTTTCATACCATTATGCAGTATCAGAAGAACACGTCACTTATGCCATTGGCGCATTTGGTTTTTTAGGCAACTATCAGGTTAAAAACTTACCCAGCAAGTTTGAAGATTTTGATGGTGACCACTCTTACTATGGAGGAGGTATACGAGCAAAAATCGCTTTAAATATCCCCCTTAGCAGTAGGACTCACTGGCGTGTTATTGGTTTACAGAGCAGTTGGCATATAGAACGTGGCGACTACTCCCGCTTTAAAGATAAACTAAGACGATTGGAGAACATTGAGAATGGTGACGCCATTAACTCAGGAATTAACACAAGTCAAGATTTCTCAAACCTTTGTTTTTATCCTTATACCGAATTTGCCATCAAGCTAGGAGATGACTGGCAACTGACACCCCAATTTGGTTTTGGATTAAGGCTCAACGAACTGATGGCTTTACGAGGTTTTGCTGGTCTTAATATTTCTTACAAAGGCTTTCATATTTGGGGAATAGTTCAAGATGTTGGGATGAATTTGGATAGAGTTTTATTGAGCGATTTCAGTCAACGACAGATGGGTGATAACAATCACTTTCAGCTGGGCATGGCATTTAGTTTTTAAACTAAGAAATCACCAATAATCTACACGTTCACTTAGGCTTAATAAATAATCTTATGAAATCAAAAAAATTCAAACGCATACTTCTTAGCATTGTAGCACTCTTTATATTGATTGCTTTTGCAGGTATAATCAAGTTCAATGTTTTACAAGATGATATCTACGACGAAACTTCAGCTATTTCATCTGAGGACAAAGCGCTTTTTATTGGTTCATGGGTAGAACCTATACCAGGAACCCCAAATTCTATTCAGGGTTTTACGTTAAACGAAGATGGTACGGCCAGTTCTATAAATATGCACACACTTCTTTATCAGAAATGGGTTTTGAAACCCGTAAAGTTAATCCTAACAGCCAAGAGCATAGGCAATCATAGCTCCTCTATTGATGATGAGGAATATACCATAGAATTTGTTTGTAAAAATAGTCTGAAGCTAAACAATGGCTATGCGAGCTTTACTTATAAGAGGCAATAATGACATTCATTTATCTATTGGGTTTCCCTGTAGATTATCTCACCCTTTCAGGGCTTAACACAAAAAGAGAATTAATCTCCTATCAATTAAACAATCCAGTTATTCATCAATAATTACAAATCCCTCATTATTAATTATTTTTTTTGACCTTTCTTCATGTTGGCCTTTCCTTTAAGCTTTTTATCTTTGCAAGTTCAGAAAAAGCCTATGCAAACAATAGAACAAATACTAGAGAGTTTTGGTGATCGAATCTTATCTAGCCGAAAAATAGCCGCTCGAAAAGCACAATACGTACCCATCCCTTCCGATATGAATCCTGAACTTCAGGATTGTCTTCGTCAGATGGGATATGATCAGCTTTACTCCCATCAAGCTGAAATGTACAAACGAGCCATGCAAGGCGAAAATCTGGTTATTACAACAGGTACGGCTAGTGGCAAATCCTTATCCTTTTATTTACCCGTAATTCAGCGTATACTTGAGAACCCAAGCCGACGTGCTATTTTCATTTACCCTACCAAGGCTCTTACCAAAGATCAATTACGAAACATTGTTGATTTCGTGGAGTATTTTGGCAAGCATCGCATTCAGGCAGGTATTTACGATGGGGATACACCAGCTAATGAACGTAGCCGTATTCGTCAGGAGGCTAATATCATTCTCACCAATCCCGACATGATTAATGCGACCTTTTTGCCCAATCATAATCGCTATGGTTTCCCGCACCTGTTTGCCAATCTCGATTACCTGGTTATCGATGAGCTACATGCTTACAGAGGTGCTTTTGGTTCACAAGTTTCTAATGTGATGCGTCGCTTGTTACGTATTTGCAATTACCATGGCAACACACCTCATTTCCTATGTAGCTCTGCAACCATTGCCAATCCTGCCGAACTAGCCGAAAATATCTGCCATCAGCCCTTTGAACTTATCGACGAAGATGGTTCACCGGCTCCTGAAAAAGAAATTCATTTTTGGCAACCCGAATACATTAAGAAAGCGCAACGTAAACGCTCTGTAACCGAAGAATTGAAAGAACTCTTACCCAACTTGATTGGCAATATGGTGAGAGTGATCACTTTTTGCATTTCGCGCCGGGAAACGGAGATTGTCACCAAAGAATGTCGAGATATTCTTGCTCATGATCCTTTAAAGCTAGGTCCTGATATGTCTGATAAAATATCGGGTTACCGAGGAGGTTATACGCCTTTGGAACGTGCCCGAATTGAAAAAGATTTGCTTGAGGGAAATATTTATGGTGTTGTTTCTACTTCTGCTCTTGAGTTGGGTATCGATATTGGTGGTTTGGATATGGTTGTGATGGGTGGTTTTCCAGGCACACGTGCTAGTTTTTGGCAACAATTAGGCCGTGCAGGTCGTAAAGGGAATAAGGCTCACGCTTTACTGATGCTAAAAGAAAAACCCATGGATCAGTATGTGGGGATGCATCCAGAATGGCTACTACAGTCAGCATCGGAAAATGCGGTGATTGATAAGAACAACCTCTACATACAATTGGCTCACATTCGTGCCGCTTCTGCCGAGTTGCCTTTAACGATAGATGATATCGCAACTTTTCCCGATCTGGGAGAAATTATTCCTCTCCTGCAAAAGGAAGGTGAATTGAGTGAACATTATGGGCAATATCAATGGAGTGGTCAACTCTCTCCTGCTCATGAAATCAGTTTGAGAAATATGACCAGCGATACTATTAAAGTGGTTGACAGAGAAAAGGAACTCACCATTACCACGGTTGATTTGATACAGGCTAAGAAAGAATTTTATCCTGGTGCCATTTATTTGCACGACAGTGTGCAATACAAGAGTATTGATCTGGATTTGGAAGGGAAAACCGCTTGGGTTAAAGAGGTGGATTCCAATTATTATACTGAACCTCACAAGCCGGGTAATATCGATATTCTAATGGAGCATGATCAGCAGGAAGATAAACGCATCTATAGCTGCTTTGGTGATGTTCGTGTTAGTGTTCTCGTCTCGGGATATAAAATGGTGCAATTCAATACCCATCAGAACTTGGGTTACGAAGGTTTGACACAAATTCTTGAATCACAAATGGAAACCGAAGCCTGTTGGATTCAGATACCAGACAATGTGGTGCAAGTCTTCGTGGCTACTGGAAAAGCACCAAGTCTCGAAGCTTCAAAACAAGATGAGGAAGACAAACAAGTGCCTCGATTTGATTATACCGAAGGTTTAATTCATTGCCTAAAAGCCGCAGCATCCATGCGTGTTATGGCTACCCATTCCGATTTGGGTGGTGGTGTCTTTGGTTTTGCTCATCCCAAATCACATTTACACAAACATGCCATTATTCTCTTCGATGAATATCAAGGTGGTTTAGGTTTCTCTGAAAAAGCCTTTGAGTTTATTGGAGAAATTATTCAAAATGCAGGTCAATTGGTTAAAGATTGTCCTTGTAAAGAAGGCTGTCCAGCTTGTGTTGGCGATCATCGCATAAACAAACACCTTATTCTATGGGCCCTTCGTTCTTTCTATAAAGAAGTTCCCTTGCCTAAAGGTATCTACATAGATGGTTTGCCTGCTTCTTTGCCCAAAGTCTTAGAAAAAATTGAATGGCAGCAAGTAGAAAGTCAATGGCAGGAACTGTTGAATCGATTTGAAAAGGGAAAACACTTCGGGGCTCGCTTCTTAAAACAAAGTTCTGATTTCGAAATAAAAGGGACTGACCTTATTCTTTTCTTTGCGGATAGTAGTCTGAAATTGGCTCAAAAACCTGAAGTCATAAAAGGGCTTGAAGCAGAATTGGCTAGACTGATACAGCTACCCGAGCATTTCGAGTTACACTTACGTGTTGATGATGGCGAGGCTAATATCAAAAATCAATTGAAACTGCAACGGATTATGAATAACGGAAAGGGCTATTTGAATAATTGAGTAAAAGAGTAAAAGAGTAAAAGAGTAAAAGAGTAAAAGAGTAAAGTACAAAATTAAAAATTTCCAGACTTCGCATCAAACAAAGTGCTTTAAATAAGGGAATAAGTAACAATTGACAAACGTTAGAGTGAGTTTAAAACATCTACATAGAAAATTAAGAAACACGGAGTTTGAAGGCAATGAGTTTGATCCCATCTCTGCCTTCGAGGCTCAAGCTGTGCCGCATCAGAGTATTGTTATACCCAAGGATAGGTTTACAGAACCAAGTGAAAATTACACCTATGAAATTAAACAGGTCAGTGAAAGAAATTTAAAACTAGGACAGGCTCTCGAGACACTTAACACCTATCAATTACAGGCGGTTTTCTCTGAGGATAGTAAAGTTTTATTAAGTGCTATGGTAGGTAGTGGAAAAACCACTGTTCTTACGCATAAGATTCTCTATTTGCACTTTATCAAAGCCATTCCACTTTCCAAAATGATTGTGCTCACGTTTACCAATAAGGCTGCTCGTGAAATTAGGGAACGTATACTCTCTTTTTATGAAGATTCAGAAGCTATCCAGTCTGAGGAGCTACGCTATTTTGGTACTTTTCATTCGGTGGCCCGTCAGCTAATAAAAGAACACCCTCAATTAAGTAAATTGGGATTTTCACCCACCTTTTCTATAATGGATAAGGAGGCTCAAGAAGAATTTCTTCATCGTTTGATTCTTACACATGAGCTTGATGTTAAATACCAGAATAAACTGGATCAGCGATTGAAACTATATCGCAACGAGAAGCAGATTCTTTATGCAAATATGAAGAATGAAGATGATCTCCCTCAATTGCTAGACATATCCCGAAAGGAAAAACAAGCTAATAATCTGATGGATTTCGATGATTTAATCTCCATTGCCAATTGGCTTTTAAAACAAGAATGCCCACTTGAAGCGAAATGGGTTATTGTGGATGAGTTTCAGGATTGCAATAGCGAACAAGTTCAGCTCTTAAATTACCTTTCAGTAAAAGGCAGCTCTTTCTTTGCAGTGGGTGATCCCAACCAAAGTATTTATGCCTGGCGCGGCAGTACCGATCAAATTTTTGAGAGTTATATTGCAGACACAAGCTGTTGCATGATGCGTTTACCTCTGAATTATAGAAGTTCAGGTCAGCTATTGAGTGCTGCAGCCTGTCTACTCAACCAAGAACAAGAAGATCTGCAAGCTACGCGAACAGCTGGGAATAAGCTGCGATTGGTCAATCATTTCGACGACAACCAAGAAGCCTTTTATTATGCTCGTCAATTTAAAGCCTTGCATTCTAGCGGTACAGCATGGGAACAAATTGCCATTCTGTTTCGTACTCGCCAGCAAATTAATATCTTCGAGTCTATCTTCCAGAAAGAAGGGATTCCCTTTCAGGTCGTTATTAAAAGTAATTTGAAGGATTACCCTGCCCTATTTTGGCTTAAGAAGCTTCTCTTAGCTGGATTACAGCCCAACGACTTGGATAGTATTTTATCTGTTTTCACTTCCAGCGATTTTGGTTGTCTAAAAAATGGTAAAGTCTTACTGAATGCCTTTAGTAAATTCAATAATGAGAAAACGTTCAATAGTAAAATAGAGGCCTTCACAGCTTTTCTTCAGGTTAAATATCCAAAAGAGGAAACTCATATCAAATTGGGGAATGCCTTATTGGCTTTTCAAGATGAACTATTAAACACAACTACTAATTTTGACCTATACAGCTATTTCAATTTAGATGAACAGCTAAAACCCACTTCGGTTCATTACAATGAGAATGCAAATCAGGTGAAGCAAGCCATAAAAGAATTGGAGCTTTACATACAGCATCAGAGCTTTGGGAATCGTGTAGAAGCCTACCAGGCCGCTATGGGTCAGGTGAGTTTGGAAGGTCACTTCCAGATTAATACCGGCATAAAGAAAAGTCAGAATGGCGTTCACTTATTGACTATACATGCAGCTAAGGGCTTGGAGTTTGATCATGTCTTTTTGAGCGGTGCCAACACAGGTTTGATTCCCCTAAATAGACAAAAAGGAGGTCCCAAACATTTGCAGGAAGAAAAGCGTTTACTCTTTGTTGCGCTCACACGTGCCAAAAATAATATGGAAATATCCTGGCACAGTCAAAGTACGGCATGGAATGCTGAAGAAGGGCCTTCCTATTTTCTCAATGCCATTCCTTCGGTACTTATCGAACGTATTGAATCGACTAAGCCAGAAATAATTAATAAACCCGTAGATCCTCAAGAAGCAAAGGATAGCCCTTGGAAGAAGGATATGAAAGTTAGCCATCCAAAATATGGTAAAGGGATTGTAGTTAGTAGTACTGATAAAGAAATCACCTGCGACTTTGGCAAGTTTGGAGAAAAGAGCTTTGCGCCTCAGTGGGCTGCATTAAAGATACTATAAGTGATCAAAAGTTCTTTATATCAAACCCTTGTACGTCTCAATTGTTAGTTTATAGACATATACGTCCAGCTCGTAATATGTGCTTTGTTTATCAATCTGCATTCCATTTTTTTCAGCGACTCTCTGAGATGCTTTGTTTCTAATATCAATAATAGAGACAAGCGATTGGCAGATCTCATTATCGAAAGCAAAGTTTCTAAATAGTTGAGCAGCTTCTGTTGCATAACCTGAGCCCCAGTATTCTGGTAGGATATGGTAACCAATTTCAATCACCTGTTCACCGTCAATTTCTTGACTTAGTAGACCACATTGCCCAATAAATCGATTTGTCTTCTTTTCAATCAAGGCATGGTGACCAAATTTACCATTTTCATAGCGCCACAATTGCCTCTCAATCCAATCAATGGCTTGCACTTTTGAATCAAGTCTCAAATCAAGCCCCAAGTATTCTAATGAAGGGTTATTATCAAAAAACAGTGCCCAAGTATCCACATCAGACTTATTAAGTTTTCTAATTCTTAGCCTTTCTGTTTCTACACCATCTAAATACATCGTTTTTTTTAGTCTCTTGTTTCAATTAAGTTTTCCAATCAGTTTTACCGAATCAGAAATGCATTTGGAACACATATTTTTCTTAAATCCAAATTCTTAAATTCTTTCACACACACATCATGGGTAAAATCATAATCAAGAATTTTATTTATTAAATTCACTATTCCAACACATATTCATATGGTAACTTGTCACCTATGCGCTTGTCTGCCATTTCTCCTTCCCAAAAAAGACCTATATCGAAATATCCTTTTTTATCAAAGTAGACTCTGGGTTCTGTAATTTTTAAATGACTCACTTCAGAATAATGAAAAATATTTAAATCCTTTGAATAGCTTACAAATTTCTTTCTACTTTCTTTTGATCTTATAAGATTAGGTGATACATTTTTCACAAACTTATCGTAGCTTAATTTTATACCACACTCATCTCTAACCGAAAACCCATTCATTGTAAGGTTATTGTTCCAAAGCGATCTGAAAAAATGCATTCTTGATCCAAGAAATGTATCCTTCCTTTCTCTTAAATAATTTAACTTAGTCTTTCCATTGACTGCCAAATCTTCCTTATAAACGATATGCCCTATATAGAAAAACGAGCGTGTTTTCCTGTAGTATTCAAATTTATCCAAAAAATACATAAGCTTATATCCAAGTATTTTGTTTTCAATCTCAATTGGCTTTGAGGCAAAAGCTTTAAGAGTATCAGAACAGCTATTGTAATTAAAACTAATATCTTTTTCATTGGTGATAACACAGCCTATACCATTGTTTGTATCTCCAATAAATTGATTCTTAAATATCCTTAAATAAGCTTTTCTTTTTCTTACAAGAGATTTTTCCTTTACACTTACTTCCTGAATCTGATATTCTTTCGGGGATAAATAAATTATTAGTGAGTCTTTTCTAATATACTTTGGAATACTCACTGAATAATAGCCAACAGAACTCACCACCAAAGGCATATTAGAATTGGTTGGAATTTTTAAAGAAAATTGACCTTTGTTATTAGAAGTTGTACCAACAAATGTATTGTCAAAATAAACAGTTGCAAAACAAACTTTCTTATTGGTGTTTTTATCCAGAACGACTCCTTTGATCGTCTGAGAATGAGACAAAAAACAGATACAAATAATAAAAATTGTCCCTATGATCTTTTTCATCTTAATCAATTTAGTTATGATAACATTCAAATCTAAACTAAACAATAATAATTACTTAACAAAATCTAGATTAGATAAACAAAAAACAATTCAGTATTTATCCTAGGCGTTTATCCATTTTTAATCTGAATTCAAGCTGTAAATAAGTAATGTGACATATATTATGACGTAAAAGCAGCGTGTATAAATAATCAATTTTGTCCTAATAAATTGGCGCTTCGCCCAACCGAGCTTGCGAGCTCATGAGCTTTGCGAATAAACCAGACTTCATTTGTTCATTCAGTGCATAATTTCAATTGTATTCACGATTTCCGCTACGCTCCAATTTTTGGTTTGATCCAAAAAACGAAGCTACCGAACATAGTGAGATCATGAGAGCCCGAAATTATATTTACGAATAAAAAAAATCAATCCCGATGCATCGGGAGCGTTATCTTTCTTATTTGCCTCATGCTTAAGTGCGGCCGGGTGATTTTCGAACAAAGTTCTCAACTTCCCGGTCTTTCTAAAGCTTTCGTAAAACGAAAAACATTTAAAAAAGAGGCCATATTCTGAGGTGCTCAAAAAGAACCCTCTTCATCTTGTTAGTAGTCTTAAACATATGGCTAGCAACAAAATACATAACATGAATAGAAACATTTAGGACGCTATTGATCTTAAAGTTTAAAAGACGTAATCAACAGGTTTAATCCTCAATATTAATTTTTTAGATGAAAAACATCCCAATCGTAATATTTGACTTATGGTTCTCTTTGCATTCGATTTTTTCAGCAAGATGTTGAGATGCTATGCTTAGGTTCACTAGCCATCTCAACAACTTACATATAGCAAGATTCTACTTCATTATTTGAATAAAAATCCTAATTATTAAATTCATTATTCCAACACATACTCATATGGTAATTTGTCTCCTACGCGCTTATCTGCCAATTCTCCTTTCCAAAAAAGACCAATATCAAAATACCCTCTTTTATCAAAGTAGACTCTGTATTCATTAATTTTTAAATGGCTCACTTTAGAATAATGATAAATATATAAATCCTTTAAATAGCCTACATATTTCTTTCTTCCTTCTTTTGAACTTATTAGATTAAGTGATCCATGATGTACGAACTTGTCATACCTTAATTCTGTACCCTGTTCATCTCTAACCGAAAACCCATTCATTGTAAGCTTATTGTTCCAAAGCGATCTAAAAAAATGCATTCTTGATCCAAGATATGTATCCTTCCTTTCTCCTAAATAATTAAGTTTATTCTTTCCATTGGTCGCAAAATCTTCCTTGAAAATGGTATTTCCTAGATAGAGTAATGATTGTGTTTTCCAATGGTATTCAAATTTATCCAAAAAAAACTGAACTTTATATCCAAGCGCTTTATTTTCAATCTCTATTGGCTTTAAGGCAAAGCACTTAAGCGTATCGGAACAGCTATGATAATTAAAACTAATATCTTCTTCATTGGTGATAACACAAGTGATACCATTCTCTGTATTTCCAAGAAATTGCTTCTTAAATATCCTTAAATACTTTTTCCTTTTTCTTACAAGAGATTTTCCCAATACGTTTAACTCCCGAATCTGATAGTCTTTAGGGGATAAATAAATTACTAGGGGATCTTTTCTAGTATACTTTGGAATACCCACTGAATAATAGCCAATTGAACTCACCACCAGTGGCATATTAGAATTGGCAGGTAATTTTAAAGAAAATTGCCCTTCGTTATTAGACGTTGTACCAACAAATGTATTGTCAAAATAAACCGTGGCAAAACAAATTTTTTCATTTGTTTTTTTATCCAAAATAACTCCTTTTACAGATTGGGAATGAGACAGAAAACACATGCTCATAATAAAAACGACGCCTATGATTTTTTTCATACTAATTTGTTTAATTATGATAATATTTGTTTTAAACCTACAAAACAATAATTACTTAACAAAATCTAGATTAGATAAACAAAAAACAATTCAGTATTTATCCTAGGCGTTTATCCATTTTTAATCTGAATTCGAGCTGAAAATAAATCATGCGACATATATTATGACGTAAAAGCAGCGTATATAAATAATCAGAAATTCACATATTAATGTCCTTGCCGGACGGGCTTGTCCTTTTTTATTCATTCATAATTGAATGGGTATTCATGAACTCGCTTCGCTCGTTTCTTGAAAAAAAGCAGCAAAAATTCAAGAAGAATGATTTTCTCAATCTTTAACTGCGTGAATGATAATTACAAGTATAAAACTAGTGATGTTTAACAAATAAAACTTCACCCATTATATTCGACATAGAGCCTACAATTATTTCGTTCGTCTGAATAAGAATAAGCAAAGATTCACATTTAGCTTTAACACGTCATTAGCATTTCTTATCTTTAATTGATAGTAGCTTTGTCTTATCAAAAAGCAATTCAAAAAAAACAATAAATCAAACAAAATGAAAGTAGTTGCACTTAACGGAAGTCCTAAAAAAGAAGGTAATACTTACCATGCACTGAAATTGGTCTGTGAACAACTGGAAGAAAAGGGCATTGAAACTGAAATTATTTCGGTGGGTCTGAAAAATGTAAAAGCCTGTACAGCTTGCAATCTGTGTTTTAAAAACCGAGATGAAAAGTGTGTAATAAAAAATGATGATGTCAACCTTTGGATTCAAAAGATGAAAGAGGCTGATGGGATTCTATTAGGCTCCCCCGTGCATTACGCATCATTGAGTGCTAGCATGAAATCCTTCCTCGATCGTGCCTTTTACGTTGCAGGTGCAAATGCTAATCTATTCCGTCATAAAGTAGGCGCATCAATAGCAACTGTTCGTCGATCAGGAGGCCTGCCCGCTTTCAACGAAATGAATAACTACCTGACTTATTCCGAAATGATGATTCCAACATCGAATTACTGGAATGTCATCCATGGTATGATGCCAGGACAAGTACATCAGGATGAAGAGGGTGTTCAAATTATGAGAGTTCTAGGTAAGAATATGGCCTACCTGCTTCAACTCATAGAGAATGGGAAAGACAAGATTGAAGCTCCAAGTCAGGAAAGAAAGATAATGACCAACTTTGTTAGATAACAATAAGCAGACAGACAGATGTAAACCGCGACTATTTAATCTTATATTCGCGGTCTGTCTTTAGGCAATAATTCAGGCTTAATTATTAGATAACAATTGGAGAAATAGACTTTTGATGAAAAATAACAACTTCTTAATCGGTGTGGGCTTTGCTTTGTTGGCAACAGCATTTTGGTCAGGTAATTTTGTTGTCTCAAGAGGTCTTTCAGATAGTATCCACCCTATTAACCTGGCTTTTTACCGTTGGCTGACGGCAACGCTTTTATTTACGCCTTTTGCCATCAAATCTGTTATTCGAGAATGGGGCATTATAAAGAAACGACTGCCCTATCTCTTTCTAACAGCACTATTGGGTGTGAGCACCTTTAATACGCTTATATATTTTGCAGGATGCTCCACAACGGCAGTTAATATGTCGCTGATCATGCTCACCTTCCCCATCTTTATCCTCCTTATCTCTATCCTGTTTTTCAAGGAACGATTAGGTTTAAAGAAGGTTTTGGGAATCTTTGTCGTCTTATTTGGTGTCATTAGCATTGTTACCCAAGGACAGCCCGCAAAACTAGCAGAATTGAGCTTAAATGCTGGAGATCCGCTTATGCTTATGTCAGCTTTTATATTTGCGATACATAGCCATTTGATTAAGAACAAAGACAAGAAAATGAGTATTATAACGCTTCAGTATTCAACTTTTCTGATTGGGCTAATTCTGCTCTTCCCTTTTCATCTTTGGATCTCGAGCCAGAATCAGGAAGTTGTATTCACACTGCCCATCCTAGGCTCAATTCTATATGTCGCTGTATGTGCTTCCCTCATTTCCTTTCTTTCATGGAATAAGGCTATTGATAAAATTGGAGCTGTCTCTGCAGGCATGATTTACTACCTTCTACCCTTGTTTAGTGGTTTAGTTGCCTTTGTGCTGCTGGGAGAGAAATTACACTTCTATCATCTCGTAAGTGGTCTTCTGATTGTTTCAGGAATACTAATTATCAATCGCAAGACAAAGAAACAGGTAATCAGCCAAAAACAATAGTTCTCTCTTGTCTGTTTAAAAAATTGAGCTTCTCACCACCTATTAAATTAGCTAATGATGGCAAAGGCTTTGTGATGGGATTAGCGCTCTTGCTAAATTTCGTATGCTAAGATTTCGGGATGCTCATCAAGGCTCGTGATACTTTAGCTTAGATGATCCTCTTACTTATTTTGCTTCAACATAAACCTACTAAGCATTAGAATTGAACTTGATAAAAGATACGTGCCAAAATTACTTGGCAAGGCAAATCATTAGAATCCATAACAAACAATTTTTCTTACATTTGCAGCCTGAATTTAGTATACACAAAGCAGGTGGCATCTCCCTGCAAGGAAGTTTAAAGAAAGGCGTAACAACAATTGTTTGTGAATATCCTTTCATGCTTCAATTAAAAAAAACAAAAAAATGCAAAATGAAATTTTATGGCTAGTCATGTTGCTGGCAAATTTCCTGTTAATTATTTTAGCATACCGCTTATTTGGAAAATGGGGACTTATTATTTGGATTCCAATTTCTGTTATTATTGCCAATATTCAAGTTATTCAAACCGTTGAGTTTTTTGGGCTTGTTGCAACTTTAGGCAATATTGTTTATGCTTCGTCCTTTTTAGTGACCGATATTTTGTCGGAAAACTACGGTAAAGAAGAGGCCAAAAAGGCTGTTTGGATCGGATTTTTCAGTCTCATTTCCATGACCCTATTAATGAATCTGTCCTTGCTTTTTATACCGCTAGAAGGAGATGAGTTTGCAGGTGCTGCACACGAAGCGACCAGAACAATATTCAGTTTAATGCCCCGTATAGCTATTGCAAGCCTTGCGGCATATTTACTTTCTCAACGACATGATATTTGGGCTTATCATTTTTGGCGTAAACGCTTTCCCAAAGACAGCCAAATTTGGATACGCAATAATTTGAGTACATCTGTTTCTCAGCTCATTGATAGTAATATCTTTGTACTTATTGCTTTTTTGGGCGTGTTTGAAACGGCTGTTATGTGGGAAATATTTATAAGCACGTATTTCTTGAAATTTATTGTCGCTGCAGCCGATACCCCATTCCTATATTGGAGCAAAAGAATTTTCAAAAAAGGGAAGTTCTATTTAGATTAATACGATTTGTTGATAGTAGCTACTAAATGGAATTTACACGTTATCATCTTATGAGTGGCTTGCTGATTATCTCAGGTATCTTGATCATTAATCACAAGACAAAGAAACAGGCAATCAGCCAGAAACAGTAGATCTCTCTTATCTATACTAAGGATTAACTTCTCACCACCTATTAAATAAGCTGATGATGGCTAGGTATTGACTAATGGAATAAATTGAAAAAGTCAAAGCTTTAGGGTTCCGAAGGCTTTCGGAATGGACTAAAGTCTTGTGAGTTTAGCATTCCGACAGGCTCAGGAACCAGAAAGAAAATCTGTTGTAATATTTTCATAATTAACAATTCATGTTTCATCCATTTACTAAAATAAAGTCTTATTTTTGAACTTTATTTTTGAGCAACAAATAGGTCTATTCATAAACAAATTAAAAACAAATGAAACGCTTAGCATTAATCATTTTAAGCCTTGCATTCGCAGCGCTATTCACAAGCTCGTGTTCTACAGACGAAGAAACTAAACCCAGTTTTGATGAGACATTAATTATTGGCAAATGGAAAAGTGGGACATTATTCGAAAAATACAATCAAGATAAATCAGGTGCTACCTGGGATACTGCTGATGATGTAAAAGAAGAAGAAGCTCAGAAATTCACCTGGACTATAGACAAAGATCAGTTGGAGCAAATTCATATCATCGTAACTGGTGGTGTAGCTCCAAAAGTATACACCATTACAAACTTAACAGCAACATCAATGGAGTATAAAGACAAATACGGAAAAATAGAATCATTTAGCAAATTATAGTAAAATGCGAATATTAAAAAAGGTTGGTAAAGCTTTACTGGTATTAGTTTTTGTATTGATAATAACTGCTGCACTGGGCATGTGGTATATTTTTACACCAGAAAAATTAACACCAATAGTTAATAAACAGGCAAAAGAATATTTAGTCTGCCATACTATTATCGAAAAAGTTGAACCTACCTTTTTTGGTACTTATCCATTTTTTGGGCTTGAGATCACTAACCTCTGTTTAACAGAGAGTACGAATACCTCGAAAACGGATACGCTCTTATACACCCCCAAATGCTTTGCTTCGGTAAATGTGATGTCGTATTTGTTGGACGGCAATATAAAGCTTAACCCATTTCTTGTTGAAGATGGCTATTTGAATTTCAAAATAGACTCGCTTGGTCACTCTAATATCGATATTTTAAAAAGCAGTTCCGATTCGTCAGAAGCTGATTCTCAAGCATCATCATTTGATGATATCGACATTAGCAATGTGGAATTTAAGAATTTTAATGCCACCTATACCGATGAGTCAACATTTAGAAAAGCTGACATTAACAACTTAAATGCTAAGCTGGAGCTTAAATACAACAAAAAGAAACAGTATTTTGATTTGGATATGCAATTAAATAAATTGCTGTTTACAACATCCGACTCAATGGCTCTTTATGTTGAGGCCCAGAATTGTGATCTAAAAATTAAGTCTAAGGCTAAGGACACAAATCTATTCGATTCCGATTTAAAGCTTGTTTGTAAGGCCATGTCGGTTTCTATGGCTGGTGATACACTTTTATCTCAGATGAAATTTGACACACACTTAGCTTTTAATGCCAAGCTATCGGAGAATTCTTATGATTTTAAGAAGTCCAGACTCCTTGTTAACGATGAGCAAGCCATCTCATTTAATGGGCATGTAAACGTATTGAAAGATTATTCGATATCAACCAACATGAACTATTCGACTGAGGAATTGAATATTGAAAAAATTATAGCTCTTGTTCCTAAAGCCTATTCGGAGCCGCTAAAAGATATAAGGGCTAAGGGTTACGCAAAAGTATCGGGATCGGTAACTGGGCTTATGTCTGAGACAAGCACTCCCCTTGTAACAGCAAATATTGAATACTATAAGGGCGAAATTAAGTACACGGGTTATCCAAGCGTTAAGGCTATTCAATTATCAATGTCGACTAAGGTAGATCTGAATAAAAACCAGAGTTCGAACCTGATTATAAACAGTAGTTCTGCCAAAATAGAGCGCAGTTCAGTTTCTCTTAAAGGCGAAATTTCAAACATTTTGGAAACGCCAGTCTACAACATCTATTCGAAAAGTGATTTTAACTTAGCCGATTTTAAGCCGTTTATACCCAAAGATCAAAACATTAGTGTTCGGGGTTCTCTTAATGGCAATCTGCATACCCAGTTTTCTCAGTCTGATTTGGATAAGGAGGCCTATCACCGTATCTATTTAACTGGCGATTTCGAGACCCAAAATTTTTATGCCTGCTATGACGACAGTATAAAGGTGAACTTGCCTCAGGCGAAGCTTAAACTTAATTTACCTAGCCAAAGCAGATTAGATAAAAACCTTAGGTTTGCAAACATCAGTATTGAGGCACCAAACTTGAATATCAACCTGTCTCCTACTATGCGTGCGGCGACAGAAAATCTTGAGCTTTCTGTGGATATCAATCAGCTGGCAAAAGGCGTATCTGCACCCATATCGTCCTGTCATTTTAAATTTGATAGCCTTTATGCTTCGGCTGATACCTTATCGGTTAGCGCCAACCATGCAAAGGGACAATTTGAATATGCTCCAACACGTGAAGCGAAACAAGAAATTGCGCTTATCAATTCTACACTTAACAGTCAAGAAATTGTTATCGCTAGCAAAGACTCTATTCTGTTTGATGCTAAAAAGCTATATGCCAAAACAAATCTGAAGTACGACGACTCGCAGAATAATATTATACTTAAATGGCAACCCGAAGTGGCTATCAATTTCTCCGATGCCATTTATGACTTAGGTGAACAACTGAAGGGTGAGATTCCAAACATATCGTTTACACTTGATCCCGATACTATGGTGATTAAGAAAGCTGATTTAATTTTAGGTGATTCCGACTTTAGCCTTACTGGTAAACTTACCGACATCTCTAAGTATCTTAACAAGCAAGCCTTGCTTAAAGGGAACTTTAATTTGGTCTCTAAAAATACCGATATCTATGAGCTGATGGACATTTTTAGCGGCATGGGAAATCAAGATTCAACTCTTGTTAGCAACGAAGCTATTAGCTCCGAAGACGATCCGTTTATGGTACCTAAAGGTGTCGAAATTCGATTAAACACAACAATTGATAAGACTATCGTAAATGATAATATTATCGAAAACATTAAAGGTGGACTAAGCGTTAAAGATGGTACGCTTGTATTGGACCAAATGGGTTTTACGAGTAGAGCAGCCAATATGCAGTTAACGGCAATGTACCGTTCGGACAGAAAAAATCATCTTTTTTCTGGCATCGATTTTCACCTTTTAGATATTGATGTTTCCGAACTCGTTGCTCTGATTCCTTCTGTTGACGCTATGATTCCAATGCTAAAATCATTCAAAGGGAAAGGCGAATTTCATTTAGCTGGAGAGACCTATCTTAAGAGTGATTATTCTCTTAAGCAATCTACAATTCGTGGTGCGGCAGCTTTCCAGGGGCAAGATCTAACACTTATGGATACCGAAACATTCAACATGATTGCCAGTAAACTCCTGTTTAAGAAAAAAACTGAAAATGTTATAGATAGCCTTAGTGTTGAGATGACTCTTTTTAAAGATGAAATTGATTTATATCCATTCCTTATTGTGATGGACAATTATAAAGCTGTTATTTCTGGACGTCATAATACGGACAATCACTTTAATTATCACATATCGGTAACAGATACACCCTTACCCGTTAGATTGGGCTTAGATGTAAGCGGTACAATGGATGAATTGAAATATAAGCTTGTTCCTTGTCAATATAAACATCTTTACGATCCCAAAAAGCAAGGCGCACTGGAGCAGCAAACGCTACGTTTGAAAAAGCTGATTTCAGAATCGCTTAAGGAGAATGTTAAGGTAATTAAATAGAGTTCTATTTATTTACGACTCCCCCAGCACTCCCGTAATTTAGGGCTGGGTTTATACAAGCTAAATATAGAAATCCTGACAGGCTAAATGCTTGTCAGGATTTTTTTTGTCTTATGGATATTATACCCATTTAGAAGCTAATTGTATGATTTACTTGCTGTGCGAACGCGAAGAATCACATTTCATAATCCTAATCAGATGCCCAGATTGGGCGTCTCTACGTGATATTATTTGGAATAAAAAACATCCTTTTTCCACTTGCGTGGGTTATTTTGTATGTAGTGTTCTATTCGATGATATTCATCAAAATCGCGAACAATATGATCGTGAAAGCGAGTTTGCCATGCAAATTGGGGATTGATTTTGCGGGCGTTTAGCGTACAAATTCTTTTGTATTGATTGATGATTACACCCAATACCCCTGGTTTCCAATGTTTATTCGTAGAGATGTCCAATTTGGGCGTCTTGGTATTATTATCGGTATTTGTACAATCATTTTCCAAATTAGGCGCCATTACATTATTTGAACCCGTTATATTGGTATTATTCCAGACACCCAGCTTGGTCGTCTCTAGCTTATTGATTTCGATAATACCGTGCATATGGTTTGGCATGATGACAAATGCATGCAATTTTACGAATGGAAAATGATTGGGGATTGTCATCCAAAAGTTTTGGGCCAATTTCCCTATTTCGTTCAATATCATTTTGCCGTCTACTATTTCGCCAAAATAATATTCGCGGTGCTGCGTGCAAGGGGTAACAAAATAAATGGCATTCGATCCGTAATCCCAATCTTTTAATCGGGCAGATGGTATACGGTATTTATTTTGAAATTTATCTACCATAATTTCTAATGATCTAGATATACAAACGCAATGAATCACATCTCATAACCCTTATCAGACGCCCAGATTGGGCGTCTCTACGTGGTATTATTAATTTGAATCCTACGTAATTTACCCAAATACAATGATATATTTTGGGTTTCTATGATTTACAAACGCATTTTTTTTAGGTAATGGTACTCAACCTGGGGATCTAAACGTATTTTTTTTTGATTTGCACGATTTACAGATGCCCTAGTAGGGCGTCTCTACGTATTTTCCATTATAAATTTCACCCCACCATTGCAGAATCGACTGCGCCACCTTATTTTGTTTCGCATTTCTACTCTTATCAATGACCAAAAAGCTCAATACAAGGCTCAGCTCGATGCATAGGTGCAGGATATGGAAAGGTAAACTCTTAAAATGATGAGCATTGAAAAAGCCAAAGCGTTTTGGGCTTTGGCATTTCGACTTCGCTCAATGACCGAAATATTGCACCACCCCTCCTTAAAATAAGGAAGGGAAACTATGGGAAATATTGAAATGGAGGAATTGAATTCGTACAAAAAAGCCCAAACCTGATTCAGGTTTGGGCAGTATTATGTGGATTGATTGTCTAAGCTTTGATTTAGGACTATCAATTTATTTATCCCCTATCAAACCTTCAATCAATTTAACTGAATCGGCTAGACATTTAGAACACACATTTTTCTTTAGGTCCTTATCTTTGAATCGTTTTTCACCCTCATCGGTTGTAAAATCACAATCTAGAAGGGCTTTGCAATCAAGCGAACCATGCATAGCCTCAAAATCGACCGTAAACTTCTGAATCATTTTATTGGTTGCATTACGAGCTTCGATATTCTCGATGTGCTTTTGAGAATTGTATATTCCCAAAGCCATAAAGGATCCGGTAACCGCACCACAAGTTTTTTGCAACTTTCCCATGCCCCCACCAAAACCGCTGGATACAGACAATGCAAAGTTCGGATCGAATTTCAACTGATCGGCATAAGCCGTTAATATAGATTGAGCACAATTCATCCCATTATAGAATGAGTGAATTACTTTTTCTTCAATTTCTTTCATGAGCTTCTAATTTCCTATTAATTCCCTCTTAATTAGTTTTAATGCTTAAGATGTAAATGCGTTGTTTCATGAAACTGATCGCCTAATAGAGACAATAATTCACGAACAACCCTTGGATTTCCATCTACGCCTAAGGCTGCATAACCTTTATTACCACGATGCCCCAATTGAAGATCTAGAATATTGATATTCTGGGAAGCCATGGCAGAGAGCAATATAAGCAAAACTCCTGATACATTATTATGGACTGTCACTAACATCTGTGAACTAATTGCTATAGGGAGATCTACACCATCCACCTCCAATAGATAGTTATCGCCATCTTTAAGATCAGGTATTTCAAGATTATCACCAAAATAGATATCAAAAAAGTTATCCCCTGATGTTCCTTTTACAAAGTCAACCGCATTCCTGATCTGCTCATCATTGCCCGAAAGAGTTAGGAAGGCAGTCGCTGTTCCATCATCATTGGAATTGAGATAAGCTGTATCCACATTGATCTCCTCAGATGCCAAGGTATTGAATAAGATAGATAAGACACCTGCTTTATCCTGGTGATGAGAAAAAAGTCCCTTTACACGTTCAAATGGTTTATCTGGTTTTTGATGGCTGATGGTTATCGATTTGGTTCCTTTCCGAATTCGAATAGCCTCATATTCTCCTAAGGAAGTTGAATTGTGATGATCATCACTCAATTCTAAAAAGGCGCCTCCAAAAGAGAACTTAGGTATTCTTCGCTGTTTTGAACTTTCAAATCTACTGTTCAACATTTTAATACCTAAATTCAAAACCTTGTATTGCTCGGCTTTCTCTTCACCAAAGATCAACGAATGCTTCTCAGGAATACATTTGGAGAAACTGACATAATACTTGTAACCGCTATCTAAAGCGTAGTCTATTCCTACTTGATAATCCTTAGCCAAATCCTTTAATGAATGGGCATCCGTACCGATCGCAATGGGTATATTTAATTCTTTAGCTCTGGTAAGAATAGATACATCGGGGTAAATGCCACATTTCTTTCGGATACCTGCAAGATTGATATCCAATGCTAAATTGTATTCACTAAGCATTTCTAATAAGACACGCATTCGTCTAGCCAAAAAATGCTTAGACGTATCTAGTTCTAGTAAAGGTTTAGGTATCGGAACATATAGTTTTGGTAAATCAATATGACCAATCACTTGAATCATATCCCAAGAACTATCAATCATTTCAATGACTTCTTCGATATAAGCACCCCAATATTGTTCGACTCCCCCACGAATTTCAACTAAGCGTTGAGCTTCCTCAAGCGATCCATCATAGGCTATTCCTTCACGCGAAAAGTGAACAGAGCCAATAACAAAATCGGCATCCTGAGCTTGGAAAATTTTGGATCGATTCCACTGTAAACCCAGATCAGGCCCCAACCATTCTAATTCTATTCCGTATTTGATATTAATAAGATGTCCGAACTTTTTTTTCAGGTTAGAAATCTTCTTTGGGTAGTCTAAATAGGCGTTATGCCCACGAATAAATTTAATATCAGTCCGCTTTTCTGCCTCATAACGGAAACGAGTCATGCGTGGTGTATGAATGATGAATGTAATATTGGGATGAGCTCTATTGATCGCTTCCTGGGTAATAATTTCAATATCGTCAATTCCATGTTTCACATGGTCGTTTCCTGTTCCCACATGAATACCATGAGTTTCCCATAAAAACGCATCAGGAAAACCTATTTTCTTTTCTTCTTGCATCGGTTCCATATTATTCTTTCGAAATAGACCAGTAAAAAACTGATCGAAGCCTAAAGGTAAACTTTTTGTTCCTCTGAACACCGCAAACAGAATGCCTTTTCATCAGATAATCAGACACAATCGATATTTTTCAAAACGAAAACGTTTGTAATAGAAATGATCTACCAAGAAGAGAGATAGGCTTCATCATTACATCAAAAAAAAGAGGACTCGAGGTCCTCTTTTCATTTTAATTTATCTGCTCTACTTCTTTAGTTTACTTTCATAAAGCTCTATCCATTCTTGTGCACTCATATTAGCAACAAGCTGACCAATCAATTCAAAAGATATTTGATTCATTTTTACTTAAGGCTATTTTTAAAATTAAGTTGGTTTAAAGCAGGTAAACTCCTTTGAAAAAAAGGGATTGTTTCAACAAACAATCCCCATTATACTGTAAGCATATTGAAGAATAAACCTTATTCTCCCCAAATATGAATATGCGAAAAGTTTTGATCGATACTTATTGTATTATTATCTATCAGTTTCACTTGACTTAATGGAAAATCTTCATTGTCAATCTGTATCTTTTTTATTGCGAAAGGAAGACCATGAATCTTCAATTTATACATTTTATAGTCTGTCACAAACTTACCTTCTTTATGTTGATGTATGATCAGCTCTTTAGATTTACCTTTAAGCTTAAAAGTACTTAAGTTGTATCTTCCTTTAAGGTAATCGTACCCATCGTGGGCATCTTCGAAGAATATAGAGCTTTCTTTTCCTTCTTTATAATACACATCAAGAACGACTTCATCTATTGTTTTTTCTCCCACATATTGCTGAATTGGATATTTAGGGATAATCGCTCCTGCCTTTATAAAAATTGGCATTGTCTCAATAGTTGCATCAACCCACATTTCTTTTCCACCAGAAATCATTTCTCCAGTCCAATAATTATACCAACTTCCTCGTGGAATATACATTCTTCTTCCAATGGCATTAGGCTCTTGAATAGGACAAACCAATATCTTATCACCAAAAATGAATTCATCAGTTCTATAATGTGTATGAACATCTTCCTGATCGAATAGTACCAAGGATTTTAAAAGAGGTGTACCCTCTGTCACGTATTTCCAAAAAGCGGTATACAAATAAGGAAGAAGTTGATATCTCAACTCAATGAATTTTCGTACAATGTCTGTTACATCATCTCCAAAAGTCCACGGTTCCTGATCTCCGTGATCTCCCGACGAATGGGTTCTACAGAAAGGATGAAAGACGCCTAATTGAATCCATCGAGTATATAACTCACCAGAAGGTTGATCGGCAAAACCACCAATATCACTACCTACAAATGAAAAACCCGACATGGCCATTCGTTGGGCCTGTATATTGGCAATACATAAATGTTCCCAAGTAGCTACATTATCTCCAGTCCAGGAAGAGGTATATCGCTGAGTTCCTGAATAAGCCGATCGCGTAATAACAAAAGGACGTTTAGGGTAATTGAATTTTTTAAGTCCATGATAGGTTGCTCTTGCCATCTGCATCCCATAAACATTATGTGCTTTTCTATGACTACATGGATTTCCATCATAATCGTGTCTAACATCATCAGGGAATGTCTTGTTTGGAACATCCATAACGGCTGGTTCATTCATATCATTCCAAACACCTTGTACACCAACTTCTTCAATTAACTCTTTAAACAAACCCGACCACCATTCTCGCACTTCAGGTTTTGTGAAATCAGGAAAATAACATTCTCCAGGCCAAACTTTCCCTTTCATATAGGGTCCATCAGCACGTCTGCAAAAATAATCATTTTCCAAAGCTTCTTTAAAGACAGGATAGTCTTTATCCACTTTAATACCAGGATCGATAATGGCTACTGTTTTAAACCCTTGATCGGATAATTCTTTCACCATACGCTTAGGATCTGGGAAATAGTCTTTATTCCATGTAAAGCATCTAAAACCTGCCATATAATCGATATCTAAATAGATTGCATCGCAAGGAATTTTCAGGTCTCTAAACTTCTGAGTAATATCTGTCACCTTCTTTTCAGGATAATAACTCCATTTACATTGATGATAACCCAAAGCCCAAAGTGGAGGTAGTTTATGAGGTTTCCCTGTTAAATCAGTATAATTAACAACCACATCTTCCATTGCTGGTCCGTAGATAAAATAATAGTTCATCTCGCCTCCCTGTGCCCAAAAGCTGGTTACATTTCTTCTTTCTTGAGCAAAATCGAAGTAAGTTCTAAAGCTGTTATCGAAAAAGATACCATAAGCTTTAGAGTGATGTAAACCCGTGTAAAAAGGTATGGCCTTGTAGATAGGATCGGTCTTTTTCCCAAAAGCATATGAATCGGTCACCCAATTCTCAAATCGTTTCCCTTTTAAGTTCAGGTGCTCTGGTTTATCACCAAGACCATAATAACTCTCTCCATCATGAGAAACTTTACTCATCTTAACAATGTTACCTCCATGCTGATAGCATTCCTCCCAATGGAAACCTTGCTCATCCTGACTAATTAAAGTATTATCTAAAGCATCGAATATGGATACTCTTAAATCATCCTTAGCAATATGACAGATTAGTTTTGAGGTAATTATTTTATAGAATTCATCTTCCTCAACAATTTCCAAATGATTGTATCCAGTGCTTACTTTTTCTGATATGGCATATGAATAATCATTCTCAAACGTTCCTACGGTTGTATATCTAAATCTTAATATACTATCGCGAAGAACCGTTAGTTGTAAAACAACTTCGTTATCTGTTGTGAAATATAAAGTATCAACATCTTTATTATAGCCAGTTACTTTTGAGGGAAACAAATTCCCTTTCTGTTCTAATTCGGTATTAATAATCATAAATTATAATTTGGAGTATTAATTATTCAAAGGTTTCACAATAATCATAGCGAGTTCACGTATGAAAACAGCTTAAAATTAGACTTGCTTAAGCCAAACACAACCTGTTAAGGCATGCTTATACCAGCAAGTCTCGTTCTTATTTTTTTATGTATTTAAAGGCAAGCATAGCCAATGGAGGTATTTGTAATAAACCTGAACATTCCTTCGATTGCCATGGCTTATCTTCTGATTTTATCGTCTCATTTTTAAAATCATCCGTTCCATTAAAATCTTTTATATCACTATTGAAAACCTCTTTTAGCAATCCTAACTTCGGTAGTCCAATTCGATAATCTATTTTTTCTTTGGGGTTAAAATTGCAAACAACAATAATATTGTCATCTTCATTTTGTCCTTTTCTCATATAAACCAATACGGAATTTTCTGAATCACTATAATCGATCCATTCAAAACCTTCTTGCTGAAACTGTTTTTGATAAAGAGCCGGTTCTTCTTTGTAAAAAGTATTTAAGCCTTTTACAAGCTCCTGAATGCCTTTATGCCCCTCATATTCCAACAGATGCCAATCTAAGCTTTGCTGAAAGTTCCATTCCTCACTCTGACCAAATTCGGCACCTTGAAATAATAAATTTGCCCCAGGGTGCGTATACATATAGGCATATAATAATCTTAGGTTAGCGAATCGTTGCCATTCGTCACCCGGCATCTTATTTAATAGCGACTGCTTACCGTAAACAACCTCATCGTGAGACAAGGGTAACATGAAGTTCTCGGAGAAAGCATATGTCATGCTAAAAGTTAGGTTGTCCTGATGATGGGTTCTGTATATCGGATCTTTCTTAAAAAATTCTAAGGTGTCGTGCATCCATCCCATCATCCATTTCATTCCGAAACCTAGTCCGCCCATGCTGGTTGGTTTAGATACCATAGGAAATGAAGTCGATTCTTCTGCTATGGTCTGTACATCAGGAAAAGATTTATAAACCTCTTCATTAAGTTCTTTCATGAAAGCGATGGCTTCCAGATTTTCTTTTCCTCCTAATGCATTAGGCTCCCATTCTCCATATTCTCGAGAATAATCTAGGAACAACATTGAGGCAACAGCATCAACACGTAAGCCATCGGCATGAAATTGATCTAACCAAAATAGTGCATTACTAATCAGAAAGGATTTGACTTCGTTACGTCCATAATTAAAAATTAAACTCTTCCAGTCAGGATGATAGCCTCTTTTTTTATCAGGATGTTCATATAGATTTGAACCATCGAATAATCCTAGTCCGTGTGCATCTTCAGGAAAATGTGAAGGCACCCAATCCAGAATAAGACCTATATCATTCTGATGAAGCTTGTCGACTAGAAACTTAAACTCTTGAGGATTACCAAAGCGCGAAGTCGGTGCAAAAAAACCTGTCAGTTGATATCCCCAAGAAGGATCGTAAGGGTATTCCATTACAGGCATCAATTCAACATGGGTGAAATTCATCTCCTTCACATAATCGACCAACTGTTCTGCCAAGTCGTTATAAGACAAGAAACTATTATCTTCCAATTTACGTTTCCATGAGCCTAAATGAACTTCATAAACAGAATAAGGAGCATTAAGAGCATTGTTCTTTTTTCTCTTGTTCATCCATTTCTTATCTTTCCACGAATATGAATCATCCCAAACAACAGAAGCTGTTTTAGGGGGATGCTCGCAACTTCGAGCATAAGGGTCTGCCTTTTCTGTTTTTATATCATTGTTATTACTCAGTATACTGTACTTGTATATACTCCCCTTTTCTACATGGGGAATAAAACCTTCCCATATACCACTTTCGTCCCAACGGACATTAAGAGCGTGTTCTCCTTCTAACCAATAGTTAAAATCACCAATAACTGAAACCATTTTCGCCGTAGGAGCCCAAACCGCAAAGTAGGTTCCTTTTACGCCATCCAATGTTATAATATGTGACCCGAATTTTTCGTAAAGTCTGTAATGTTTTCCTACTTTAAAAAGGTTAATGTCAAAATCTGAAAACAAGCTATATGCTTTTACTTCTGTCATACGTTTATGCTATTGTTTAATTGTTGATGATGTTTAAGATGCCTTTTAAAGGGATAACAGCCCAGCTAGGACGAGAATTTAACTCATAACCCAACTCATAAACAGCTTTCTCTAACAAACAATATTTCAAAATAAAAATGCGCTCCTGATCGTATCCAATATTTAAATTCGCATTCTGAATCTCCTTAATATAGGTACCTAGGAATATGCCTATAAAATAGTGATACAAAATCTCTCCTGCTTTAAATAAGCTTTCCTGAGAATGCTTATAGTCATCTGCATGATTAAATATTGTAGCATATATCGCATAATGAAAAGATCGAAATAAACCCGCAATATCCTTTAGTGGCGGTTGTTTAACCTTTCTATCAATGATGGTACTTTCTGGCTCTCCTTCAAAATCGAGGATATAAAAATCATCATCTTTAACAAGTATTTGTCCCAGATGATAATCCCCATGGATACGGATACGTTCGCCTTTCAGCTTGGTCCAGTCATAGTTCACAAAGCGTTTTCTTATTTGATTTTTCTTATCAAGAAATTCCAATGCTAATTCGTGAGCTAAACCATT
Organism: Ancylomarina sp. YFZ004; assembly: GCF_054254355.1. Taxonomy (NCBI): domain Bacteria; kingdom Pseudomonadati; phylum Bacteroidota; class Bacteroidia; order Marinilabiliales; family Marinifilaceae; genus Ancylomarina; species Ancylomarina sp. YFZ004. Next base: position 36,552 of record NZ_JBTCHQ010000012.1, read on the forward strand.
CAGGTTATGCAAATTATTCTCAATTGTATTTAACCTGTTCTGAAACTGATAGAGCATTTTATTCTTTAGCCACACTGTATAATCACTGTTAAAGTGAGTTGGTGTAAAAGCAGCATCTTCAAATTCTGAGCCCAACTTACTATGCATTTCGGCACTACGCTTTGCTAGTTTCTGAATTTTCAACAAGAGGTTTAAGCCCACCCAGTCAATTATTTGCGGAGGGACATCTCCAATTTCTAATCTTAAAAAAGGATCAACAAGTGGCAGTTTATCCACATTGATATTTTTATCTTCAAGATTACGAAATACTTTATCTAACTCTTTTAGCATATAGTCCCATGCATCTCCTTGGTTTGGCACCAATTCCTGCATTAAGCCAATGGTAATATGCCCATCATCTGAATCTGTAATATTTATGCTAGCCAGATAACGTGGCGTATTTTTAAAATTTTTCTTTTCAGACAAAAACCTGCTCATTTCATAGTCGGGATTCTTATCGGCATATATTCTTCTAAAAAATTTAAGAACATACTTCTCGTTATAAACGATAGACGTATTGCTTTGCTCAAGCCCCATAAATCGAGAAGACTCATAAGTCAGCTTCCTAAATTCCTTATTCTTATGATATCGTAAACTACTCGAATTACTTTTGGGTGAACTTAAGATTTGCTCAAAAACAAGCTTTCTAAAGGCTTCTAAGTTTAAAGCATCTATTATATAACCCTCTTTTCCTTCTATGCTTAGAGAATTTATTCTATCCTGATTTGAATAACTTTCGTCGGTAACAAAAGCAATTGGCAGAAAATAATGCTGATAAAAAGCCTCTTCGAAATTTATCTCCAGGATTAAGCCATAATATAATTCATTCTGTTGTTGAATTTTAAAATAGTCAGAAAGCTCTATATATTTTAACTTACAAGCTTTACCACCATACCAACGTTGTTTAATTATATATCCCTCTAAAACTTCAGAAAGAAACTCTTTTACAAAAAACTTATCATCAAGCAGGGCTTCCCATTTCTTATCAGAAACAAAAGTAGAATGCAGGGTATTTTGGGTTGTTTTATCGGTCATATTATTTGTGGATTTTAAATATATGAAAGGGTAAACTTGTGTGTAATTCGATATAATTCCATTCGTTACTCCAATTGTAAGTATGATCAGTTATCAAATCGTGAACTTGAACCTGATGTCCCGGATGAATTCCCAAATTCTCAAAAGGCAATTTCACAGAAGCTTGTTGCGAATAATAGGGATCTAAGTTGACAACAATTAACAGCTCATCGGTTTTGGAGTCATTCCATTTGTAGTAAGCAATTAAATTATCATTCTCAATAGGACAAAACTTGATATTATTGGTTTGCTGAAGCGCTTCATGCTCTTGTCGTATCTTATTTACTTTACCAATTATGGTCGTCAGCTTATTTTCTTTAAACCAATCGTAGTTGTATAATTGAAATTTCTCAGAATTTAAATACTCCTCTTTACCTGGAAGCGCATCACTTATCATCTGTTCGAACACAGGCCCATAAATTCCTGTATTAGAACTTAAGGTTGCTGCTAGTACATAACGCTGCATATATTTGGCTTCGTTGGCTCCCTGCAAATGAAATGGATTTATATCTGGGGTATTCGGCCAAAAGTTTGGTCGCATATATTCACGCTGATTTGTTTGGGTCAACTCCTCGATATATTCAACAAGTTCCTGTTTAGTCTCGCGCCATGTAAAATACGAGTACGACTGAGTAAAGCCTTGTTTTGCAAGCTGCTGCATAACTTTAGGCTTGGTTAATGCTTCCGCCAAAAACAGGACATCCGGATGTTTTTTCTTTACCTCATTAATAATCCAGTTCCAGAAATAATAAGGTTTAGTATGAGGGTTATCAACTCTAAACACACGTATACCACAATCTATCCAAAACATTAATACATCTAAGCATTCTGCCCATAGCTTATTATAATCTTCTGATTCCCAATAAATGGGTAGTATATCTTGGTATTTTTTAGGAGGGTTCTCAGCATATTGAACTGTTCCATCTGGTCTCCATTTAAACCATTTTGGATGATCTTTCACCCATGGATGATCTGGTGCGGCTTGCAGAGCGTAGTCCATAGCAACTTCAATACCCAACTCATCTGCCTGCTTTATAAGCGATTTGAAGTCATCAAGACTACCCAACTGAGGATGAATATCTTTATGTCCTCCATTTTTAGAACCGATACCCCAACAAGAGCCTACATCATTGGTGTGAGCTGTTGTCGTATTATTTTTGCCTTTTCGATTCTCTTCTCCAATAGGATGAACAGGTGGGAAATACAGAGTATCGAAACCTAATTCGGCTATTTTAGGAAGTAGATGCTCACAATCTTTAAAAGTACCATGTACACCATCCTCTTGAGAGGCTGAACGTGGGAAGAATTCATACCAAGTACTATATCTAGCCTTCAATCTATCGACATAAACTTTTTGCTCCTGAGATGTATTAGCTAAAAACTTAACAGGGTACTTTATAAATAGATCAGTCAATTTTTCGCTTACCGCTTCTTTTATTGCTGTTTCATACTTAGTTTGATCACAAAAAATTTCAAGCAAATTCTTGAGATAGGCTTTTTCCTTTGCTAAAGCTTTTTTTAATACCTCCTTTATATACGCTACACCCTCGAGCAATTCCGACTTGACTTCCTGATTATCTTCTATCTTTCTGCTTAGGCCATCTTGCCAATTTAAAGCATAGTCAACCCATCCTTCTACTTTAAAAGTGTAGTAACCTTGTTTATCAACCGTAAAAGAAGCTTCCCATTCGTCATTATTAATATGACTCATTCTTACTTCTTGCCATCTTCTGGCTTTTTCATGTTTATATAAAACCGAAGCAGCAATCACATCATGACCATCAACTAGTATATGCGCATCAACATTTACACTTTCGTTAATCACTCTTTTTATTGGGAATTTTGCATTATTTACTTCTGGCGAAGTATAATCTATAACGACTCTTTTTTGGTTCTTCATTATTCAAACTTTTTTTTTATTTCAGATCAGATTATCAAGCCCTATTTAATCAACTTTATGTTGCATGAAAAAAAATAAAAATAAAGGGCTAAAAAAACATCCAATTTGTAGAAAACACTTTTTTTATGTGTTTTCACATAATTTAACCTTAAAATAATTCTCATTTTCTGCATTTTTCTTGCAACCGATTGTTGAATTGACAATCAGGGACTTAAGAGACTCAAAACTCTACAAACCAAGGAATCTCTGATTAAAGCTATCAAAAAATATCAAAATAGCACAGAAATAAGGAGCTTTTATATAACACTTCTAAGCCAATTTTCGTGCAAAAAGCAAACACTTCTTCAGGCATTACAAATATGTCATTTGACTAATTATATATTTTTTTGTTCAAGTAATTAGCTTATAAAGCACACTTAAATTAGGTCTCTTATTAAGACTTAATTTGAACTCAATTTCCTTAATCAATACTAATTCCTACTTCGTGTATTTAATGATTACTACTTAACAAATCAGGACAATCTGATATATCATAAATTGGCTACTAATGCATCAGATTAAAATTATATGAAATTAAAAAGCAGTAAAAAATTGAATGAATCAATTTTTTACTGCTTTTACTATTTAAGAGTCTTTTTCATCGACCTTACTAGTGAGACCCTATTGCTTAATTAAGCTTTCATAGTGATCTATCCATTCTTGTGCACTCATTTTAGCAACAAGCTGACCAATCAATTCAAAAGGAATTTGATCTACCTTTTTAAAACGCACACAAGATTTACCCATATCAAGTTTCAATTTACAATGCTTGGGATATTCCGAGACAAACCAATCTAGTAGGTCTTTATTAGCATAGAGTCCCATATGATAAAAGGCTACAAAGTTCTTTTGCGATGCGATATTCATAAATGATAAAGGCAATCTTGTATCGCAATGATAACCACTTGGATATATGGAATGAGATACTACATAGCCAATCATACCAGAACTCATACATTCTTCAAAACCCTGTGGGAGATTCTTTAGAATCATATTTCTCAATTTAGCAAAAGCAGCTTGCCTTTCTTCAGGGATTTGCTTAATATATTGCTCTGGATTATCAGCTTCTATTTGCATCTTTCGTTCGTTATTACAATATTCTAATATCAATGTTTTAGAGCGTACTTTGTCAGTCTGCCGTTAGGCGTGAAATAATTGTAACCACAGATAGCCAGCTAGGATCAGACTGACTTGATTCTTTTATTCGCTGATTAAATTTCAGGTGCTCATGAGCCCTTCGGGGTAGTCTACTTTTCTCATCTAAGGAGCATTGAAAATCATGAATTCCTTAATATGATATTACTCTATGAGTAAAAGTAGAAGCCTAGCGGCTTTAGCGAAACATAGCCAACAAATAACAATCGATTCTCATATCAGATGTTATCCTACGCCACCAAATTTAATTCATATTAGGTCGCCACTGCATTCAAAATGAGGTCACACACTCTCTATAGAAGACTTTAAATCCTGTAAGAGTGCTTTATATAAAGGATTCAGGAATTCAGCAACACCTTCTTTTTTTTCTAGTTCCCATGTCGTAGTCCACAATACAAATGAGGAATTATTCTCAGTAACAGGAAATACGGTCAATTCTCCTACATATCCGATAAGATTGTCTTTTGAAGCAACTCCTGGCCCATCATCTATGCTATAGCTAAACTTTTTTGCATGATTATCGAATGATAATAAGCTTTCATAAAAGCTATCATTCACAATTCTCTTAGCTCCAACTTCAAAAAAGGGTTTATTCCCTACAATTTCAACCTTAGTTATAATATTTCTTGCCCATGATAACTCATGAAAATTCCTCAACACATCCCACACTTTCTCAGCTGGGGCTTCGATCACGATTGAATTATAACATCCCATTTCAAATAAGTTAATTGGTTAATAAAATATAGTTAACGGCTAACACTTATAGGCGCACCGACATTCATATCATATCATTTTATTCCTCCAAAATTAATTCCCGTTAAATCAGCCATCTCTTTTTTCCATGTTGTAATATCAGTCTCATTAAACTGATTCAAATGCTTATGACCACAAGCACGTGCCATAACTTTCATCAATTCAGTAGAAGCTGAAAAGAAGTTGTATAGCTGAGCAGCCGACTTATCCACATCAATCAATTTACGCAGTTCAGGCTTTTGAGTTGCTACGCCAGCTGGACAATTATTGGTATGGCACATTCGCGCAGCAACACAACCGATTGATTGAATAGCTGAATTGGCCAAGGCAACACCATCAGCTCCCAAAGCCATTGCTTTTATAAAGTCATCGGGAACACGAAGTCCTCCTGTAATAATCAAGGTGACATCTTTTCTGTTGCGCTGATCAAGGTATTTACGGGCTCTTGCTAAGGCTGGAATGGTAGGTACTGAGATATTATCTCTAAAAATTAAGGGTGCAGCTCCTGTACCGCCTCCGCGACCATCAAGAATAATATAATCGGCAGAAGCATCAAGTGCAAATTGAATATCCTCTTCAATATGATTGGCAGATAGTTTAAACCCAATAGGAATTCCTCCTGTTATCTCACGAACCTTATTCGCGAAATTCTTAAAATCTTCTACGGTATGTAAATCGTCAAATGTTGGAGGCGAAACCGCTGGTGTTCCCTCAGCCAACTTTCTTACCTCAGCAATCTTTCCGACTACCTTATTGCCAGGCAGGTGTCCTCCAGTTCCTGTCTTGGCTCCCTGTCCACCTTTAAAGTGAAAAGCTTGTACACGCTTTAGCTTATCCCATTCAAATCCAAACTTAGCTGAAGCATATTCGTAAAAGTATTTGCTGTTAGCCTGCTGTTCTTCATCCAGCATACCGCCCTCACCCGAACATATTCCTGTTCCAGACAGCTCTGCTCCCTTTGATAAAGCCATCTTTGCTTCTTCAGACAAAGCACCAAAGCTCATATCTGAAACAAAAAGAGGAATATCTAATCGTAATGGTTTTTTTGCATTGGGACCAATAATCAGCTCTGTACCAACTTGAACATCTTCCATAAGAGGCTTTGTTGCCATTTGAGCTACCAATAGCTGAATATCTTTCCACTGAGGCAAGTCAGGACCAGGAACACCCATGGCATCTACTTCACCGTGGTGGCCTGTTTTAGATAAACCATCGCGAGCCAAAGCTTTTATATAAGCCAATGTCGGCTCTTCCTTTGTAGGCTCACCCAAGGCGGATTTCTTTTCTTCAGGCTTCTTATCTGAATCCTCATCCTTTAAACTCTTGTGCGTTCCATCGCAATAAGGCAGGTTTTTACTCTGCTTACACATACACAAATAGGCTTCTCCAGTTTCTTCAGGATTAAAGAATAAAGGCTTAAAAGAAGTGCTAATATGAGATCCGTCGCAAAAGGGTTGCGACTTTGATTCCCCACATGCACAAAAATACAAATCATCATCTTTCTGCAATTCAACGACTATAGGTTTCTTACCTGCTTGTTTTGGTTCACTCATCATTTTTCAGTTAAGTTTAGACTACACCTCAATTTAACAACTTATTCCCAATTACTTAGTACAATCTGAGTGAATTTCATCGAAGAAACTATTGATAAATATCAATGACATAAAAAAGAGCTGCAATTGGTGAATTGCAGCTCTTTTTATTATTCTTGTGTCTAGTCCTAAGATAGTATTTCTTTTCGTATAAGGCCATATTAGGATGACTACCTAAAGGAATACTCCAAGCTTATTTGGAGGTAGGTCTTCAATAAAAACTTCTTCACGCTTATAAAACTAAAGCATGAAAATACAATAGCCACAATCCAATGATTGTGGCTATTGTTTTTTATATGAATCAGCGCTATGGCTATTATCTTTAATCAGATACATTGTCTTTTTGACGACAGGGACAAAATTTCAACATGATTATGGCTACAAACATGAGCAGATAACCTGATATCAAAACCCACTTATTAAGTGCATACAGATCAAACAGATCAACGATTAAAATTAGGGCTCCTATTAAGGCCAATAGGTAGGGTATGTATTTCATATATGATTTTTTTAAGAACTCGAATATAATGAATTGGATTTTTCAACTCAAATTAAATCACCCTTTATTTTATTAAATCTATTGACTGATGATTGCTTTTGGAAGGCTTCTTTGATTCTTAATTAGAATTCCCACTCTTTGTTTTAATCAATATGATACCTGTACCACCTCGAATCCCATAAAAAGCAGCCTTACCATCTTTTACCACTTTTACACTCGCAATCTGGAATGTAGGTATATTCGGTATTGCTGTTGACTCTATCATTACGCCATCCAGTACGAATCTGGCAGCAGTAGAATTTTGAACAGAAGACACTCCCCTTATAACCACTTCTCCTTTTTCTATTTGCAAGGATGGAAATTCATTTTGGATGAGGTGCAGTACACTTGTATATTTTGAATAATCTTTAATATCAGACCTTTTCTTTAGTAATTCTTCAAATTCACTAACTTGAAGAATATGTCCTTTTTCAATCGCCATTTTTGAAGCCTCTGATGACTTCTTCAATCTCATTCTGGCAACCAACTGTTTGGCTTTCTTCTTTTTTACTTTGATGACTAATTTTTGGAACCCAGCTGCTGTTATAACAAGTTTATCTTTTTCATTACAAATACAAGTAAAACTACCATCCTGATCTGTTTTCACAGATGTTTCACTACCAGGCATCTTTACATTAGCATTAACAACTGGTACGATATTAAAAATTACAACTTTGCCTTTCACTTCTATTTTTTGGGCCAATAGAGTAAGATTGGAAAAAGCAAAAAACAGTAGGAACAGTAGGAACAGTAGGAACAGTACTAACTTATTTTTTTTCATCATCTAAAATTTAGAATTAAACAGTTTTGAATTTAATATAATTATTGTAATACAACAAATCAATTAAGATTAAACACACTCTTGCTAGCAAAGGATATTTTTCTGCTTTGCAGAGCACGAGCTACAAGATCGCGCTAGTGGAGTATTTCATTTCAACATGATTCATTTAAAATAAGATCCTTTGTCATCTCTTTATATTCTTGATGTGTGATAATTGACGCCTCTTTACCTTCTGCAATATTAGCCTGCATTTTCGTTAGCTTCGAGGGGCCAACATTTTCACCAGCTATTAAAAAATTTGTTTTCTTACCTATACCAGTGTCTACGTCAGCACCAAAATATTTTAATTCTTGAGCAATCGTTTTTTTATCAGCACTAGCAAATCCTGACACTACAACCTTTTTCATATAAAAAGGGTTCTCTTTGTTCTTAGCATTCTCAAAGTCAGGCTTAAAAACATCCCCTTTTAATCTTTCTCCATAAGAACTAGTACTTTTTTTCTTAGCTTTCCTTTTAACAGGATTAGCCTCTTCTATCTCATTCAATGGAAGTTTATTATTTTGATACAAGTCAAATATTTTTGCACATGCTTTTGCATCAGATAAAGCTTCGTGATGGTTTAATTCGATATGACATATTTGTGCAACTAAATTAAGTTTTGCATTTGTAATCCTATACGTACATTGCCAATCCAAATTCAAATCTTCATTTATTCCAGAATAATCCATAGCTTGTTCCAAACATGCTTTATCAGTAGAGAATGCATTATGTGCAACTAAAACATTTCCATTAACTCTCTTTTTTATTTCTGGGTACACATCAATAAACGAGGGAGCATTTCTAGTATGCTCAGGAGTTAGGCCATGTACTTTTGTAGTAAAATAATTATATTCATTATTGGGTGGCTGAATAAGAGTAGAATATTCATCTACTATATTACCGTCCTTATAAGAAACAATTCCTACCGAACACACACTCCCCTTAAACGGCATTGCATGTTCAAAATCTATTGCAACAAAATCCATTTTGTTCATAGTTATTTTAAGCTATCTATTAATTTTCTAGTTACAGTATCATTAATCTCATTACACCTATTCATAATGTGATTTAAGAATACTTCCTCACTAATAATTTGAAGGCTTTTAAATTTATAATTTCGTATACGCTTCTTTTCAGCTATAGAATAAACATTTAGTTTTTCATTTAATTCATTCAAGAGAAGATGATTATCATTTTCAATTATTTCACTAATTATTACATCAGATATGATTAAATAGTCTGCATCAATTGTAAGCTCCTTATCATCTCCCCATCCACCTAAATTGCCTATAATCTGAAATTCTTTATACTTACTGTCTCTAAGTTTCTCAGTGAAAATCACATTTTTATTATAAAAAGGATTGCTTTTACTATTCTTAGTAAACTTAAAGACTTGTTCTTTTATATACCCATAATTAACTATAAGCTCAGGCTCAGACTCAGACTCAGTTTTTTTTGACTCCTTACTTTCCTCGTCAAGGATTTGTGAAAAAAGATCCATTTTTTTTTATATGTTTTTGATTTGTTCTGTTTTATCCCCAGTTACCGTAAGGATTTATTACATGATTAGTTCCACGTTATTCAACTTTAAGGTGCAAGAGCTACAAGCTCTAGCTAGTGGACGCTTTTATCATATTCTTTCAATATTTTCATATCTCCATGATTTTACAATTGGAAGTAATTGATTAAAATCATTGTGATATAACATTTCTAACCCTTCTATCATTAAATTTTCACTCCAGCCATTTTCTTCATTACTTCGATATCTCAATAAATCTAATTTTTCAAAGCATTCCCTAGTGTTCTTGGTCAAGCCAGTTTTGTCATTCTTGTGTTTAAAATAGTTTGCAAGCTCAATAATTAGTCTTATTTGAGAAACATCGTTTGCTATCACCTTCGTGTTTTCAGAATAATATTGATAATTCTTTGTATAACCATCTGGTTTTATTTTAATAAAATCCGCACAACAACTATTAATATAATTTTGAAGACTAACCAAAACAACTCCATATATCAATTCTGTTTCTTCATAATAAGTATCACCTTCGTACCAGCTTATTTCTTCAAATTTCTGTTTGAAATTATCAAGAGCCTTATTAAAACCTTTAAACATTTCCATTAATGCCTCGTAACGATAATCGCCAACTAGTTTTAAATAATGGGTCTTTTTTTGAATAGTTTTCATTATTTCTGATTTGTATATTTTACAGCACGCATTGCATACAACGATTGTAAGTAAACGTCACTCGTTACCTTTATAACTATTATCCATTTACAACATTGTACGTTTACACATACTTAGGGTCGTGATAAAACACAATCTCATATGGAATTCATTCAAATTTATGAAAACTAGAGAGTAAACAATAAATAACTCAGAAGTAAAACAATAAGGGTACACAAAACGGAATAAATCTATATAATGATGAATAGTATTTCGACTTAGCTCAATAAGCATATTTCAGCATATGCATATTTCTTTATAGGAAGCCCTCCTCTAGATCTCATCTCTCCTTTTACTCCACTCAGTAAGCTAAATGGAGATCTTGCTGCAAACACTACTGTTTCACCAATATTCGACTTGCTCAATACATCGCTCCGATCAGTGTTTTGATAAGCCTAAAACGCAAAAGAGCTGCAATTCATGAATTGCAGCTCTTTTATAAATATTATGATTAATCCAATATGAGAATATTCATTCTTGAGTCATGCCCCATTGAGGTGACTCCTATTTTATTTTCCACCTCTAAGGTTGTATTCATATACAACGAGTTCGATATCACGGCTTTTATAGGTCTTATTTTTAATCTTTTCGGCAATAACCGGACAATCCTTAAAAAATTTCAATCCTGTTTTCCTAAGGCCTCTTCCCAGACCACTACCAACTTTTGTGACAGGTTCTACAAGGTGATTATCGTTCATGCAGATATAATAGCAAGTCGTTCCACCACCCATGGAAAAACCAAGCGAGACTCCCGTACCGCCCATACTTCCCATGCCTCCCATAGGCGTATTATTCTCAAAATATTCCGAATACAAGCTCATCTTTCCTTTCACACACAATTTCAAAAGCTTAGGACGCCTTACATGCTTCTTTTTTATCATTTTATAATGATAGGTATTCATCCCGAACCCCTCCTCTATCTTCAATACTTTGATATCTCGGAATGTATAAATACGTGCTTCACTGATCTTGCCTTTTCTGAATTTAACGGTTTGATCTGTTTTTATTCTGGCTAATCCTGTGAGTTTTTCTCCAGATCGAAGTGTAATAATGGCCTCTTTTTTCTGAGCAAAAACTGTGGAACTGATTAACGACAGTAATAAAATAATTAGATACTTTGGGGTATTCATATTGATTGAATTGTGAGTAGACTTATTGTTTCTGAATAATCATCACCCTTGCTGCAGGATCTTCAATTAATGACTTTTCAGCATAAGTAAGTTCCAAATCATTTATAAGCTTATCCTTACCTGGTGCTTGTATTATGAATATGATTAGAATCAATCCCGCGAATCCCAGAAAAATCAAATTACCTGTTAGCAAAAAAGAGATAATTGCAAAAAATACAGGCCCTTCTAATAAAGCCAGTCTAGCAATTGTAAGCGCACGATAATCATTTAATTTATCCGATAAATTTGGCTTCTCATTAGCAGCTATAAGTTTTGACTTTGTAATGAATATTCCTGCCGCAATACTACCAAAAGTAATTACCGATACCAGAATTAAAAAGATATCATTCAAATCTTCCATGCCATTAGATATAGGTGTGATGAAATTAATGATGTAGGCTAAAGTTGCAAATGCCAACTGCCCCAACAAAAGAGCTATATGAATGACTTTTAAAGACTTAAAATATTGTTTCGAAGTTTGTTCTTTTTCCTGCATTATTTTTTATTCCTTTTGTTTTATTCCTGTTTGAATATTTATCCCAATATCTACTCTACAGCTATAAACATATTCTTATAGCTTAAAACGACCTTATCAAACTTCTGTAAAAAGTCTGTCCCAAATATGCCATCTTCACACCAAGTATGTATAGCTGTTTCTGTGCTAACTTGAACCTGATTAAAATTAAACTCACGACCTTCAAGCTCAAACTTAGTCAGTGGTAATCGATATGATTTCTGGATAGAAATGCCTCCAAAACCACCAATACGAAGTGAATCGATCATTCCTAGCTTCTCTATACCTGGCTTATTTCGCTCGTAATAATGATGGGTCAAATAAGTTTGCACATTACCTGTATCAAAATGCATCAAGCAGGATTTTCCATTCAAGCTTAGTTTAAGATATGGTTGTCGATTTTTCATCACCAGGTTGTTGCCGCTCTTGGGTAAAACGGATAATTGAACTGGGAATATGATTTTCTTTTTCTTAGGAAGGAAAATCAGCTCATCTAAGGCATTAAAGATATCAGCTCCCAATACTGCAAAGTCATTCAATGTTGTATCTGTTACAATTTTGGGTACAACGTAAAAAATTGGGTTGTAACAGATGATCTCTCCAAGACGTATACTATCAGCTGTACCAATCCATGCCGTTCCTTTGCCTACGCCTACCATCGATATGGAATCGCCAATCTTGACTAGTCCAATTTCTTCAGCAGTGGCTTCAGACAATAAACTATACTTGGGACAACCTGTATCAAAGATCATCGATAAATCAGTATCATTTATCTTAGCATCTACCATTAAACTTTTACCTCTACCCGCTTTTTCGAGATAAAAGTCAATTTCACAATCCTTATCGGGACGTACAACTTTAAATGCTTTGGCTTTAGCTAAAGATCTATTAAGCTCCAACTTATTCTGAAGTATACCTCTGATTTGTCCTAAAGGGACTTCTTTAGTCTGCTCGATAAAAGATTGTAAAAGCTCAACAGAAGCCTTAAAATCGTATTTATTTTCAAATACATCTGCATAGAGATACATGAAGTTAGCAATGGTGTTTATTCCCATTTGAGCCTGATAGTTTTCATTGCTCAATAAGCTCTCTAAAGCTTTGATTCCTTTATCAGGCTGATTAAATGAAACGGCAAGCATAGCTTCCGACATACTATCAAGCATAGGAATGATACTATCCTTAAGGAGTTCATGCTGCTTTTGCAATTCAAACATATCATCACCTCCTATCAACTGACCAATTAATTCATTGGGAGACTGAGCTTGTATGGATTGACAAAAAATGAATAAATATATTGATACTAAACTAATCGTGTATGAAATTTTCCTCCTCATCATTAAGATTATTTATAAGACATGAGATGCCAGTATTTTCTGAACATCATAAACATTCACTGACTTATTAAATTGTTTTCTAATACTAGGTTCGAGTTCACTAGAGACCCAAATCTTCAATTCTGCATCCAAATCAAAGGTGCCATTCGTCTCAACACTAAACCTGGAAATGCTTTTATAGGAAATTGATTTATATTCTGTCTTACTACCTGTAATACCTTGTTTATCTATTAATATCAATCGCTTAGTCGTAAAAATGAATGTATCTCGAATAAGTTTAAATCCCAATTCTATCGTTTCGCCATCAATAAGTAATTGATTGTATTTCTTAAGTAATTCTTCTTGACTTACTTCGCCTGCATTTCCAATAATTGCTGATAATAGTCCCATATTTATTTTATTAAATTTCCTATTCTTTCATTTATTTGCATCTCGCTTATTCACCTGTTTACTAGACTCCGTCTTCCAGGATTTGAAGCTTAAAATCTAATTACCGTAAAGAAGTTTTAAACGCTTCATTGCTCCTATTGATAAAGGAATTGCAAATACACATGCAGCCACAACAGCAGCTATATAGCTTATAATATTCTCACTTGAAAATAGAGAGCTCATGAAAAAATCGTATGATTCCATTTCCATTGCTCTTTTTGCTAACATGCCAACAAAAGCACCCAATGATAGAGCAAACATCGCTTTAAGTATAACTGAGCTAATCTTCGCATTTTTCATTTTAGCCCAATTGTTAGTTTCTCTTCTCACTCGAATTTTATCATTTAATGAGATGATTATATAGACCATGCCACCCAAAGTACTACCGACTAAACATGAAAAAAGAAAAGCTAATGTTTCTTTCTCAAACAGTAAACTCAAATCAATCTTCTGATTTAATAAAGATTGTGTTAGAAATTGATAAACAAATACAGCTAATATAATTCCTAACAAGAAATATTGAGCCAGATATAAATACTTCGATTGCGTAATTTTAGTCCACATACTTTCATTTTTAAATTAACATGATCCCAAATTTATGAAAAGAATATAATAAACAATATAAAGAACAAGCAAATACATAGAAGTAGGTATAAAATAGAATTTGTCTACTTATTTTAAGCTTATAAAAAAAGGAGTAGACTTTACAAAGTCTACTCCTCATCACTCAATATAACTAACCAACTATTAATTCTCTTTTAACTCTCTTTCAAACTTTTATTATTAAAAATAAGCTTCTCACCTTTCAAATCTATTGATATCGTATTATTTGAAATCAGTCTTCCTGATAGAATTTCTTTAGATAACTGATTCAATATGACTCTTTGAATAACCCGCTTAATTGGTCTGGCTCCAAACTGAGGTTCGAAACCAATCTTAGCCAAGTATGAAATAAGCGCATCACTCAATTCAAGGTTGATGTCTTTTTTCGCCAAGCTTGCTTTTAGTGCATTGATTTGAAGCAGAACAATCTCTTCAACTTCCTCAAGATTCAGAGGCGTAAACATGACCGTTTCATCTATTCTATTTAAGAATTCAGGTCGAACGCTTTGCTTCAAAAGCTTAAGTACCTCAAGTTTTGTTTCATCTAATATGCCCATTCGCTTAGTCATATCAATATTCTCCATTCTATCTTGAATGATATGAGCTCCCATATTCGAAGTCATAATAATAATGGTATTCCTAAAGTCAGCCACACGCCCTTTATTGTCAGTCAAACGTCCTTCATCAAGCACTTGCAAAAGGATATTGAAAGTATCGGGGTGTGCTTTCTCAATCTCATCAAGCAAAACAACTGAATAAGGTTTGCGACGAACGGCTTCGGTCAATTGCCCACCTTCTTCATAACCCACATATCCCGGAGGCGCTCCTACCAATCGGCTTACAGCATGTCTCTCCTGATATTCACTCATATCAATACGTGTCAGCGCATTCACATCATTAAACAAGTACTCAGCCAATGTTTTAGCCAACTCTGTTTTACCAACCCCTGTTGTTCCCAAGAATAAGAAGCTTCCTATAGGGCGACGACTATCTTGCAAATCAGCACGAGAACGACGAACCGCGTCAGACACCAATTCAATGGCCTCATCTTGTCCCACCACACTCTTATGTAACTCATCTTCCAAAGTCAATAATTTTTCTCTATCGCTTTGCAACATTTTAGAAACAGGAATCCCCGTCCATTTTGCTACAACCTCAGCAATATCTTCACTGGTCACTTCCTCTTTAATTAAAGCATTATCCTGATTAGCTGCTAAATCATTTTTAAGCTGATTCAAGAGTTCCTCATCCTCTTTAATTTTCCCGTATCGAAGTTCAGCAACAAGTCCAAAATCACCATCGCGTTCGGCTCTATCAGCCCTTTGTTTGTGGTCCTCAATTTGAGCTTTTACATGTTGAACTTTATCAACCAAATCTTTTTCCAATCGCCACTTGGCATAAATACCTTTTCGGTTTTCCTTAAGATCGGCTAGTTCTTTCTTTATTTTAGAATTCTTTGCTTGATCTTTCTCACGTTTAATAGCTTCCAGTTCAATTTCGAATTGCATAATTTTACGATCAAAAACATCCAACTCTTCAGGCTTGGAATCGATTTCCATTCGCAACTTGGCTGCCGATTCATCCATTAAGTCGATAGCCTTATCTGGCAAGAAACGATCAGTAATATAGCGTTGCGACAATTCAACCGCAGCTATTATAGCCGCATCTTGGATTCTCACTTTATGATAGCTTTCATACTTATCCTTAATCCCTCTAAGAATAGAGATGGCACTTTCTCGATTAGGTTCACTAATCATAACCTTTTGGAAACGACGCTCCAAAGCCTTATCCTTTTCAAAATATTTTTGGTACTCATCTAAAGTTGTTGCTCCTATAGCACGTAATTCACCACGGGCCAGAGCTGGCTTTAATATATTAGCAGCATCCATAGCTCCTTGACCGCCACCAGCACCTACAAGTGTGTGAATTTCGTCTATAAAAAGAACAATTTTTCCATCTTCTGCAATTACCTCTTTTATAACAGCCTTTAACCTTTCCTCAAACTCACCCTTGTATTTCGCTCCGGCAATTAAAGCACCCATATCCAAGGAATAAATGATTTTATCCTTCAGATTATCTGGAATATCTCCCTTCACCAAACGGTGAGCTAAACCTTCAGCAATAGCCGTTTTTCCCGTACCGGGTTCTCCGATCAGCATGGGGTTATTCTTAGTTCTTCGCGAAAGGATTTGTAAAATCCTTCTGATTTCTTCGTCGCGACCAATCACAGGATCCAATTTACCATCATTGGCAAGCTTATTTAGGTTTCGCGCATATTTATCGAGGGTATTATAGTTATCTTCCTGTGATTGCGAAGTCACATTTTGTCCTTTACGCAACTCATTAATCGCTGCAGAAAGATTACTCTCATTAATCCCACTATCTTTCATCAAACGAGAGATCGAATCATTAGCTTTCAAAATGGCCAAAAGAAGATGTTCAATTGAAATATACTCATCTTTCATTTTCTTAGCCACATTCGCCGCATCGTTTAAGCTTTTATTAGCTTCACGCGACAAAACCAATTCACCCCCCTGTACTTTGGCAAAGCTTTGAATAACATGATCGAGAGTTTTCTGAAAGAGGTCAGCATTAATACCAATCTTTTTTAAGATAAAGGGTAATACATTTTCATCGAGCTCAAAAATGGCTTTTAGTATATGTGCATTTTCTATCTGTGGGTTTTCATAGCCCTGAGCAATTTGCTGGGCAAGCTGTATCGCTTCCTGCGACTTTATGGTATATTGATTAAAATTCATAGTCTAATCATTTAGTGTTAAATATTATTCGACAAATAAGCAATCAAATCTCATACCTCTTTCAAAACTAAGCCATCTTGACAGAAATCAAGACAAACTGTATGACATAATAACAGATAATGAGTGAGATAGCATGCTAAAACTGCATAAGAAAAGGTGTAGCCATTAGACTACACCTTTTTCGTTTGAAATAATATTCCAACTTACGCAAACAATACTAAGAAAAGGCTATTATTTTATTCTGCTCGTAGTCAATTTGATATCAGCAGTTGACCAAACAATACTTAGTTTTTTATCAACTTCGGATACACCTTTTTTATCCTTAAGTTTTAAATAGGCTAGCTTTAGACCATGTAAAGCCCATCCATTTTTTGGCAAGCGTTCCAGATCTTCTTTAAATGTTTGTATTGCATCTTCATACTTTTCTGCTTCAATCTGAACCGCTCCTAAATGATGACGAACTGAAAAGAACCAATCAGGCGGTTCATTGTAATTTAAACCATCTTCAATTACCGCCGCCTCTTTTAGCAACACTATACTTTCTAGATAATTTGACTCACTAGACAGAATTTCAGCTTTCAAGACTCTTTTAGCTATTTGCAAAAGTACATCTACAGAATTAATGTCCCATATAGTGATCTTATTCAAACTTTCATCTTCCGAATAATTCTCTAATGCAAGCAATTCATTTTTAGCACTTACAATATCTCTTAAACCAAGAAAGGCCATCCCACGAGCATAATGTCTAACTGCCTCAGGATATTTTAAGGATGGGGCTTCATTCTTCAGATCAAGAATTTCTTTCCATTTCCCAAATTTCACATACACATAATAGGGAATTGTATAATAATGCTGAATGGTTCCCCAACCAGGTAATTTCATCAACTGTAGATTAGAATGCTCTGAAACTTTATTCGAGGCTTTTATTGCCCATTTACTATTCCCCTCCAGAGTGGCAGTTGCTGCCATAAAATGATAATTGTGAGGAAAGTATGCCAATGGATAAGCACCTTGAGCATTACATGCTGTCACATAAACACGATCCACTTCAACTGCCCTAATATTAGATAGAGTCCCTTTATGGTAATCTCCTGTACGAATATAAATATGAGATGGCATATGTATCAAATGACCAGCACCTGGAACCAATCCTTCATCAAACAATTGAGAACTATATAATCCTTTCTCTGGTTCAGCTGACGCTTCTACAGCATGAATATAAAAATGGTGAGCTCCAGGATGTTTAGTGTCGATCTGAAATACACTCTCAAGGGTTGAAATTATTTCAGGTGTCCACTCCCTGGCATTACCAGCTTTATCCCATAAATCCCAGGGATGTAAATTCATTAAAGATTCAGCATATAAAGAACCGATATCAGCATCATCTGGAAAATTTATAAAAACAGCTTTCATTGCTTTAGAATAAGCAATATCTAAAGGCCTCCTATTTTCAATAGCGCCACTCACATATCGTTCTGACAAGGCATGAATGAGTGCTTTTTCTTTTGCTGATGCATGATTAGATAGTTTTATTGCTTTCTGAATCGCGTTATACGCCCTTTCATAATTATCTGATTCCATTCCAGCATTATAATTAGGTCCCAAAACATAGGCGAATCCCCAATATGCCATTGCACAATCCGGATCAAGTTTCGTAGCATAATAAAATGACCGAGCAGCCTCTGCATGATTAAATCCATATGATAAGACCAAACCTTGATTAAAATACGCTTGAGCTAAACTATTCTTGGTTGTAATGGGAAAATGCAAGACATCAAGGCCTTCAATTATTGGTGCTCTATTATCGAAATCGTACCACGCTTTATCCGTCGTAATAGGAGCACACAAGATATACTGACGTTGGGACGCATCATTCAATTTATTCAACTTGCCTTTACAGCCTGTTAAAAAGAAAATGGCAATTATGACAAGACTCTGGTATCTGATATTCATATCACTAATAATAATTGTACAGTATCCTTAGATTTTACTAGCTTGTATTTGCAATAATAGTAAGTAGTTATAGACCACCATTTTCATAAAAGGCACCTATTAGTATTCACAAAAAAGGTATAGCCTACCGACAATACCTTTTATGCATTTCGATTCAAATCGTCATCATCATTTTCGATACGCACCCCCTCTCAATCCCCACTTTCTGGTTCTCAGAGATGGATTTAACAAATGTCTCCTTGCGTGTATAAGACTCAAAATCAGTCAGGATTTTTCAAATCTCATATATATCGAATATGAATTCTGTTTCTATCAGTTTTATTTAGATTAAAAATCAGAAAATTGTTTTTCAACTGCTTTAGGTGATTCAAAATAGGCTTTACCAACCTCGCTTGACATGGAATCAGGAAAGATATCCTCTACACCAGCTTGCAAGCCCTTTATAATATTCTCAGCCACATTTCCAGGGCTATCTTTCGCCATATCTAAATCCTTTGTCATCTCAGTATCTATAGGACCAGGATAGACTCCAGTGACCAGAATATTCGAATCTTTCAGTTCGCCTCTTAAACCTTGAATAATACTGTGAACCGCAGCCTTCGAAGCACAATAAGTCAAACCCATAGGCATACTTGCCAAACCGATAATGGATGAAACGCTCGCGATAGCAGCAAATTCTTGTTTCTTTAAAGTCCCAAGAAAAGCATTAGTCAATTTAACTAGCCCCAATACATTCACATCGAAATTGATTTGAAGACTTTCAAGGAGATTCCCATTTAAGAAATTTCCAACCGAAAAAATGCCCGCATTATTTATAAGGATTTCTACATCTGTGGCTAAATAAGCCGCATTGGCAATTGATTCATCATTTGTAACATCCAATTCCACAGGAACCAGCCGATCTCCATAGCATGACTTTAGACTATTTAAAGTATTGATATCTCTTGCTCCTGCATAAACTTTTTTAGCCCCATGTTCTAATAGGGCTATCGTAACTGCTTTTCCAATTCCTCTATTCGAACCACTTACAAAAGCAATCTTTCCTTCAATTTTCATTTTTTTCATAAGGAACTTATTTTTTAATGGCTAAATGATATTAATGAGCCTCATCAAAGCCAAGCATCCATTGAATACCAAACTTGTCGACTAACATACCGAAGTAAGAACCCCAAAAAGTTGTATCCATAGCCATAATAACTTTTCCATCAGCAGATAATTTATTAAAGAATTCATCTGCAGCCGCTTTACTATCAGCAGAAATAGATACTGAGAAATTATTCCCTTGATTAAATTTCTTAGCCCATTCGCCACTCGTATCACTACCCATTAGAACCGTTTCCTTGCTAATTGGTAAAGAAACATGCATCACCTTGTCTTTATCCTCATTACCGATTGGACAATTAGGATTTTCAGGCATATCAGCAAATTTGGCTATATGCGCATATTCCCCACCAAAAACTGATTTGTAAAAAAGAAAGGCCTCTTCACAGTTACCATTAAAAGTTAGATACGTGTTAATTGTAGTCATACAATAAGTATTTAATTATATCGATTCAGCAAATTCTTTAAAATTGACTAGGTATTTACAGGTTTCTTTTTTGAACATTCCAGGCATAAAAAAGATCATTATCTTCAAAAAACCAGAGCATCTAAACTCATTTACAGATTTCCATAGGGTTTTATTTTCATCAATTTCGATAAAATGGTTTTGCACATGATTCCACACGCCTTTGGCTTCATAGGTTCCAGAAAATTCATTGGGGAAATTCTTACAAGTGATGGTCTCAATCATCTCGACTTCACGTTTTCCCATCTTATAATACAATTTGGACTTGGCTCCAACTTCGCCAGGCTCACCACTCAAATGTTCAAAATGTACAAGTCCTGGCTGCCAATGTTTCATATTATCAGGATTGTCAAAGAGTCTGATAACGATCTCACGAGAGAGATTAATGTCAACTTCTACTTCATATTTCATCCTATCAATTTTTTAAGAATAAAAACTTTTAATAGGCGTAGGTAGCGCTTCTAACGATTCTAGAAACTAGATTACCCAATTTATGAAAATTTAAGATAGCAATCAAAATAATTCGGACATAGACATCTTTTTTTATTAAAATTTAAAGAATTTAAAACAAAAAAAAAGCTGCACCTTAGGGTACAGCTACTTATTAATTCGATTGACTATCTACAAATGCTACTTAATTAATCTTTTTATAAGATTAAAGAAAAGTTCTAATGTCGGATTTAATGCTGCTTCATCTATATCGAAATCTGGTGTATGATGTTCTAAATTCTTACCATGTATTGAAGCACCTACACCTATAAAACTAGCCTTTCCTCCTCTAGCCTGTACGTCTTTCATAAGGGAAGTAAAATCCTCACTCCCTCTGTTTTGCTTATCTGATAATATCACATCCGTAAAGTCATTTATATTATTTGCTTCGTCTCTTATCTGTATTGCAAGAGAATTATCACCACAAGCTGCAGAAGCTTCCCCAACTTTTTTAATCTCAAATGAGCAGCCCTGTTTGTGAGCTGAAGCTTTCACAATGCCCTCTAGCTTATCAAGCAACTCCTTCTCCCCTGTTTGACTATCTGCTCTTAGCTCAATTTCCAATTTAGCCCTATCAGCTATAATATTACGAGCTGTTCCTCCTTCAATACGTCCGACATTCACTCGTCTCAATCCTTCTCCAATAAATTGAATCTCATTTAAAGCAACAATTGTATTGGAGGCAGCCAGAATCGCATTATTCCCTTTTTCAGGACAAATACCTGCATGTGCAGCTTTTCCATAAAAGGTCACATCCAATTTATCGGTAGCCACAGTTCCATTTTGCGAACAAACCACTTTACCCAAAGGCATATTACTCCACAAATGGGCTGCCAATAGGTAGTCAACATCCTTTAAAAAGCCAGATTTCACAATTGATGCTGCGCCTCGTACACCTTCTTCTGCTGGCTGAAATAAAAGGATATAGTTTCCCTTGAGCTGACTAGCATACTTAGCTAAATAATGGGCCAAGCCTAGACCAATAGCCATATGTGTATCATGCCCACAAGCATGCATAACACCCCTTGATTCTGACGCAAAACCTGCTTGATTGGGAAAATGATTTTTCGCATTAGATTCTAATATCGGTAAGGCATCCATATCAACACGAATAGCAACACAAGGCCCATCCCCACATTTAAAAATACCAGCAACAGCCGTCGCATTATTGGCAAATTTCCGCATTTTTTCGGAACCAAATATCTTCTCTGCCTTTTCAAAGGCAAGTTGACTATCTTGCTCAGAAGGCAGCCCCATTAGATTATCAACAGACATGACTTCAGCACCTCTTTTCACTTCGAAACCTAAATCTAATAACTCATCAGCAATAAATGCTGCAGTACAATATTCTAGCCAGCCTAATTCAGGATTTGCATGAAAACATCTTCGGTATGCTATGATTTTTTGCTCTATAGAATGATTCATTTCCTTATATATATGGAGGTATTACCTTATTGAAACTAAATACAAAGTAAAATAATCTATCAGAATTATAGGTCCAATTTTTCTTTTAATAAATAAAGCTGCATCCCTAAGACTACAGCTTTTATTAAATCATTTTGTATTTCTTTCTATTCCTTTCGGATAAACTTATTCTACTGAAATATTGTAAACACCCTTAAGCAGCACCTTACCCAAATCGTTTTCGTCTAAAATTTCGGTATAGCCCTTTGATATGGAGCCAATCTTCACTTTTTCCTTACGAAAATAGTAGTTATTCTTTTCGCTATTATCAACAACTAAGACAAAGTATTCATTGCCCGATTTGCTAATAGCATTACTAGGCAAAGCCCTGGCATCTTTCTCATTGGTCGTAATCTTAGCTTGAATATAGGAGCCATGAATCAATTTAGATTTGGTGCTTTTTTCGATTGAAGCCAAACAAAGGATGCTTTTCGAATCCATATCTACTCCCTTACCTATAGAAATCAGTTTAGCTTGATGGCTCATTTCGGTACCGCCTATGCTTTTAAAATGGATAGTCTGTCCAAGCTGCAATTGATTCACATCTCTTTCGAATATGGCTATTTCAAGCTGAAGCTGATTGATATCAACTTGTTCGATCAATTGCTGGTTCTGTTCAATAAATTGCCCAAGCATCAGATCCTGTTTGACTATATAACCACTGATAGGTGCTTTAAGGGGTAAACTAGCGTATAAATCTCCACCTCTAATCTTAGAGATATCCAATTTTAGAATATCGAGTTTTAAGTTTAGAGTTTGCAAGTTTGCAAGCATAAGCTTAAAATCACTCTCTATTTTTAAGAAATCTTTCTCAGCCATAATCTTCTCTTTAAATAAAGAAAAGGCTCTGTCGTAATTAACCTTTAACAATTTCAACTTGACTTCAGTTTCAATAAAATCCTGCTGAATATCTAACAGCTCATTGGTATTGATCTCACAAAGAATTTGTCCCTTCTTCACATAGTCACCCGATTTGAAATTAATCGATTTGATTATTCCCGATATGGGTGTACTAATTTTGGCAGATCCCTCAGGTGCAGCTTTGACAAAACCATTACAATCAATTTCATCTTCAAAACAATGCATGCTGATTGTTCCAATTTCCATCTTATCGGAATTGAATTGCTCTTGACTTATGGTAATAAGATTAGAAGCTTCCTGCCCAATATCATCTTGCTTAGTCGTTTTATTCTGACAAGCCAAAAGAAATAAAACAAGAAGGATATGTATAGTAATCTGATTCGCTTTCATAATAATTCTGACTTATATATTTGAATAATTAGATTCCAAGCTCAAGTGATATATGCTTATATCTTTATTGTCCTTATATGTTATTTGCTGGCTATTATTGGCTTTAAATTGTTGCTTATCTGAAAAGGCAGCCACAGAGAGAAGAATTAATACGAGCCCCGTTATAAGCGTATTCTTTCTTATCAATCGGAAAGGACGCCACTTAAAACCACTTACATTGTAAAATAACTCAAAAAGTAAGGGTAAAGCAATCATGGTGAGCATGGTTGACGTAATTAATCCTCCAATAACTACGGTAGCTAGTGGACGCTGTACCTCAGCGCCTGCTCCCGTTGAAATAGCCATTGGCAAAAAGCCCATAGCAGCTGCAGCAGCTGTTAGCATTACAGGACGCAGCCTATCCTTAGTTCCTTGCAAGATGAGATCTCTCATATTCATTCCTCCCTTTTCTTGCAAATCCTTTAAATGCTCAATCAAGACAATACCATTGAGCACTGCAATACCAAACAATGCAATAAAGCCAATACCAGCCGATACACTAAATGGCATCCCCCTCATCCAAAGAAAAAGTACGCCTCCAACCGTTGACAATGGCACTGCCGTAAAAATCATGATAGCATCCTTTAGGGATTTAAAGGCAAAGTGCAAAAAGATGAAGATGAGTAGTAAGGCCAAAGGGACGGCAAACATAAGGCGTCGACTTGCATTCTGTAGGTTTTCGAACTGGCCACCATAAATAATATAATTCCCTGGCTTAAGGGAGATATGTCCATTTATCTTATCCTGAATGTCTTCAACGACCGATTCCAGGTCTCTGTTACGAACATTAACACTCACCACCACACGACGATGGGTATTTTCACGTGATATTTTTGCTGGTCCCTCCGAGAATCTAATATCAGCAAGTTGCAACATAGGGATTTGACTCCCATTAGGCAAAGGAATCATGAGATTTTGGATGTTATCGATATCCATTCGGTATTGTTTCTGCAGACGAACCACCAAATCGAAACGTTTTTCACCTTCGAACACACTGCCTGAACTCTCACCCCCAAAGGCCATAGATAAATAGGTGTTCAAAGTTTCCATATTCAAACCATACTGAGCTACTTTGTTTCTGTGATAGCGGACACTCATTTGAGGCAAACCCTCAGTCTTTTCAAGAATTATATCAGCAGCACCAGGCACATCCTCAATTAACTTCTTTATCTCTGTAGCCTTTTCATTCAAATAAGCTAGATCTTCCCCAAACACCTTGATGGCAATATCAGCACGAACACCCGTTATCAGTTCGTTGAAACGCATCTCAATAGGCTGGGTAAATTCATATTCAATTCCAGGAATCACTGAAAGAGCATCCTTAAACATATCAGCTAATTCTTCCTTGTTATTAGCCGACGTCCAGTCGCCACGTGCTTTCATTTTAATTATCATATCAATCTCTTCCATCGACATAGGATCGGTGGGAACTTCAGCAGCACCTATGCGACAAACGATTTGCTCGATCTCAGGAAACTCATCCAACAAGATTTTTTCCATCTGAGTTGTTATTTCAACTGTTTTGGAAAGAGACGTTCCTGTTTTTAGAACAGGCTGAATCACAAAATCACCTTCATCGAGAGTCGGAACGAATTCGCCCCCCATTCGAGTGAACAAAAATCCCGTCATCACAAATCCAAGAAGAGCAGCACCCAAAACCAGCTTTTTATGCCCGCAAGCCCATTTCATTACAGGCATGTATGATCGGTAAGAAAAATCCATTATTTTTTGTGAAATACTATTCGTATTTTGCTTTGCAGGTTTCAGAAATAAGGAAGCAGCTACTGGAAGCCAAGTCAAACCCAATATCATAGCGCCGATGATGGCAAAACTAAAGGATAAGGCCATGGGTTGAAACATTTTGCCCTCAACCCCACGAAGTGAAAGAATGGGTATGAAAACGATAAGGATAATGACCTGTCCAAATATAGCTGAATTCATCATTTTTGAAGCACCTGAGAAGGTCACTTTATCAATTAATAGTTGTCTTTCTTCAGGCTTTGTTTGATCGAGAACTGCCTGCTGTGTGTTAATCCGGATGGCAATATATTCTACAATAATAACAGCGCCATCAATGATAATACCAAAGTCGAGAGCCCCCAAACTCATTAAATTCGCGTCGATTCCGAAGACATACATCAGCGAAAGGGTAAAGAGAAGCGCCAATGGTATCATAGAGGCAATCACCAATGCTGAGCGTACATTTCCCAATAAGAGAATCACAATCAGTAAAACAATGAGGCAACCCAAAACCAAATTCTCTACAATGGTAAAGGTCGTTTTTCCTATGAGTTCAGAACGTTCTAAAATAGGATTGATAAAAACACCTTCGGGTAAGCTTTCTTGAACTTCAGCAACTCGCTCTTTCACTTCTTTGATAACCACTTTAGAATTGGCATCTTTCAACATCATAATTTGTCCCAGCACTTTTTCACCCTGTCCATTGGCCGTGATGGCACCAAAACGATTGGCATACCCAAAATGAACCTTAGCCACATCCTTTATCAAAATAGGAATGCCTGCATTGTTTTTAACAACAATTTCTTCTATATCGCTTATGGATTTCACTTGTCCGTCCCCACGAATGAAATAGCTCTGATTGGTTTTTTCAATATAAGCTCCACCCGAAATACTATTATTGGATTTAAGAGCATTGAAAACGGCCATGAGCGTTAAATCCATATTTCTAAGACGAATTGGATCGATAGCCACCTCATATTGTTTCAGAAAACCACCCCAACTGTTAACTTCCACAACTCCCGGAATACCCGACAACTGACGTCTAACAATCCAATCTTGTACAGTTCTTAGATCCATGGCCGTGTAACGATCTTCATAGCCGGGCTTCACATCTAATATGTACTGATATATTTCGCCTAGGCCTGTTGTAATAGGACCCATCTCTGGCGTTCCAAATCCTTCGGGAATATTAGCAGAGGCTGTTTTAATCTTTTCAGCAATCAACTGCCGCGGCAGATAGGTTCCTATCTCATCATTAAAAACAATGGTAACTACCGATAAGCCAAACTTGGATATGGAACGAATTTCTTCAACACCAGGTAGATTTGCCATTTCTAACTCAACAGGAGCTGTAATGAATTGCTCGATTTCCTGAGTAGATAGATTTCCCGACGTCGTTATGACTTGAACTTGGTTGTTGGTAATATCGGGGACGGCACCAATAGGAATATTTAGAATGGCATAGACACCAAACAAGGCAATAGAAAGTGTGAAGAGAATTACAATTAGCTTATTTTTAATGCTAAAATCGATGATTTTTTCTAACATGAGTTTGAAGACTTAAGACCTGTAAATCGTAACGCATTGTTTTGACTCTTGTTTGAAAAAGCTATTCACAGACAGATAATTCATTCCCCACAACACATCTCACATTAGATCTATCAAATAGACATTCAATCAAACTGACCACTTCTTTCTAGTGTAATCCATAAAAGCTCTCTCTAAAGCCAACCTAAAGGAGACTTACACTGAAAACTAGAAAGTTGACTCTCGAATTTATACAATTCAAAAATGTTAAGCTAATTTATATGGATTTATTTAATATAAAAAAGGTGTAGGCTTTCGCCCACACCTTCAAAAAATCAGTTGCTAAACAACTAATTAAATTCTCTTATCAGCTTAGTTTTCTATTAAGTGATTAAAATATTTTGAGATTAAAGTCATCAATTTATCTCTAAAAATTGGTTTTGTAATATAGTCGTTACAACCAGATTCTATTGATTTATCTCTATCACCCATAAGACTATAGGCAGTTTGAGCTATAATAATAACATCTTTATTCATTCTACGTATTTGTCGAGTAGCCTCATACCCATCTATCTCTGGCATCTTTATATCCATCAAAATCAAATCAACATCCTGATTTTCACTATAAAGACTAACAGCTTCCTTCCCATTTTTTGCTAAAATGATTTGACTACTTATTGGTTCTAAAAGTAATTCAATAAAACTCATAGAGATTTTATCATCTTCGACAATTAACACCTTTAATTTCATCTCTTATTCCTTTAATTCGTAGTTTATGATCTCAGATCCATCTTTTTCCTCTATTTCAATATCACAAGGTAAGGTAAAATAAAATTTAGATCCAATATTAAGTTTACTTTTTAACCAAATTTCTCCACCTAACATATTTACATAGGCTTTTGAAATTGATAATCCGAGACCTGCTCCTTCGAAAGCTCTCTTATCACCCATATCAGCTTGGATAAAACGATCGAATATTACTTCTTGTCTTTCTTCTTTAATTCCAATACCATTATCCTTCACCTGAAATTCGATATAATCACCTCTTTTCTCAACATTAATTTCAATACGTCCCTTCTGACTAAACTTGATTGCATTTTTCACTAAGTTTTTAAGTATCGAATAGAGCTTCTCTTTATCAGTTCGTATAATAGAATCTGTTTCAGGCAATAAGTTTACTATATGGAGGTGAATATTTTTATTATTTGCTTCTTCTTGAAAGTCACTAAATACACATCCTACTTGTTCGTTTATATTAGTATTGGAAATCAACAACTCCATCTGCCCCGACTCTACTTTTGATATATCTATCAGATCATCCATAATATTCAGCATACGTCCCCCACTTTTCTCTATCAGTTCGATATACATACTATAATCAATCTCATCAAAACCAGGCTGCTTTAGAAGATCCGCAAAACCTAGTATTCCGTTCATTGGCGTTCGGATTTCATGACTCATATTAGCCAGAAAAGCAGATTTCAAACGATCACTCTCTTCAG
The DNA here is from genome assembly GCF_054254355.1 of Ancylomarina sp. YFZ004. Lineage (NCBI taxonomy): Bacteria > Pseudomonadati > Bacteroidota > Bacteroidia > Marinilabiliales > Marinifilaceae > Ancylomarina > Ancylomarina sp. YFZ004. Next base: position 65,026 of record NZ_JBTCHQ010000012.1, read on the forward strand.
CCTTTTCTTTAGCAATTAACAACTCCCTTTCAGCATGCTTCCTTATAGTAATATCCTCATTAGTAATAACCACATTAATAACCTTTCCATCATCATCCTTCAATGGATACATTCTCGACGATAACCAACGTGTTTCGAGCAATCCTGAATTAGGGTTTTTAATTTCTATTTCAAATTCGGGAACTCTTACAGTTTGTCCCTGAAAAGCTTTCTGAACATATTGCAGATTATTCGATTTCCTAACAGCCTCACCATCTTTAATATTGAATTTATTTAGGGTTTCGCTTGAAGGCACTCCCCAAAAATTATTGTGAGCTTTATTAACGTATCTTTGAATACCATCCTCAGAATAAATCTCAATAACATATGGAGATTCTTGCATCAATAATGATAATCGTTTTTCACTTTTTCTTAACTTCTCTTCGGCCCTCTCTCTTTTCTCGATCTCATTGGATTGAATCAATGTTTTACCCAAATGATGTGTTACATTCTGGAGTTCTTTAAGAAAAAAATAATCAAAGGCTTTCTTTCTGCCTAATATAAACAAGCCATAACCATTTAGGCATAAGCCATAATAATAAAAGTTATTATATATAAACTGAGGGCACTTCTGTCTACTATCGAGATCTAAAGAGGAAAAATAACTTTTAACGGCATCCCATTCTTCAGATTTTCCTGCAACAAAAGGCATTACCATTAATTCCTTGAGCTTTTCATCTTCTTGTTTTTTTAAAACTCCTGCAAAAAAACAATTCAATTTCCTTAAATACAAAGGCATGCTCTTTTTAAGAATTAGATGTTCATTCTTCTCAAGATTAATACTAAAAACGAGTTCTAATAAAATCTCTGCTTGTAAACATTTTTCTACCATACCCCTAAAACTATAGTTTTGTTAAAAATCTCCAAAAATGAATCTCCGTCATTGGCTATTTCTCCTATGGTAAGAAGTCCCGACACTTGTTTGTTTTTTGCAACAACCTCCAACTCTTTCGTATAGGACTCTTTCATAAATAGAACCCTGGAAATGCAATCAATACAAAAAAGAGAATCCTGATCCATATTCTCATCTAATTTAGCTAAAGCAAGATCTTTAGCTTTTGCTGCTCCTTCTATTAAAGATTCAATATCACCATGTAATATCCTAACGTATTCACCCTCTTGAATCGCATCTACAAAATGAAGTCCTTGTGAACATGATTTGAATGGATCTCTTACGACCATTTCAGCATCCAATTTCTCAATACCCATAGGATATGATTTTGCAAGTTCAGAAAAATTCCCTGAGGTCAGACTCATTCCTGAATGTTCTTCGACAATTTCTTTATAAACATCTAAAGCTGGACGCCAATTGATTGATGTCACTATATTCCCCTGCGTTTCAGTAACTTTCAACACATCCGAAAACGAATGCCAACCGTGAGCGAATCCTAAGCTCATGGGTTTATTTCCCCAGCCGATAACTGCTGAATTAGAATGTATCCCTCGATTATTAATAACACAAGGTATACTCTCGAAACTTAAAGAACCTGCTCCTCCTCCTATATAGCTGGTGTTCATTCCAAAAAAATTGAACAAAGCTTCCATAAAAGTCTCTTTATTTTGACTTAAAGCATCAATAAATACAAATAGTGAACCCAAGGGGTTCATTGAATTACACTGTATTTCTTCTAATTGATCCAATAAATCATCAGAATTACTCGATAAATTGAACGTTTGTGTATGTAATTCAAAAGAAAGAGGTAATAATATAACACCTGTTTTTTTCACCTGACCATTAAATATCAACTCAGGAAAGATTCCTCCTATTAGCGGTTTTTTAATCTTTCTAAGTAATGGAGATAATCGTTCATCATTAAATTGTTTTTCATCAGCCATCAGAAACAAAATTGATTTTGTTTCGTCTTCAATATTTAGTTGAGTGAGATGTTTTTCAAGAGAATTAATATCCTCAGCTTGAATGTAAAATGATCTCATATGCTTATGATATTTTAAATTGCTATTATATTGATCACAATAAATTATAATAAAACTAACAATAAATATTGATAAATGATGGATTTTAAATGACAAAAGCATCAAATTTAACGGATTAAAACATAATTAAGCTTTTTCTGAATTAAAAAAAAAGAGGTTTAATTGACTAAACAATAAAAAATAACCCACACAGATTATTGCATGATATATTGAGTTAAATGGCTTGATTAAACCTTATGCTCCATTTGGAGTCTTAGTAAAGTGATTTATAAATAACCAAACCCATTCAATATGAAAACGAAAATTCTTCTAATCTCTGGCATAATTCTATTCATGACTTCAAGCCTGTTTGCTCAAGGGTTTCAGGGCAGAGCCTACTACCAGAGTAAAACTACCGTTAATGTCGACCTTTCCGGAAGAAACATTCCTGAAGAACGGAAAAAGATGATTATGGAACGTATGAAAAAGGCCAATGAAAAAACCTTCATATTGAACTTCAATCAACTTGAATCAATATATAAAGAAGACGTGAAACTCGAACAACCAAGTACTGGCACTGGTAGAGGTCGCGGAATGCGATTCGGGATGATGGGTGGCAGTAGTGAAAACTACTATAAAAATGTAAAAAAAAGTACATATGCAGTTAAGAATGATCTCTTTGGAAAAATTTTTCTTGTAAGGGATAGTCTTCCCAAGTTGAATTGGCAAATGGGAAGTGAATCTAAAAAGATAGGAAAGTACACGGTGTTTAAAGCGACAGCTACTAAAGCCATTAAAAGACCGAATATGTCCGCTCTCTTTAATCGAAATTCTGAAAATAAGGGGCAAGAATATATTGAAAAAGAGATACAGGTTGTGGCATGGTATTCTCCTGAAATTCCAGTTAATCAAGGTCCTGCAGCCTATTGGGGTTTACCAGGTTTAATTCTTGAGGTGAGTGACGATATCACAACGATTCTTTGCTCAGAAATTATCATGAATCCCAAAGAAAAGCTTGAAATAAAAGCACCCACGAAGGGAAAGGTCGTTAATCAGGACAAATACGATAAAATAGCCAAAACCAAAATGCTGGAAATGCGTGAGAACTTCAAAGGTATGCGCGGACGTAGAGGTCAAGGTGGTAGACACTAAACTTTATTTTAATTGACGCAATCAAGTAAATACTCCATTCTCTTAACTCATTATATCATGAAGAAATTTATTTCCTCTACCCTACTCTTGTGTGCTGCTTTCACAGCATTTTCACAGAACATCAACCTAAGTGGTACCGTAAAGGACAGCATTGGAACAGGGCTTGAAATGGCCAATATTATAGCTTTAAATGCACAAACAAAGGCCTTGGAGTCCTATTGTGTAACTAACCATAAAGGCTACTACAAGCTGAGTCTGAAAGCCAATACAACTTATAATATTAAAGTGAGCTTTTTGGGCTGTACACCTGGTGAATTGACAATCTCAACAACAGAAACCAATCTTAGCAAAGATGTTACGTTAGTGGAAGAAAACAGTTTGCTTTCCGAAGTTGACGTCACTTATAAGATGCCAGTATCAGTTAGAGGCGATACCATTGTTTACGATACGGATTCTTTTACAACCGGAACCGAGAAAAAATTAAAGGATGTTCTGGTTGCTCTTCCTGGAGTTGAACTCAACGACGACGGGCAGATAGAGGTAGAAGGTAAGAAAGTGCAGAAGATCATGGTTGAAGGCAAAGATTTCTTTGATGGTGACACAAAGATTGCGACTGAAAATATTCCTGCCGATGCCATTGACAAGGTAGAAGTCCTGCGCAACTACAACGAAGTTAGTCAGATGAAAGGCTTGACAAACGACAATGATAATATTGCTATGAATATCAGGCTAAAAAAAGGCAAAAAGAATTTTTGGTTTGGAGAGCTCACTGCTGGAGCTGGTCCTGATGAGAAGTTTCTAGCACATCCTAAGCTCTTTTATTACTCACCTGAATTTAGCCTCAACCTTATTACTGATATGAATAATATTGGTGAGGTGCCTTTTACTCGTAGAGATTATATGAACTTTACGGGTGGCTTTAAAAACTTCAATCGTGGCGGTGGCAGTTCTTTTAGCACAGGTTCCAATAATTTGGGTATCTCAACGGCTCAAAACAATAAAGCGCAAGATATCGACACCAAATTTGCTGCTCTAAACTTCAGCTACTCTCCTAACAAGTCCCTAGATTTAAGTGGTTTCGGCATCTATTCCTACACCGGTACAGAAATGAGAACTGAAAGTTCAACCACATATAAGCTAGACGGTAATCGTTCACAAGTTGAGGAAGCGATCAAAGAAAACGATCAGGATGTTAATTTGGGTCTCATTAAGTTCAGCTCGGTTTATAAGCCCAATGCAAACTTTCAATTCGATTACGATATCATGTTAAAACAATCGGATGACGACGAAGAGGAATCTGTGACTTCTTTGGTGGACAATACCACTGATATTATTTTACAGAACAAAAAGCAGAAGCCTACTTCAGTAAACCAGAATGCGAATATCTATTACACGCTTAATGATAGAAACATCTTAACTTTCGAGGCTCAACACCTCTACCAAGATGAGGATCCATTTTACAATGCAGTCAGAAACGAATTCGCCTTCGTCGGTATCTTTCCTGTTAATCAATCTCAAGGTCTTTACAATCTGAATCAGAAAAAAAATATTCTAACCAATAAAGTGGATGCAAAAATCGATTACTACTATATCACTGGAGATAAAAGCAATATTCAATTGACTTTAGGAACAACTCAAAGTCATCAGAACTTTGATTCAGAAATCTTCCAAATCCTGGATAATAAATCGGAAGTAACTATGGAGGGTGAGTCATTCGATAATGATGTAGATTTCAATATCTCTGATCTGTTTCTTGGTTTCCACTATAAGCTACAAGCTGGTATCTTTACTTTTAATCCGGGTTTAAGTCTTCACCAATACAAGGCTGAAAATAAACAATTAGGAAGTTCTGTGACAGATGAATTGACTTCTGTATTACCTGATATGTATATCAATGTTCAATTGAAGAAATCAGAAAACCTGAGATTCAACTATAAGATTACAAGAGCATTTACCGATGTGAGCAAATTTGCACAATCCTACGTTCTAAACAACTACAATTCGGTATACAGCGGGAATAGAGAACTGGAGAGTTCATTGAATCACAATATCTCTTTGAATTTCTTCTCCTTCAACATGTTCAATTTTACGCATATGTTTGCTAATATCAATTACATGAAGCGAATAGATGCTCTTAAGAGTAATGTCATACCAATGGGGATCAATCAGATTACAAGCACAATTAATTCAAATTTAGAGGATGAATCCTTAAGTGCTAATGCACGTTATCAGCGTACCTTTAAAAACTTCAAACTTTCTACAAGAGCCAACCTTTCCTGGGCAAAAACCAATAATTTGATCAATTCTTTGCCTAGCACATCAGAGTCTTTCTCTCAAAATTATAGTGGATCGGTTTCAACCAACTTTAAGAAGGCTCCCAACTTAGAACTGGGCTATTCTTATTCCATAAGCAATTACGACAGAGGTCAAACATCGACCAGCTATTACACCAAGCGTCCCTATGTCAAGTTAGATGCTGTTATCCTGAAGGAACTGATTCTAACAGCTGATTATGACTTCTATTCATACACCAATAAGGAAAACACCATAGATAACGAGTATAGTTTTCTAGAAGCGAACCTGCTGTATCAGAAAAAGGATAGCAAGTGGGAATTCGGACTAAAAGGTAAAAACCTTTTAGATACCAAATCCTTAAATCAGTCTAACGAAACGGATTATGCCTATGCATCATCGACCTACTATGTGCAGCCTCGCTATTTCTTATTCACTGTAAAGTATAAGCTCTAAACAAGTCAAGCACAATACAAGCAAAAAGCACTTCCCTCAGTAGAGGGAAAGTGCTTTTTTACATTTTATGTTGATCTATTATTTAATTCACTTTCCATGTAAATGTAGCAACTCCACCTAATCCAACTCAAGAATAAAACAACAACTTACTCAATTAACAATCGTCTTGATTTTGGGTATTTCACAGAGTATCTTAATTCTAATTCCTTTTTCTTTGTTGGCTCCAGACTAAATTCCCATTTAATTTCGCCCTTCTCCTTATTGTGCTTGGCGCCACTCATCTTTTGAATTTCAACCTCAATTTCCTCTAGTTGAGAAACAGGAACCTGATCGAGTACGATCATATCAATCGCTTGATTCTTATTATTCTTAATAATCGTTCTCCATGCACGAGCTTCTTCTTTTTTTGAACCAATGAATTGTTTTGTTGTGAAATCTTTTAGCTTCTCACGCTTGATGCTAACATTCTTATCGCTTCCCATTGAGATTTGTAAGGTATCTGATGCGTTTTGAATATCTAAAAGTGTTTTTCCCACAAAAGTCCCTTCGAAAAAGATATTCGCTTCCCCTTCCAACAACTGGTATTTTTCCCAGTCATTAATCTTAGCCATCAAGAAAGCATCCTGATTAATTTTAGGAATACAAAAATACTGATAAGAAGCAGGCAGTTCATAAACAGCCATATCAACCGAATAGTTTTTGTTATCCGATTTCACAGAATAAGGTGTTTTAATCTCAAACTCTACGTTCGTTTGATTTTCCGTAGCCTGAAAAGGGATAGCAAGACTTGAGTTGCTTCGACTTTTAGCGCTTCCTTTTTTCTTTACAGATACACCCGCAACACGACCTTCAAGTGTTCTCATACTTCTCTTAGAAGCTCCATAGGCTGTAACAGCAACTTCATCCATACTAACAAATTCAGATTTTAAAGTCACATTCATCACAGAACGATTTACAGCTAATGTTTGAGCTTTCATACCGATAAAGGAATAATTGAGTTGACTCGAATTGGCAGGAATCGTGATGGAATACTTGCCATTCATATCCGTCGCAGCTCCAATGGTTGAACCAACAACACGAATACTGACGCCAGGGATAGCTAAACCATCATCAGCGGAAACAACTCGTCCACTTACCGAATTGATCGATCTATTGTAAACAGGAGGATGCGAATTATAATCTAAAAAGTAGGTTTTTAGCTCAGGAGCAACACCTGATGTTTTAGGATTGGATGAAGAAAACTTAAGTTTCACATTATTCCAAGCCACCTTGGTATCTTGACGAAGATTTGCTTTATAAATCAACTCGAGTGGTTCGTTTATGTTTTTAGCACGTATATCATAGGATGGAAACCAACCTGCATTCCCAACAAAGTAGGACAGTTCAAATTTTGGGTTCGTTTTAGATTTTGCTTCTACCCTTACAACAATTTCACCATTGGCATAGATCTTTTTACTACTAAGCGTTCTCAATTGGTTCTCAAGCTCTGAGCGTTTTCTTCTTAATTCCGGTTGGGTATTCTCTCTTTCAATCTTCTTCAATTTCAAGGCAGTCAACTTCATACTATAAAAATCAGAGGCCTCTTTCAAGTTGGCCATACTAATCTGATTGTACTTACCACTTATGGCACAGTTTTCTTTCAATAAACTCAACTCTTCGTTGATAATAGACAAGTAGGTTTCTTCCAGTTTCAGCTGCTTATTTAAGACCTTAAGCTTCGATTCTATAGCCTTAATCTCTTTAGGTTTATCAAGCTTATCAATGAAATTTTGCTGATGATTTACTGATAAAACCGTCACATCTCCAATAGCCTTTAACTGCACACTTTTTGCGTCGATAAAAGGTGAAAGGTTTACAAACTTTAAAAGGGTAATGCCAGGCATCAGTTCAACTGATTTTTCACGAGAAAGCTGAGCGCCCTCAATAAATACAGTCGCTGCTTTAACCTCTGTTTTTACTTCTTTCTCGTTCAATTCACTTGCATATGTATGACTAAATAGCAAGCACAAAACAATTAGATTTAATACTTTCATTTTCAATTAGCTTATATTTATAATTAATCTTTTTCTAAACTGAATGCTCATTCACACACCTTATATATCTGTATTTAACACGGTTGTTTGCAATGAATGAGATATCTCTTTTGAAGTGTTGATGATATATTCCTTTTCTCCTTCCATGAGTTCAATGCTCTTATTAGGCAAGATTAAAATCAGTCTATAGACCTCCTTTGTTTCAGTTCTGCGTATTGAAAGAACATTCATGTTTTGAGATTTTCTCACTCTAAGGATCTCAAGATTGCGTATTGACTTTATATCTTCCCACTCGCCTTTCTTTATCATGAATAGGCCAATGTATTTTTTCAATCTTCGAGTATCAGTATCAATTATCAATCCCGATTTTAGAAATAGGAATAGCAATGCAATTGGGAAAAACAAGATCCCTTTCCAATCTAGAACGATCATTCTCCAGATACTAACAACAAATAACATGATGCCTAAGGCAATGAAGTTGAATGGAAGTCTGCCCGTTTTGTAGTTCAATATCATTTTCAAGTCATTTTAAGATTTAACACGATTCTCACAATACTCATTACTATCTCATTATTGCTTGTTGGTTTTAAACTTTCGTAGCTTTAACCGAATACATATGAGGAATCTTATCTCCATATTTTTCAGAAACCCACTTCCCTTTTTCACTTTCAATAAGATTAGGGAAACAGTTATATACTTGATAGGGGAACTCATTAAGAAATTCTATTTTCAAGCCATTGAAAATTAAACTATTTAGAACTTCACTTAAGCTATGGTGCCATTCAATATGCTTTAGATTCTGATTCGAAATTTCAGATTTATCAGTGTAAGACTTTTCAACAACAGTTTCAAGTGCTTTTGATTTGAAATAACTATTCGATATCTCAGACTTATCATTTAGGGTGTATCTGAATGGATGAAATTCCACCATATAGAATATGCCATTGGGTTTCAAGAATCGACTAATAAGCTTGGCCCACTTATCAAGATCATCCAACCAATTAATAGCCCCATAAGAGGTGTAAACAATATCAAAGGTTTCGTTTAAAACATTCTCAATGTCATATACATTTGAACGAAAAAAGCGAACTGGAATTTCCAAATCATGAGATAATTCTCTAGCTTTTTGTATTGATGTATCAGATATATCAACACCAACGACTTCTGCGCCTTCCCTGGCTAATGATAAAGTATCCATCCCAAAGTGACACTGAAGATGAAGAAGTTTCTTCCCTTTTATATCTCCTAATTCTTCCACTTCAATATGATTCAAGGACGTTTTCCCTTTTTTAAAACCTTCAACATCATAAAAACTTGATTCTGTGTGTAAAGTTGTTAATTCGTTCCAACTTTCTCTATTGTGTTCAAAACTATTCATAGGTTATCTTCTATTGTATATAAGGGTCAATCAACGTTTCGAGGACTCCCTATTGTTGTGGGAAAGCTTTATGCGCTCAATACCACCCATTAAATTTAGTAATTCTTACTCCCCATAATTATTCGATTACAAGGCCAACGAAATACAAATCAAAGCCGCCTTTGCCTCCAGTTCTATTCGATGAAAATACCATCATGGTTTGATTTTCAGATACACCTTCATTAATTAAAATAGGTCTGTATTCGTTAAATTCAGTATTAATGTTTGATCCTAAGTTTACAGGTTTACTCCATACACCGTCTTTCAAAAAGCTAGAATACAAATCAAATCCACCAAAACCGCCATCTCTATTCGAAGCAAAAACGATTTTGTTTTCAAAGATAAAAGGGCATTTATCATCAGAGATACTTGACAAAGTATTGTCTTTAATTATTTCGTGGCTTGAATTATCTGATAATATTGATTCAATATCTATTTCTGGATCTGGATCTGGATCTACATGAACAGAATAAAAATCAAAATTGTCGTCATCTCTATTTGAGCAAAAATAAATCTGAGAATTATCAGAATTGAAGCATGGATAAAGATCATCAAATTCTGAATTTAAGAATGTTACTTCTTTGGGCGCTGAGAAATTCGTTTCAGTATGATTTGAAATATAATTTATTTGAAAATCCCCAGTTACATCAGATGCATACAGGAGTGTGAAATAAAGATCATTGAAATCGTATTCTGGAATTAGGTAGGGACCAAACTCATTCCCCGAAGTATTGATTTTATTAATATTATTCTGAATAACATGATATCTATCTGAAATAGAATTCCAATTCCCATATTCGTTTGTTACTGTCAAATTGCCACTACTTTTATCAAAATTAACATTCATGGGTTGATAGATCACATCAAACTCATTTCCATTGCTATTCCTGTTTGTTGAAAAACAGAATGGTATTAGATCACCAAAACTTGGAGCCGTAGAATTATAATCGTCATAAATGGTATTAAAATTCTCAAGATTTACGGGAAGATTAGGAAGGACACCTTGGTGATATTTATACCCAGTAGGATTTTTGTCACAGGAAATTAACAAAACAGAAATCGCGGTAATTAATAGAATTTTATTCATCTCCACTTATGTTTTTTTGATTGTAAGGGATGGTGCGCCGAGTAGGCAAAGGGAATCTTAGCCAACGCCTCTTACAGATTCGTAGATGAGAGGCTGCCATCATTGGGCTCTTGTCGCACATAAATAGAGATACAAGTTAAATAGAAAAATTCAATCTCCAATAATAAAATAGATATAGAAACGGTTTCTTTATTTTCTAAGCCACCCAATTAAGTATTATAAAGTCTAATGCATGACATAGCAGCATGCGTTCTTAATCCCAATATTTAAAATACTTAAGTATTTGTTCAACTTGATTTTCTTAAACTCTTTTTATCAATCTATGTATTATTGGCTAAAGCTCTTATTAGCATAAGCTCATCGTTAGTTTTTATTTTGTCACAGCATACACATCACATGCTTTCCCGGTGGAAAAATTATGGGTTTCAATTTTGATTTTAATACTGCTTATTGATTCAGCAATAGTTTAATTCATAAAAATGTTTTCGATTACAAAACATTCATTTTTCTCACATTTCTTATCAAATTTAATGTGCTCGTCTCCATGATTTCCAATACCACAAGAGTCAATTAAGATAAACTTTGGTTCTAAAGACAAAATATAGTCAAGAATGGGTTCGGATAAAAAAGTATTTGCTTCACCATATTTCTGTGTGCCATATCCATGTTTATTCAATACATCGGTATAAAGAATCAAAGCTTTACCTCTGATATTTGTTTTCCATTCAATTTTTCAGCATTAGGATTTAAACTAGCTTCTCACTCATTTCTTTGCTTGCGCATAACGGCTCGAATAAGGGGTCGTGGGCGATTTCAAAGAGTAATCTTATCTACCGACCAAAGGGAGATCACGAAACGAAGTGAGTAAACCGTTTTCCATATTTTTCTATTCATTTTCACAATCTGCTGAGAAATAGACATTAGGGCTATCGTCCTTTTTCAGGTAAAAATTTTCTGGTGGAAAGGATGACGTCCACACACAAACCTTATACAAGCTTGGTATATTTAGAATCCATAACCATTCTAGATCCGTCTGTTGGGACAAATCTAAACTTCCAAATGAGTTGGAAGAGCACTCAAGCGAATTCAAGAGCAGATTACTTGTCACATCTAAATTTAAAAGTTTAGTATCACTGCAGGATAAAGATGTAAGCTTGATATTTTTTGATAAATCTAAATTTTGCAACGAATTTAAAGAACAATTCAAATCATTAAGCTCTAAGTTTGTCGAAATATCTATTTCTGAAAGATTACAAATCATACAATTCAATTGATTTAAACTTGGATTATTTGATACATCCAAAGACGTTAATTGATTATCACCGCAAATTAAATCTATCAAATCAGGATTGTTTGAGACGTCAAGAGAACTTAATGAGTTTGAAAAACAAGACAATTTCCTTAAACCTAGGTTATTTGAAACATCAATCACACTTATTTCATTATGGTCACAATTTAATTTATATAAAGCTTTATGATTTGTTATATCTATAACCGATAAGCTGTTGTCATAACAAACTAAATGAGTCAATTTAATATTATTTGAAAAATTAAGAGATGATAGTTCATTAGTGCCACAATGTAATATTTCAAGAGAACGACATTTTGATATATCTAAAACCCCCAATAAATTTTGAAAACAATAAATTTCAATCAATAATTTGTTATTTGTGAAATATAAAACCCCAATTTTATTAACCCCACAATTGATTTTTTCTAGAAAAATACAATTGGTGACATCTAGCTTAATTAGTTTATTCTCGCTACAATTGATTTCTTTAAGCATTCCATTATTAGAAAAATTTAACTTTCCTAAATAATTATTCCGACAATTTATTTTTTCTAGAATAGGATTGCTTATTGTACTTAAATTTTGCAAATGATTATCCCTGCAATACAATTCCTCTAATAATTTGTTCCTTGAGATATCCAGAGTGCTTAACTGATTATACTGTACATCTATGATTTTCAAAGCTGTATTTCTCGACAAATCAATATTTGTTAATAAATTATCAGAACAATAAAGTGTGTCTAAATTGATAAACATCTCAATACCGGATAGTTCTGTTATGCTTTTTCCACTAATGTTCAAAGAAGTTACAACTTCTGCTTCAAAAGAACTGATTATATTATCATCATTGGTGTCAATTCCTAGTTCAATTAATGCATTTAGAAATTTATCATCATTAATAGCAACTGTAGGGTCATATTCTGTTTCATCCTGACAGGACCAACACAATATTCCAATTAAAATAAATAGTAATTCTTTAAGTTTCATGCTTATCTAATTTTGAGGTAATATGTTTGCTAACGATTTTGTGAAGGTACGTGGGCTCGAGATAGCTATCGGGATTAAAGAGTTGCCTTCTCTACCGACCAAAGTGAGTAAACCGCCAAGCAAGCTATATTTTAAAATCTTTGCCAGTCCCTAATTATCGGGAAACTCCTTATAAAATAGAGTAAGTGAGTCATTGAATTGAATTGGCTTGCTGGTCCCGACTCGTCGAGATTAATTGAACTAACTCACAAGCGACTAATCACCGCCGATGAAATTTAGCTTTTGTTGGCGGTAGTAATTAATCAGATAATGTTATTGATATTGCAGCATCGAACACTTTATTTTTTCTAATTATCGTTGGAACTGGTTGAATAAATTTTTCCCACTTCCCAGCCCAACACTTCCAAGTATTAGATAGATTACTGTAATTTGCCCCCAATGTTGGACCATAATTAATTTTCTTTATTTTTTTATTTAATTCATCATAAGATATGAATTCGAATTTATTTTCTGGGATTATTAACCATTCAATTCCGACAAAGACACCTTCCTTGGGAACTTTAATGTTATATTTCAATAAATTAATTGTATTAATTTTTCCATTCTTTAAAATCACAATCAATTCTTCTTTCAAAATATCTGAGGAAGGTTGATTTAAGACAGTATCCATTTTAAAAATTCTAATTTTAATTTTGGATTTACCTTTATTTTGCCATGATTTAGTCCCAATTTGAATAGAAGATATTGTATTTATATTTTCATAATCTTCTCTATTGGGGAAATATCTGGCATAGATATTTGGAATGTTATTACAAGCAATTCCACCAAGAATTTTTGATCTTTTAAGTTTATTAATTATTATTTCATCTTCTAATTTTAGTGGGATGACAATAATTTCTGAAATACCATAAACTAAAGGCTCCAGTTTTATTAAATTAAGATTTTCAAAGTCTAAATCTTTCAATGCAATAACAGTGTCTTTATAATTAATACAAGAAATATTCAAAGAATTTGAAATATCAGAGCCTTCTATTAGTAAGGAAAACTCACCATTTTGATATGATGTTGTACCATTTTGTAATTCAATAATTGCGATGTTGGCAAACGAAACAAACTCACCTGTTTGTGAATCTAATAATTTACCTTTAATATTAATTGACTCTCCAAAAGCTGAAGTTGTCAATATTAAACAGAGCAGAATTATTCCGTAAAATTTCATTTATAAAGAGTTTAAATATTTATGTTCGTTAAGGCACACAACGATGATAGTATGCATCGTCTCTGTGAGATACGAACAGGTATGATGTCATCACTTATTGTTATAGCTCCTTTTTCATTCGCTACCATTCTCGCCACTATTCCGTAATATCTTCGATTCGTGTATTATATCCTATTAACTCACTTTATATAATAATCAATTCTGATAATTGTTCCCTTTGATCAGTTTCATTAAGTGAAGATCCGCATTAGGTGTTAAATACGTTTAAATTAATAACAATATCTTAAACAACTAATATTCACAAAAAAGACTTCTAACTTTCTTGTTTAAAAATGATAGTTCTTTGCGCATTCTTCTTATACCTGTCCTTAGGAATAATCTCTCTTTTCGTACTTGGACGATAGCTTGTAATATTTGGGTTTAGAATATATTCGACTTGATACTCAATCATTTTTTCAAAAGGAATAAGAAAATCCTTCGTCTCGCATTCTTCTAAGTCACCTTCCTTAAGTAAATTTAAGACAGTATAGACTGACTCAATAGTACTAAGACAAAGAGGTTCTGGTTGTTGCTTGATAATAAATTTTGATTTTATTTCATTATCAAAACTCACTCTTTTTAGTTTTTGCAAGTTCTTACTTAGTTTAAGCATTTTACGGGCGCAGGGCCATGTACCATCAAGAAGGAAGATGTGTGGATTATTACCCATAACAGAATTTATTTCTGAACTTTTTCTTGTCGATAAGTTGAAATTATCTTTTCCCGGATAAAGTAAAAAAGAACTACTTTTTTCTTGAGTCAGTATTTCATTTACACGATTGTTATTGGTAAAATCGACACCAACTATAATTTCTGAATTTTCAAGTTGAAGCTTAGTCATATGTCCCGTTCCGTTTTTTTCTTTTTTGTACTCCTTCGGGTGCATAAGAATAATAAAACGAGTCTTAGTCTGGAAAGGACTTATGTATTTACAAATACATGTGCTTGAAGGCCTCATGCAATTGTAACATTTGATTCTTGGATTTTTTATTTCTACTTGCAAGGTGAATATCTCTTTATTTTTATAACTCTGACTAACGGTAAAAATTAGCCTTTGATTTTCAGTGATTTATATTTATATCGTTCGCTTCAAAAATCAATATATTTTTCCTTTATAGAGCGAATGTATGCTAACGGTAAATTGTATGAGTAGAGGCAGATTGCGTGGTACTTTCCTGGCAAACCGTGATGAAGTTTGAGCGGGCTACAAACCTTGATATTTAGCACTTCCTCTGCCATTACTTATACAAAATGTTGTACACAGTATTTATCTGTTTTTTAGTATTCTTGTATACAAAATCCTGTTCGATATGTCAGTTTCGAAAGTTAAAAATAATTCTAAATCTTCAATGAAAAATTCTGCCTCGGATAATGGAACTAATTTAAATTTATATGCGTAATGTAAATCTTCTATCATTAATCCGTTATTGGAGTATTTTATACTGAAATTCTGATTGATTTCTGAAATGCCTTTTTCAGCTAATTGAAAAGTCCCTGTATATTTCAATAATTGTTCTTTAGTCAAGTTAATTGGCTTAATAGTGTTTCCTTGGCTCTCAAATTTAGTTAAAGTTTTATTTTTGGAAGAATTTGACACCATTGCATCAAGAATCATTTTAATCAACGTTTTTCTATTTTTTTCAACAAAATAATGTCCAAAATAGCTATCAGCTCTAAGTATAATAATAATGTTTTCATCAGGGAATATCCCTAAATATTGTTCTCCCCAACCAAGGGCAAAATAGCGTTTTGATTCATTAGTTCTTTGCTGTAACCACCATAAATATCCATATCCAGTTGCTCCATTTCCCATATTGTCAGCAACTGTATAGGGGGTTAAACTTTGCTGTATCCAACTTGAATCTATAATCTGTTTCCCATCCCAATTCCCCATCTGGAGAAATAACTGTCCAAATTTTGCCAAATCACGGGACGACATTTTCAGTGGATAGCCAGGATGGATTGATACATCACTATATTCATAAGTGCCATCAAAAATTCTATAATCTTCCATTCCTAATGGAATGGCTATATCTGAATTAAAATCCTTGAAAATATCACTGTTTGTTTCTAAATTGTATATGGTTCCAAGAACATTAAAGTCCCAATTATTATAATATTGATATTCACCAGGATTAAGACTACCTCTTTTAGGACTACCTCCAACATCGGGCTGTAATGCAGCATTCAAATAAATCCCTGAACGAGTAGCTAATAAATGTTTTATTTTAGCACTCTTTTCCATATCTGTAAGTTCAACTTTCTCCTTTATACCAAGCTCACCAATAGTTTTGTTAATATCAATTACCCCTTTTTTTATTTGTATGCCATAAAGTGCATTTAATAAAGTTTTACGAACCGAATGAAGCTTATATCTTCGTTCAATATCTCCCCAAGCTTCAACTATGTGCCCGTCTTTTATCAGAAGCATAGCAACCGCATTTGTTGAGTCAAAATAATTCTTTGTTATTTTCAATTTCTCACTCGAAAATCCAGCCTCTTCAGGTAAACTATATTTCATCCATTGTTTTTGTGTATTTTGAGAGAACAACTGCAGATTGCTAAATAATACGATTAGGATAACATATATTATTATTTTCATTTTTTAATCTCTTTAATTCATTAAGTCTAATGACGAATAGAAATTTTAAGTGTTTACTTAATTCTGTGATGGTGTATCTTCCTGTCCGCCATTCACAGATAAATTCAATTTTCTGTTCCATAGTTGTTCGTTCTTTCCAAGGCATAGCAATTTGTTTTTTATTCCAAATTACAACCTAAAAAATGTAAACCATGTCCCTTTACCATACCTAATTGGTGGCAACGGGCTTGCTAAGTTGCGTGGGCGATTTAAAAGAACTGACCTTTCAAGTCGCACGAAAGCAAGCCGCATAGATTTGTTTATATTTTTAAGCAAACCAATTTTAATTGGCTTGCTGGTGTTTAGTAATTGTACTAAACCTTCAAACGACTCATCAGCGCCCATGAAATTTAGCTTTTGTTAGGTGCTGGCTTTATTATTTCTTCATCTCTCAGTTTTATAAACTCTATAAATCATGGACTTTCAGGCCATAGTGATTTAGTCATTAATTGAAGTAATTATAATCAAATTTGTTCACGGTGGACATTATAAATTCATTAGTAATTCAACATCCAATTTCCAACCATTCTCCGTTTTTGAAATTTTCGCAATATCGATATTATCAGGACTAACTTTGAAAAAATTTAAATACAGACTGTGCCCTATTTCGATTGAATTATCTAATTTGTCATGCCTATAAACTCTTGCAATGAAATAATCTGAAGCAGTTTTTATTTTATTAATTTCATTATCTGACATATAGATGAACTTATAAAAGCTTCCCAAGGAACTTTTAACATCTATAAAACATTCTCGTAATGTTTTGTTCTGTAGATTGTCAATGTATAAACGAAAATCAAATGGTAAATAACTTTCCTCTGATTTATTAGTCCAATCTACATTTATATGTTTGAAAGTTCGTAATAATTTAAAAATGAATATTTCTCCATAACGACCAAGTTCATAATCTTCAAATTCATTTACTCTTGTTGAATGGGTGCTGTTATTTAGTTTTAATGATGACGAAGTCAATTTATTTAGACATTCACTATAATAGCTGTAACGATTATCTATTTCCTTTTGGTCTATTTCGTTTTGTATTATTATTTCCTCTGCACGCTTACGCTTATTTTTTTCGGCAATAATCCGGTCCTTTTCATATTGAATTGATCTTGCTTTTTGCTCCTCGGTTTCTTTATTTTTTAAAAAAACAAAAAAAGCATCAACGGTTGGTAAAACAGGATTCTTAAGAATTAATACTGCATCCCACTTCGGAGAATATGTTTCTATAAAACTAAATGACCAAGGTAAAGCAGGGTTTTTTGATAATCGTGACCAACACCACCTATCTTTATATCTCTCTATAAGCTCTTCACTCCACGGAATTTTTTCATTTAATGATAATATTTGCCAATTCCACTTTCGTTCATATTTTAAAATTAAATCTGAAGTCCAAGGTAAATAGGTATTGGATGATAATTTTGACCAATCTAATTTGTCTTGATATTTCTCGAAAGCTAAACTAAACCAAGGAATACTTGGATTGGAAGACAAAACTGACCAATCCCACTCCTTGGAATAAACTGCAATATTAACTAGTGAAATACTAGCTGTACCAGATAAATAAGAAAAAAAATGTTCCCTACTCATGCTATTATCTTGGTTTATTCTGATAAGAATACTCTCTAAAACATTATAGCTCCATGATAAACGATATAGCATGGACTCATTACTTCCTCTTCCAGTAAAGTTGTCGCAACTTGCAATACTTGATGTGATTTCTGTGTAATATTTAGTAACAAAATGTTCAGTCACTTCAAATATTTCATTTGAAGTGAAAAATGATGTTAGTTTATTTGTAATCAGGTAATCTCTAAAAAAATCATCTCTTAACCTATAGTCAATCTCTATTGTAAAATCCTTTGAATTTGATCTCAATTTGTATTCATTTAAAAAGCATGCATATGAGTTAGTATCTAAAAACGATAATTTTCTTTTATCTTTTACACTAGATTTATACTTATTAATTAAATCCCATTTGATTCGTTGAGACAGGGAAGTATTCTTATAACCACGACTATCATCATTAGCATAAAAGATAGTTGAACCTAGCAATTCAAAACCTCCCGAAAAAGCTAGGTAAAAGTTCTGATTTAAACGAAAAGATCTTGTCAAACATGATCGGATTTCATGTTCAAACTCACCCATTAATATTTGAAGTTTTTTTGCACTAAAATCAAATCTTGCAATAAAAAAATGAGAAGTAATATATTTCAATAATCTATCACCAATTGCCTGAGAATTAAGATGAATCTTTCTTATAAGTAGTCGTAGTTCTTCATTGGATATTTCCTTATTGTGGAAACAAGTCTTAAAATTATTTACATCTATGAATTGCGAAAGATAATTAGAAATTTCTACATCCTTTAATACCTCATATTTAATATCTTTCACATTATAGGGTGCAATGTCCTTAAAATATTGCAATTCTTTACCGTACAGAATTAACGCTTCCTCCCAAAGGGATTTTGATGATATTTTCCTCCAGTACTTATCAGCTTCTTGTTGTTTTTCCTTTTCTTTGTTATGTAAGCTATGTGCAAGTTTGTATACATTTTCAAAACTGTAATCAGAAAGATTAACAGCATTAGTAGAATCACGTTTTCTCGAAATAGATTTACTAATTGGATAATTCGGATATCTTTTCTGTACAATGGTGCTGATATATTCACGTATGATTGAACTGATAATATCGGAGCCAGAATTAAATTCGCTATAAATAATATTTCTAGTATTACTGGTTGGAAATTTAATAGGGCGAGATCTAAAAACCAATTGAATATTTTCATTTTCGGAATCACCAAATCTCTCAATCAAGTATTTCCAATCCCAATCTGGAATATACTCAAGTAGCATCTTTGCATATTTTGTTTTCATTTTTTGCATATTAATTCAACAATAGGAACAATTAAATCAATATTTTTTTTTGTTGCTTCGTTGATAAACCTATTGTCTCCATTTATTTCATTTGTACAGTTGCAGTTTGCTTGCACCTAACGGTCTTGCTAAGTTGCGTGGGCGATTAAAAGAGTTATCCTTTCAAACCGCCAAGTAAGCAAGCCGATTAAATTTACCTATTTATATTTTTAACAAGACAAATTGAATTGGCTTGCTGGTGTTTATTAATTGAACCAAACTTCCTAACTGCATTTCGCCGCCCATGAAATTTAGCTTTTGTTAGGTGCTGGCATTGTTATTCTTAAAGTTCACGTTTGATATTGTCAATTAAAAAACTGGTTAAAAATTTAAAATCCTCATATCTTGAACTTATTGGAGAAAGCTGTTCTCCTATTTTTTTTTGAAAAGCTTCTTTTGCCTTTATCGGGTCAGTTATATTTATTTTTTTAAATGGCTTCATTATTTTTATTTGTAAATCAAGAATATCTTTAAAATTGTTATCCCTTAATGTAAGGTAAGGCAGCCAATAAATTAATGTATCTATGTCAAGTATTATCAAATCTTTAATATAATTTGGGTTATAGTTCTCTTTAAGGCGTTCTTTAATACTTTCTTTATACCAAGTATTCATTCTATAATTTAACCCTGGTGTTTCAAATATTCTATCATTCAGTAACAGTATTGGATATACTTTGAAATTCTTTTTTGAATTTACATATTGGTCATAATTGAACTTGTTCAACAGTATTTGTTCAATTGAAGTAATTAGTTGCCCAATACCAATTGGATTTTCATTTACTTCCAGAAATTTTAACTTTAGAGTTTTTTCTATTAATGATATATTGCCAGAGCTTTTGACATTTTTGGCAATTAATACATCCTTATTTTCAAATAGAAATATTGTATTACCATGTCTTATGTAATAATCAGGCTCATGTTTATTACCCTTATTTTGCTCTTTCTTTTTAAAATGCTTTTTGTGAAAAAGTTTGTCAAGCAATTTTACAACAAGAAATTTCTCTGTAAATTCTGTATTGTAGAATTCAAAAAAAGATCTGTCTTTTGCAGGCAGATTTAGGTGTTCGTGAAATGCTGATTTTAAAATAAACTTAGTGCTTTTAACAAATTTATCTACGGCAAAAAAGAAATCTATTATTGCATATGTAGATTTATCAATTTTATAAATTGGATAATTTTTCAAATTGGTGAAATCTTCATCTTCAGCAACTTCATAAGAAACCAATGATTCAACGAATGGTTTAGCGTCATCTTCCATTAGAAATCTGAAGCCGTTTTCCATTTTAATCTCTAATAGTTTTACAAAAAAAAGTTTTACCTGCCTTACGAGTTTTTTTGAATTATCTTGATTAAAATACTTACATAATTCATCACCCAGAAACTTGTATTTTTTAGACCCTTCAAGAAATTCAATTAAGTATTCAAAACGGATTATTGTTGCATGAACCAGTTTTACAAATTCTAAATTATTATCATTTCTAAATCCTAAATCCGAAGCAGGGAAACTAGAAGCTATAATAATATCTACCATAAGTTCAAAACTATCATCTCGTTCTTCTACAATTTGAGATGTATTCAAATCATGATTGATTATCAAAAATGCCTTTAGCATGTTAATTTCATCAATATCTATATCTTCTGGATTAGTATTATTTTCTATTAGTTCAACTCTATTGGATAAAACTATTTCGGCAAGCTTTAAACTACCCAGCCTAGTTACAATACCAGGCTTTTCTGTAATTTTACTCATTCGTAAATAAGTATTTACTCTACGAACTATGTCTTGCCGAATTTCAAGATTAGAATTGAAATTATCAAAATTTGGTTGTGGAATTGTATTACTAAAACCTATTACATTTAGTAAAGTATTTGATGAAATTTTATTTAAGTATACTTTTATATCTAGAGGTTCTTCTTCTGGAAATACACTTTTAAATTCTAACCTCGGTATAGGGTTCATAAAAATTATTGCTTTATAATTTGGTTGCTTGCACCTAACGTATGGATAACATCCATATTGATATTATTTCTCTTATATCTTTCAAAGAGGTGTTGTTACCACTCTAATATACTGTGCTAAGAACACCTTTAGTTTTAAGAAGCTTAAAATTAAGAATTATTCAAACTAAACAGTATATAGACGACAAGTAAAACTATAATTTCATGTAAAATAGAATTGCTCTTCATAATAAATGCTCTTTTGTAAAAAAAACAGGGAAACAAAATAAGCCCCACAGCAATTAAGATGTGGGGTTTATTAGTGTTCATTGTCTCGTTCTAGAATAAACTCGTCTTATTTTGCATCTTTCAGGTTAACCAAACCTAATTTTTTTACCAATTTTCCAATCGTTAATCCTTGTACAATAATGGAAAATAGGGTTACCGAATACATTAGGAAAACAAATAAATCACCAAAGTGCTCAGGTGGTATTGATAAAGCCAATGCGATACCCAAAGCCCCTCTCAAGCCACCCCATGTTAGCATGAGGATAGTTTTTCGGTTGACTTTTTTATTGGAATGTTTAATCAACTGAAAAGGGATAAGTACCGAAATATACCTTGAGATTAAAACAACAGCTATTGTAATAATTGCAAAAGGAATATGAACGACATTGGGGTTTATTAGTGTTATAAAGAATCCTAAAAGCACAAAGAGTACACCGTTTAAAATTTCATCCAAAACATCCCAGAATGTGACCAATTGCATCAGGTTATTCTTCGAATATTCTTTACTGTGTATCTTTTTACCCAGATACAAACCAGCTGCTACCATTGCCAGGGCCGGAGAAACATGAATATTCTCGGCTAGAGCATAACCACCCGATGCCATAACAATGGTCAGCATAACATGTGCCTTGGCATTAGCCTCAGTCCTTTTAAGAATTTGGAAACCTAAAAAGCCTATTAACAAACCAAAGCAAATACCGCCAAGTGCTTCTCTAAAGAATAGAAAAATGACTTCGTCGACATGAATATTCTCATAACCTCGATTGATAATCTGTAAGATGACAACGAATAGAACCATACCTACCCCATCGTTGAAAAGAGATTCGCCTTCGATATTCATCTGTAAGTCTTTCCTAACACTGTAGCTTTTTAATATACTGAGAACAGCTATAGGGTCGGTTGGTGATATTAAGGCCCCAAATAAAAGGGAATAAATATAAGGGATGTCTAATGATAAAAGGTGAGCAGCATAATAAGTAAGGGTTCCCACCAAAAAAGTGGATATTAATGTACCGAATATGGCAAAAACAAAAACCGCCTTTCTTTGCTTCTGCAATTCCTCAATATTAATATGCATGGCTCCTGCAAAGAGCAGAAAACTAAGAATAATCTCCAACAAAAATTCTCTAAAATGAATGTCTCTTTCGAAAGTCGGAATAAACTGGTAAACAGATGGGGCAAATTCTTTTAATATGAGGATAAACACAGACATTATGAGTGCTAAAACCATCATCCCAATGGTAGGGTTTAATTTCAGGTATTTTGTATTTACAAGACTAAAAAGAGCAGCAAAAGCCAGAACGATTACAAAAGAATCAAACATTTAATTTTTATTATTAGTTATGTGTCAGAAGCCAAGACTTGGGTTCAGATAATAAATGCAAACTATCATTCAGCTTTAGAGAAAGCTAATAGGGTATTAGATGGTTTTCCTAGGATATGAAAGCCTTATTGATTACAAAAAACATTAGGAGAATGGGACCCTCCTAGTCTTGTAAAAGGCTATCAAATATGATCTAAGACATTTGTAAATTAAACCAGCTTATTGCAGATTTAAAGTGGTGTTTAAATCAAGCCTAGCCTTACAAATTAAATTTAGATCTCTTAATCGGCCGCGAATTTATGAAAAACAAGATACCAAACAAAAAAAATGGCTCTTAGTTTATCAACAGGGGTAAAATAAGTTGATATGCAAAAATAATCCCAACTAAATATGATTAGTTGGGATTATTACTGTTAAATGATGTATTCATTACAAAGCGGTCATTGATTTTTCATTTTATCAATTCTGCTAAAAAGGTACGAACCGCACTTACAGATTCAACTTTATATTTAGCTGCTGTGTGTTTTAAGCCAACCTTAATGGTGTGGGCAGATTCAGGTAATTCTTTAAACATGTATTCATCGGTCCAATCATCACCCACTGCAAAAATAAAATCGAAGTCCTTATTTTTAAGGAATTGTAAAGCTGCAATCCCTTTGTTTATACCACCCGTCTTCACCTCTATCACTTTATTACCTTCCAATATTTCCAGGTTATGATTGGCTATCATAGTTGTTAATTCATCCTTCAACTCATTGGCTCTTAAATCAGCTTGTTCGGGCTCGGCTTTTCTAAAATGCCAAACCAGAGAGTAATTCTTTTCTTCTATAAAGGTACCTGGTGTTCTATCAACAAAAGTTTCGAGTATGGGTTGAATGCTCGATTTCCATGTATCCGTAGCATTGGAAAGCATTTTCCATTCTTTATCTATCTTTTTGCTCCAAACTCCATGTTCAACAATCAAATTTATTTTGTGTCCTTTTAACCAAGTTTCAAGACTAGCCCTATCGCGCCCACTTATAATAGTAATGACATTGCGAGGATCTTCTTCCAGTTTATATAGGAGTTGATGTAATTCCTCATTAGGTTTGGCATCATTCGGGTTCTTCTTAAAACCTGTAAGTGTGCCATCATAGTCCAAAAAGATAGCTCGCATCTTTGAATTTTGATAATCAGATCGGATCTTATCCATTATAATGACATTAACTCGCTTAGCATGCATCGAAGATTGAATTTTTTCTACTTTCGATAGTGATTTCACAAATTCACTGGACCATTTAAAAACATCATAACGCTTAATCCGATCTTGAAGAAAAATCATACGTTCTCGCTGCTCATCCAGTGGCATAGTCAAGGCTTGATTTATACTATCAGCAATTTCTTTGATATTATTTGGATTGATGATCAAGGCCTCTCCCATTTCTAAAGACACACCAGCCATTTCACTGAGGATTATAACCCCAGTGCGATTGGTTCTGGATGCCACATATTCCTTAGCAACCAAATTCATTCCATCGCGAACGGGCGTAACTAAACAAACATCGCAAGAACTGTACAACTCAATTAAATTCTCAAAAGGCATTGATCTGTAGAAATACCATACGGGTGTGTAATTAATATTCCCAAATTGCCCATTGACGGTTCCAACTAATTCATCAACTTCACTTTTGAGATTAATATAATGCTCTACCGTTCCTCGAGAAGGTACTGCAAGCATAATTAGTGTAACTTTCCCAACAAACTCAGGATACTCTTCTAAAAACTTAGCAAAGGCTCTTAATCGATTGGGTATTCCTTTCGAATAGTCCAAGCGATCTATAGAAAGAATTAGTTTTCGATCTGGAGAAAGCAAAAAGTACTTTTCTAATTCACGATGTAAATCAGATTTCTCTTGAAGTGGTTTTTGAAAGATTTCTGTCGCTGCATTCTTAAATTTGTCGTAATCAATCCCCATAGGGAAAGCATCAACTATAATAATTCGATCTTCTATTTGAATCTGATTAAAAGAAATCTCATAACCCATTAATCGACGAACAGAACTAAAAAAGTGACGTTGATAATCGTAAGTATGAAAACCAATTAAGTCTGCCCCTAGTATGCCTTGAATCAATTCTTTTCGCCAGGGCAGAATTCGAAATACCTCGAATGATGGAAAAGGTATATGAAGAAAAAAACCAACAGTCACACCAGGTTTCTTCGATTTGATCATTTCAGGCACCAACAACAATTGGTAATCATGTATCCAAATGGTATCGCCTTCCTCCAAGGTTTCAAGTGCCTTATCTGCAAATTTCTGATTCACACTCACAAATGCTTCCCAGAGCTCAGGATCATAATCGATATATTGTGCAAAATAGTGGAATAAAGGCCAAATCGTGCGGTTACTAAAACCATCGTAATACAAATCGATCTCCTTTTTCGAAAGGTGAACCGCAACACAATCTTCTTTTTGTAACGCCTTGTCTATCCTATCAGACAGTTTTTGATCTATGTCATCACTAGGTAAACCCGGCCAGCCTATCCACTTACCATTATATTCTTTATAAACCGATCGCATACCCGTAGCGAGACCTCCTACACTGGGTATGAGTTCTATTTGATCATCTTTTACGTTGATACTAACTGGAAGCCTGTTGGAAACAATGTGTATTCTATTCATAAAATCGAGTATGATATTCTATTAATAAATTATTCTAAAGTCATGGAAATTAGCTACATTATGACTTATATCTTGCTTATTCACTAAATTACTCTTTTTCTATGAAAGATTTAAATTACGGAGTCATTGGAAATTGTAGATCTGCAGCACTTATTTCAGAAAGGGGCTCTATCGATTGGCTGTGTTTGCCGAAGTTCGATTCATCATCAGCGTTTGCAAAGCTTCTTGATAGTGAAAAAGGGGGTAGTTTTGAAGTTCAACCAGAAAAGTTTATTCGCAGCATTCAATATTATCAAAAGAATACCAATATACTACATACATGTTTTATATGTGAAGATGGAATTTTTGAGCTTGTGGATTTTATGCCTCGCTATATTACTGAAAACAACAACTGCTTTGCGCCACCTGATATTATTAGGTATTTTAAACATGTCAAAGGAAGACCTACTTTTCGTATTATTTACAATCCAAAGTTGGATTATGCTCGGAATGACACTAAAAATAAGTTAGCTAAATTTGAATTCATAAAATCCTATACAACATCTAAAACCTATGATTCACTTTATTTATATACTAGTTTCGATTGTGAATCGATTTTAAATCAAGACATTATTTGTCTCTACAGGCATGAATTTTGCCTTCTAACCTACAATAAAAAATTACTAAAGCAGACTTACGATAGAATTGACCTGATCATGCAAAGAACCATAACGTATTGGTTGAATTGGTCAGAAAAAACAAAAGTTCACTCAAAGTATAGTGAAGAAATGGGGAGATCAGCTTTGGTTTTAAAATTGTTAAGCTATCAAAAATCAGGGGCCGTTTTAGCAGCATTAACGACATCCTTACCAGAAACCATTGGTGAGGTTCGTAACTGGGATTATCGTTTCTGTTGGATACGAGATGGCTCCATGGTTGTGAAAATATTAACTCAGCTGGGACATCATAATATTGCCAAAGGTTATTTGAATTTTATCATGGATATTATTCCGGAAAAAAAAGAAAAAATACAAATCATGTACGGCATAAACGGGGAGAAAATTCTTCCGGAATTTGAATTAGATCATCTGGCTGGCTACGAGGGTTCCAAACCTGTACGTGTTGGTAATGCTGCTTATAAACAAAAGCAGAACGATATTTATGGCATCCTTCTAGATCTAATTCATCAGCAATTCGAATTGTTTGAAAATTCGTTAGAACATACTGAAGACCTTTACACTATTGTAAGAAGTATTGTAAAGGTTGTGGAAGAGAATTGGCGTAAACCTGATAGAGGAATCTGGGAGATTCGAGGAAAGAGCCTTCATTTCACCTTCAGTAAAGTGATGTGTTGGGTAGCTTTCGATCGAGCCGTAAAAATTTCTAAACTTCTGAAAAGTGACTACTATGTGAAAAAGTGGGTCCCTTATCGAGATGCTGTAAAAAAAGATATCATGAAAAATGCTTGGAACGAGGAGAAGCAAGCTTTTACTCAGCATTATGGTTCTGACGATTTAGACGCTTCCGTTTTATTAATGGAAAACTATGGCTTTATTAAGGCTAATGATGAAAAATATATTTCTACCGTCCTTACCATTCAGAAAGAATTGGAGCACGATGGCTTAATGTTTCGCTATAAGAATAAGGATGATTTTGGAACGCCTAAGTCTGCCTTTACCATTTGTTCTTTCTGGCTTATAAATAGCTTGTATAAAATCGGGCGAAAAAAGGAAGCACAAGATAAATTTGACATCCTTTTGAGTTATTCCAATCATGTTGGTTTATTTTCTGAAGATATTGATTTTGAAACAAAGCGTATGTTAGGAAACTTCCCTCAAGCCTATTCACACTTAGCTATAATCGAGACAGCTAACAATTTATCTTCTGATGACGATTCTGAATCAGAAGATCTGATTGATCACCTAAATCGTCGCTAGCTAAACCCTATTTATCCACTTCCCGTTATATGCTTTAGATACCTATCTCATGCCAGTTGCAAGATTTCCTAAACTTGTAATAAGTTCTTTTATATCATCATTTACGTTGATACTAACTGGGAGCCTGTTGGAAACAATGTGTATTCTATTCATAAAATTGAGTGTGATATTCTATTAATAAATTATTCGAAAGTCATGGAAATTAGCTATTTTAAGACTTGTATTGTGCTTATTCACTTAATTAGTCTTTTTCTATGAAAAATTTAAATTACGGAGTCATCGGAAATTGTAGATCCGCAGCACTTATTTCAGAAAAAGGCTCTATAGATTGGCTTTGTTTGCCACAGTTCGACTCCTCTTCAGCTTTTGCAAAATTGTTGGATGAAAATAATGGGGGAAGCTTCGAAATACTGCCTGAAAAACTGATCGCAATCAAACAGACTTATTGGAGAAGCACCAATATATTAATCACCCGTTTCGAATGTGAGGATGGCATTTTTGAGCTTGTAGATTTTATGCCGCGTTATATTACCGAAGACAAGGGCTATTATGCCCCGCCTGATGTCATTCGTTATTTAAAACTGATAGAAGGACAGCCCCGTTTTCGCATAATATATGATCCCAAATTGGACTATGCTCGAAACCGAACCAAGAAAAAGATATCCCATCATAATTTCATAAAGGCCTACACATCCGAGGGAGAATACGACTCCTTGTATTTGTACACCAGCTTCGACAGCAATGCCGTTCTGAATCAGGAAATCTTGTGTTTAGAGAAACATGAATTCTTCCTGGTAAGCTATAATCAAAAACTGATGAGGCAAACCATTGACAGGATCTATCTGATTTTGCAAAGAACCAAAACCTATTGGCTAAACTGGTCAGAACGGACAAATACCTTTCCTGCTTATAAGGAAGAAATGACGCGCTCAGCCCTGGTATTGAAACTGCTGAACTATGATAAGAGTGGTGCCGTATTGGCCGCTGTAACCACTTCCCTGCCCGAAACGGTAGGCGAAGTGCGCAACTGGGATTATCGATTCTGCTGGATTCGTGATGGCTCTATGGTCGTGAAAATGCTTACCCAGTTGGGGCATCGTGTAGACGCCCAGCGCTATCTTAATTTCGTGATGGATATCATACCCCTTAAAAGGGAAAAGATGCAAATCATGTACGGCATAAACGGGGAAAAGACCCTTCAGGAATTTGAACTGGATCATCTGGCGGGCTACGAGGGTTCCAAACCTGTACGTGTGGGTAATGCTGCCTATAAACAAAAGCAGAACGATATTTATGGTATCCTCCTGGACTTGATTCACCAGCAATTTGCCCTTTTCGAGAATGCACTGGGTCGTACTGAAGAATTGTGCACTATTGTGCGTAGCATTATTAAGGTGGTAGAAGAAAATTGGCGGGAGCCAGATCGGGGAATCTGGGAAATCAGGGGGGAAAGCCTTCATTTCACTTTTAGTAAAGTGATGTGTTGGGTGGCCTTTGATCGGGCTGTGAAAATTGCAGTCCTCTTAAAAGCCGATTACTATGCGAATAAATGGATCCCTTTACGTGATGCGGTTAAAGAAGATATCATGAAGCATGCCTGGAATGAAAAGAGACAGGCCTTCACTCAGCACTACGGTTCCGATGATTTGGATGCTTCCGTCTTGTTGATGGAAAGCTATGGCTTCATTGAAGCAAATGACGAGAAATATAAATCAACAGTTCTCACCATTCAGAGGGAATTGGAACACGATGGTTTAATGTATCGCTATAAGAATAAGGATGATTTCGGAACCCCTAAATCGGCTTTTACAATTTGCTCATTTTGGATGATTAACAGTTTATATAAAATTGGAAAAAGGAAGGAAGCCAAAGAGAAATTTGACATCCTTATGAGTTATTCCAACCATTTGGGTTTGTTTGCTGAGGATATCGATTTTGCATCGAAACGCATGTTGGGCAATTTCCCACAAGCCTATTCCCACTTGGCTATTATCGAAACGGCATTCAATTTCTCCTGTGAAGACTCTGATGAGGGCTCGTGTTTGCTGACTCAAATAGACAGTTAGAAACGTACAGAAATTCTAATATTTATAAATCCCAATTCATAAACTGAGTTGGGATTTCATCATTAAAACTACTATTCATAAAATTATTATATCTTTAGTCAGCTACAGAAAATCAATAAGATTAAAGAAAGCCTTATAAGATTGATATTTTTATAAAACTCTAATCTTACAAATCATCAACAAGCTAATTTACAGTTCGTCACCATAAAAATACAATTCTAAGCTATACACAGCCAAATTCTCTTATCTATGAAAACGAATTCTTTTTTTAATGTTCTATTGTTTCTTTCTCTCTCCATTTTATTAAGCAATTGTAGTAAAGAGGATTCTAATGAGGCTCCACAATTGGTAATTACGAGTCCTGCAGATGGCACTGAGATCATTATTGGGCCACTGGTTACTATTAAAACAGAGGCGATAGATAATGATGGAAGTATCAGAGAGGTTCAGTTTTTCATCAATAATCATGAGACAGCTCTTGTAAGATCTCCTCCTTTTGAAATGATTTTAGACACCAAGAATCTAAGCGAAGGCTTGCATGTTTTAAAAGTCGTCGCAAAGGATAATCAGAATAAATCAACCACTGTTGAATCACAAATTGAACTAAGCCTAAACTTCACGCCTGGGCATGATTTCTTCGATGCCCGAGACGGTAATATATACAAAACAGTTATAATTGGAGAACAATGCTGGATGTCACAAAATCTAAAGTTTAAAACTGATGAAGGAAGTTGGTATTACGAAAACAATGAAATTATTGGAGAAACATACGGTTGCTTATATTCTATGGAAACGGCTTTAAAAGTTAGTCCTGAGGGATGGCATTTACCAACTGATAATGAATGGAAAATTCTTGAAGGAACCGTAGATAGTGAATACAAGGTAAATGATGAAGAATGGAATAAAGATAATTATAGAGGTTCTGATATTGGCTTGAACTTAAAATCCAAGGATAAATGGATTGAAAAGGGAAATGGTATTGATAAATTCGGGTTTAACGCCATTCCTAGTGGCTATAAATACAATCAAACATCCTTCGATAATTTTGGTTTTTCGGCCTTTTATTGGACTTCTAGTTTTATTCCTACTGGTAATTATTTAATAACGAGAGAAATTTTCTCCCCATTGAATACTTGTCATCGTACTTTTGAAAGAACTTATGCATTAGCTATTCGTTGTGTTCAAGATTAGTTCCAATCCATCGGTCTCATATTAACTTATATCAAATTTTTACAAAATGGCCACCCCATATTCCTGAGGTGGCCGATTTTTACTTTCCTGATTTGTTCTTTTAAAAATACACGTGTAAGTCAACTTAAACTATTAACTTAAAAATAATACATTTGTACTTTCGGTAACCTGTGACTTATCTACGGGTCCTTTAGAATAATTATCCAGCATGCATTTACCCATCACAAATCAAGATTCTTTTATCAGGGAATTTAAGTTCCAGACCTCACGAAGTAGTGGTCCTGGGGGCCAGCATGTGAACAAGGTGAGTTCCCGAGTTGAATTGCGCTTTAACCTCTGGGAATCTCAATTGCTCACTTATGAGGATAAGGATTTAATCTACAGAAAGCTCTCTACACGTATCAGTCAAGAGGGAATACTAAGCATTGTCGTTCAGGCAGATCGCTCTCAGCTGAAGAATAAACAATCGGCCGTGGAGAAATTCTTCGATTTGCTAACACAAGCTTTTACGCCAGTGAAAAAACGAAGACCAACAAAACCAGGCCGTGGCGCTCGTGAAAGAAGACTCAAGGCTAAACGAATAGGTTCAGAAAAGAAAACACGTCGACGCTCTTCGAGTTGGGATGACTAAAATTATTAAATAATTAGACATTTATATTGTTTTCTTCAATGGGAATGGGGTCTCTTTAAATGGCTCGGTTTTTATCGATAAAAAAAGTAGGGTATTTTATAACTTGGATGTTTTATAACAAACAAGTCTTTATAAATAAATCATCCCCCTATGAAAAAACAATTAAACATCTTACTAATTTGCTTCATCCTTTTCTCAATTACTCTACCCTCCTGCTCAAAAAGTGATAGTAATGATGGACAAGCTGTGAGCACAAATGGAAGTATCAGTATCACAGCCAATAAGACATCAATACTTGCTGATGGCAAGGATAAAATCACTTTTACGGTTATAGACAACAATTCAAAGGACATTACTTCTGAATCGAAAATTTATGTCAATGGTGAAGCCATTTCCAACAACACATATTCCAGTACAACAAAAGGTGAACACACAGTAAAAGCAGTTAACCTGGATAGAGAAGCTAGCATAAAAATAATGGTTCGTCATTATATTGCCAGATTATATATCTCAAGCAATAGGACTTCCGTATTCTCATCCGGATCTGAAGAATTCCAATTCAAAGTTTTAGACACGAAGTTGAATAATGTGACTTCCAATGCTAAATTCTATGTTGATGATCAACTGATCAATGGTCATACATTTAGTTCATCCACAAACGGAAAACACAAAGTAAGAGCCGAGTATTCAGAAATTAAAAGTGCCAATTTACTTATTGGTGTAAATATGTCGCCCCGAAATGTATTGGTAGAAGATTATACTGCAACCTGGTGTGGCTATTGTCCTGAGTCAATGTATCACTTGGAAGAACTGAAGAGTATAACCACAGCAAATATGGTGATAACAGCTATTCATGGTAGTGATGAATTCACCTTTTCAAAACTCGAAAGTTTATTATCTACCTACAATGTTGAAGGTTATCCCACAAAGATTTTAAACAGAAAACCTTCACTCAGTATATCAACCAATAGCCTAACAGCTTTGGTTGAAGAATCATGCCCTTTAGGTCTTAAGTCTACAATTAAAGTAGATGGAAACAATGCGAACATAGATATTCAGGTAGAGAGCTATCAAACTTCCACGGATATTAAACTTGTTGTGGCTTTATGCGATAACAATCAATTAGCTGATCAGTCTAACTACTCCAATAATGATACTAACTCAGCTTTTTATCAGGCGGGTGAAAAGATGAAAAATTTTCAGCACAATTATATTCTTCGTAAAACATTGACCGATTTGTATGGCGATGCTATTCCCAACGAGAAATTGACTCAAGGATCAAGCTACAGCTTATCCTTTACCACAGATGTTTCAAATTACAATAAAGCACATTTATCTGCCATTGCTTTTCTAGTAAAAGATGGTGTAGTTATTAATGCTCTTTCTGTTGATAACTTGTAAGCATTTAATCTCTTAGTTAAAACCATCAAAACTAAAAACAATGACAAAATACAGTCTATTATTCATACTATCCCTGTTTTCTTTTTTGACACATGCCCAACTTTCAGGAAATCAATTAAAGGACATGCATGGCAAAATGATTCAGTCCGAGAGCTTGTTTGCGGATAGCGAAGAACCTGTGGTTTTATGCTTTTGGGCAACCTGGTGTCGCCCTTGTCTGCAAGAACTCGAAGCCATTAATGAAGCCATGGATGACTGGCAAGAGGAAGTGACATTTAAAATGATCGCCATATCGATTGACAACACCCGATCTAGTTCTAAAGTCCCTGCAATGGTAAAAGCCCAAGATTGGCAATTTGATGTCTACATCGATGAAAACTCTGATCTTAAACGTTCTCTTAATGTGTCGAGTGTTCCATTCTGCTGTATCATTAAAAAGGGTGAAATCGTTTGGAAACATAGTGGTTATCAACCCGGAAGTGAAGAACTAATTATAGAGAAACTGACAGAATTATCAAAAAAATAAGCTTGACGAGAATATGAATAAACGTAAAATACTTTTGGGGCTTTTTTTACTGAGCCTTTTCCATCTGGGAAACGCTCAAGATAAAAAAGGGAAGCTAAGTGGTAGTTTCGAAACCATCAACCAAATCTACAAGAAAGACAGTAAAACTAAAGCAATAGTGCCCGATGATAAGTTTGGGTCCAACTCTTATCTCAAACTCGATTATCATATTGGTAAACTAACTATGGGATTGCAGTACAAAGCCTATTTACCACGACTAGTGGGTTACGATATCCGAAACAAGGAGCAGAAAATAGCTGGACGATATCTAAAATATCAGGATGAGACATTAGAAATCACCGTTGGTAACTTTTACGAACAGTTTGGTAGTGGGCTTATTTTTAGAAGCTACGAAAATCGCGAATTGGGTATTAACAACGCCATTGAGGGTGTGGGTGTGAGATTCAAGCCTACTGACTACCTCAACTTAAAGGCCATATATGGCAAGCAACGTGAATTCTTCGAAGTTTCAGATGGTATACTGAGAGGTCTTGATGCTACGTTTGATATTGCACAATATTTTGGTTTAGACGGCAGTCACCTTAATGTAGGCGGAAGCTGGCTAAGTAAATACGAAACTTATACAGGCGCTCAGGAAGATTTCCCAAGCCAGGTAAATGCCTATTCAGCTCGACTGGATTTCGGAATAAAAAACTGGAGTTTGAATGCTGAATTCGTTCAGAAAAAGGATGACAGGAAAATTGAAACTCCAGATAGAGATATCACAGGTCATGCACTGCTCGTCAATTCATCCTTTGCCAAGTCTGGTCTGGGAATGAATTTTACCTTCAGAGCTTTAAAAGATATGAGTTTCTATAACGAAAGATCGGCTAGTGGCTTAAATCTATTAGTCAATTATTTACCAGCCATAACCAAGCAGCATAAATACAGTTTATTGAATATTTACAGTTACATCACTCAAGCCAATGGTGAAATGGGTGGACAGTTCGACCTTTATAAAAAATTCAAAAAGGGAAGCCTATTGGGAGGGAAATATGGAACCAAACTGGAAGTAAACATGTCTGCTTACAACAATTTAGAACTTAAAAACCTTGAAACAAAAGAGACCGATTTTCTGAAGCTGGGAGACAGTAAACTGTATCGAGATTTCAATATCAATCTATCAAAAAAATTCTCGAAAAGATTAAAAACCAAACTGGCTTATGCTCATATCGATTACAATAAAGGCCAGTTGCAAGGCGGTGACTCTCCTATTGTAAAATCAGATTTTCTAGCCAGTGAAATTGAGTTTAAACTTAAACCCAAACATGTCCTTAGAGCTGAGCTGCAGCACCTGTGGACCAAACAAGATAAAAAGAATTGGATGGCAGGCTTACTAGAATATTCAATTGCTCCGGGCTTTTCTATGTTTGTTTCCGATCAATACAACTACGGAGACAAAGACAAGATCCATTATTATTCAGGTGGATTTGGATGGGCTAAAGATTCAAAGAATTTGCAAATAGCCTATGGTAGAAACCGAGAAGGCTTGAACTGTTCGGGCGGTGTTTGCCGATTTGTACCTGCCTATACAGGTCTAAACATTAGCTTTTCAACTAGCTTCTAAAACTATAAGTTTATTAAAATGAATGACTTATTTATCTAAATCACAATTTAACTAACAGGTCATTTTGAAGGGCATCTCAGACTTATGAGATGCCCATTTTTATTTGATATCATTACTCACAGTTTGCTGGTATAATTTCTCCAACTTTATTAACTACTCCATTATTTTATTTAACAAGACTCATTCTCTAAATTTGTTCGTATTGTCATTGCGAGCCCAAGGAATGAAGGCGAAACAATCTCAGGATAAATGCACCGTGGTTAATGAAGAAAAGCTCTTATATTGAGAGATTGCTTCTCTCGCTTAGGCTCAATCGCTACCGAGCTTGCGAGATCACCGAAGGTCATGACACAGTTTGTCGCTTCGCTCCTTCGTAATGACTGCAAATGTTCTGTCTCTCCTTCACACAGACAAATTATTCTACCCTTTACCACAAAAATGTCCCAGAGCTTGCTATTTCGGATAAAAACATCTTATTTTGCGAAAGCTTATTTTTATCGATTCCAGATAATAAGAATCCTAATCATACAGCCCATATTTTTAAGAAAAGCAAGCAAGAAACAAAATAAATGAATTCGCATAAAGTAATTAGCATCAGAAACCTGACTCCATCGACCTATATCATTCGTATGGAAAAGAAGGATTTCACCTTTAAAACAGGACAATATATCACACTGGGGTTTGCTGGCAGTATCGACCGTAGAGAATATTCAATATACAGTGCAGAACAAGACGATTATCTTGAAGTTCTAATCAAGGAAGTTGAAGATGGTTTGCTTTCAAAAAAATTGAAAAAATGCAAACCTGGTGAAGAACTGGATATTGATGGCGCTTTTGGTCATTTTTCTCTAAAAGTGGATGAGATAAAAAATAAGAAATTCATGTTTATCAGTACAGGTACTGGTATTTCACCTATCCATAGTTTTATACACACACATCCTGAGATGGACTACACCCTTTTGCATGGTATTCGTCATAAAGACGAAGCTTACGAAAGTGAGTCGTACGATCCAAATCGATACATTTTATGTACCTCAGGTGAAAACACAGGCGATTTTAGTGGTCGCGTAACTGAATATCTTCTGAAAAATCCGGTATCACCTGATACAATCTGTTATCTTTGCGGCAATTGTCACATGATTTACGAAGCTTATGATATTCTTGAGAAGCAAGGTATCAAGCTGGGTCCTATTCATACCGAAGTTTATTTTTAATAAGCCGTTTGAGAAATTCTAGTCTAGCTTAGTTTTGACTATTACTTTCGGAATAAGGATTAGTAAATCGACATGGTGCTTCTTTATTGAATCATCATTTTAGCTAATTATCACATTATCAGACCGACATGAAATATCATCTAATATCACTGGGTTGTCAAATGAATGCTTCTGATGGGGAGCGCGTTAGAACCGTGATTGAACAAATGGGTTATACCTGGACTGAAGACGAAAAAGAAGCCAACTTAATTGGTATTCTTGCCTGTTCAGTTCGTCAGAATGCAATTGATAAGATTTATTCTAAAATTCATAAATGGAATAAGTGGAAGAATCATTCTAACCTAATCACATTCGTTTCGGGCTGTGTACTGCCTTCAGATCATGAGAAATTCTTAAAGCTTTTCGACATTATCTTTCAAATGAAAGATTTACCGAATCTGCCTGAGATGATTCATCAATATGGTATCACAACACCCAACGGTATTCAAAATGGATTTGATGCTCAAAACGATAATATTTCTGAGTTCTGGAATGTAAAACCCGATTACACATCAGATTTTGAAGCTTTTGTGCCTATCCAAAATGGTTGCGATAAGTTCTGCTCTTTTTGTGCCGTTCCCTATACTAGAGGTCGCGAGGTTTCTCGTCCATCATCTGAAATTATTTCAGAAGTTCGTTCATTAGCTGAAAGAGGTTATAAATCTATCACCTTATTGGGGCAAAACGTTAACTCTTACGGTTTAGATAAGCCAGATACAGAGATCATGTTCCCAGAATTACTTCGTCAGGTTGGCGAAGTAGGAAACGAGATTGCTACTGAATTTTGGGTTTACTTTACCTCGCCTCACCCGCGAGATATGTCGGATGAAGTGATTGAAGTCATCGCACAATACAAATGTTTGGCCAAGCAAATTCACTTGCCTCTTCAGTCGGGTGACGATAAGCTTTTGATTGCCATGAATCGTAAGCATGGCTTAGAAAAGTATCGTGAATCTGTTTCAACTATTAGACGATTAATTCCTGAAGCAACCCTGTTTACTGATATTATTGTTGGTTTTACAGGTGAGAGCGATGAGCAATTTGATGCCACTCGTGCCGC
The DNA here is from genome assembly GCF_054254355.1 of Ancylomarina sp. YFZ004. Lineage (NCBI taxonomy): Bacteria > Pseudomonadati > Bacteroidota > Bacteroidia > Marinilabiliales > Marinifilaceae > Ancylomarina > Ancylomarina sp. YFZ004. Next base: position 102,368 of record NZ_JBTCHQ010000012.1, read on the forward strand.
TATGAAGGAATTCGACTTTAATATGGCTTATATCGCCAAATATTCGCCTCGTCCAGGTGCATTGAGTCATCGCTGGTTCGATTCAGTACCATTGGAGGTTAAGAAAGATCGCCATCAAATTCTAACTCAGGATTTAAAATTGACCTCAAAAAGCTATAACGATAGCATGATTGATAAAACCTTTAGAGTTTTGGTAAGAGCAGCTGCAAAACACGATGGCTATCTGGCTGGTTTGACTGAAGGAAAAATCAATGTTCGATTCTTGTCTGAAAACACAGATTTAATCGGACAAATTGTAGACGTCAAAATTAAATCGTCTATAGCTTTCTCTGTAGAAGGAGATCTTTTAGATTAAAAAATTAAATACAAAGGCGTTATACTTGCTATACGCTTACATTTATAGAATACAATGAAAACAATTGCCTTTAAAACTTTAGGATGTCGTCTGAATCAGTACGAAACAGATGCTTTAGCTTCTAAATTCCAGAATAACACCTATAAATTGGTCGATTTTGATGAAGAAGCTGATGTTTATGTGATTAATTCTTGTACTGTGACGCATCAAAGCGATCACAAATCAAGAAATTTCATCAATCAAGTCACTAAGCGACACAAGGATTCTGTTTTGGTTGTAACAGGTTGTATGGCTGATAATGCCAAAGAAGAATTAGAGAGTAGAGACGAGATCAACTATGTTCTCGAAAACGATAATAAGTCAGCTTTATTCTCTTTGGTTGAAGCCCACTTTAATGGTGAGATGAAGCACCCAAATCAATTAGATAAGGATCGTTTTGCTTATGGTTCTACCGAAAAAGGTTTTCATACGCGCAGTATGATCAAAATTCAAGATGGTTGCGATAACTTCTGTACATTCTGTATTATTCCATCGGTTCGTGGCCGTGCTAAGAGTCGTCCATACCAAGCCATTATCAATAATATAAAATCTGTTATTGAAGAAGGTGCCAAAGAAGTGATTATCACAGGCGTAAATATCGGTCGTTATGAATACGAAGATTATAAATTCGATGACTTGATTGAAGCCATTCTAAATTTAGAGGGTGATTTCAGATTAAGAATTTCATCGCTTGAACCTGATGGTTTTGGAGATAAGTTTTTAGGCTTATTATCGCACCCTAAAATGACGCCTCACCTCCACCTTTGCCTACAATCGGGTTCTGATGAAGTTCTTTTAAGAATGCGTCGTATGTACACAATTAAAACCTTTAAGAATACAGTTGAAAAAGTGAGGGCGATTCGACCTGATTTTAATTTCACTACTGATATTATTATCGGTTTTCCGGGCGAAAGCGAGACTGACTTTACTGATAGCTGTGATATGATTCAAGATATGGAATTCGGTCATGTACATACCTTTAAATACTCGATACGCAAAGGGACTCGTGCTGAAAGAATGGAGAATCAGATTCCTGAGAAGCTTAAAACTAAACGCAGCGCGGTATTAAGAGATATTGCAGAGGAAAGCAAACTTAAATACAGAAGTCAATTCATTGGTCAAACGCAACGTGTTCTGGTTGAAACTATCAATGGGAATACGGCTAAAGGATATGGCGAGCATTATATCCCCGTTGAATTTGAAGCTGAAAACTTAAAGAAAAACACATTCTACGATGTTACAATCAAAGATGTTATTACCGATAAAGATATCTTATTGATTGGAGAATTGATTTAATAGGATGCTACTACGCAAACTGAGTAAGTTAAAAATTCAAGGGTTAGACTTCTAGTCTGGCCCTTTCCTCAAATATAGTCAAGAACTTATCGAGTATTGTACTTCCCAATTTCTGATGGGTATCGTCCATTTTCTTGTTGTTTTTAAGGCACTCTTACGTTCTTCTCTTTGTTTCTCAGTTGGCTTATTAGCTTGTCAATATTTTTCATTAGAGTTTCGTCAGTTTTTATAAAACTGACGTATTTCAAGATGTTCCTTTTCCTTGAAGCTGTCAAATTATTGAAGTCTACCAAAAGATTGTTATCAACTAGCTGCTCTCTGACTAATTTAGGCAGAGGATAATCCTTTAATTTCTTATTATAATCTTGTACTATTTCAAAATTGGCCAATTCGCCTAATGCTGTATTGCCACCTTTCATCATTATTTTATTAACGAAAAGCCTATGTGTTGAATTTTTCACTGGCATTAATGTTTTGGCAAAATCAAAGCCATTTATCTTTCCTTTAATATTACTACGCCCTCTTTCTACAAGAAGGCTATTGGTTATTTCGAATGGTACATCGACACACCAGTTAATTCCTATTAGATAAATCTTAGCTGAGAATATATATTTTTGATTAGGCTTCATTTTTAATCTACTGTGTTCAGCTTGTGTTTTTGTTTATTCTGTTGCTTGTTCAAGCTGCATTGTTTTATTCATATCACAAGCTCTACTCGTCAGTCTATCAAGCAAATAAAATATTATTACAAAAATTAATTCAATATTTGTTCTCTAATAACATTCAAATTCACTCATTTTGAGTACAGTGCACGCTTGGACAATAACACAGGAAAGCTTTTCCCTTGGCTTCTTTTGTCAATGATTAGCCGCTACAGGTAAGTGAATTTATAATATTTCATTAAATTGGGGCCAGTTTTTAATAAAAAAAAAAGCATTATCACATGATTGATTTATCAGCAATAAACAAGCAGTTGAGTAGAGAGGAACTTATAGCAGAGCTTGTGAGACTATTTACTCCTTATGCAAAAAACCTTTTGTCTTCGGGCGGCGATTTTTCTTATATGAACATGTATGCCGATAATTTTAGTGATCAGTTGCAAAACCTAAGTCAATTTAACGAATATGATATCTACACCATTTTAAATGAAGCCTGCGATATTAGCTGGAGAAATTCTGTGAGGGGGTAAAATAATTAAGAATGATGAATTATTAATTACGAATTTAGTTATCAAGGAACAAGGATCAATTTTCATCTATGGATCATTCTGTCAAATGAATTCTCCATTAAGAGATACTGATATGAATATGAAACTCATGCACAAAAAAATCTTCATAAGTAGTTACTCACGAGGATTACAAACGTCCCAAAAGATTATTTAGCAGCGTGAAAAACAACGGAATCGATAGCAACTAGTTCATCATCTTTTAGAACTTTAATTAGCACACAGATCTCTTCTGTACTACTTGCGTTCATTCTAGATTCTGAAAGCTCTATAATCGTTCCTTTTAAAACTAATATTTTACCTTTCTGTAGCGTCTTTTTATTTTTTATACGGCTACGACTATGCATTTCTAATTCGTAATTTAGAAATACATTTTTTTGGCTCGTATTTTCAATCTTCGCTCGTACTAAAAGTGAACTCAGCTCACCTTCTATCTCTATCCATGCATTTATCTTATCTTGCATAGGAGCTGTTGCTCCACCAAAAACGCTGATAAATTGGAACAATATGAGTAGTCTGAAAATCATTAACAATAGTTAAGTAAGACAAAGTTATAAAATTAAAAAAGATTGACATAAAAATTGCTACATATGCAATGTATATATCAACAATTCAAATCAATTAGTAAATATATAGTTTAATTGACAAAAGAAGATTATTTATCAGAAGATAAAAATAATCGCTAAGAAATAAAGCTAGAATAATCCGCATTCAAGAAACGGCGCAATTCATCTGTACTAATTCTTACCTTAATCTTCCCCCCCATGATATAGGAGATATTTCCTGTTTCTTCAGAAACAATAATCACATGAGCATCGGTCACCTGACTAATCCCAATGGCTGCTCTATGTCGTAAACCTAGACTACCTGGAATATTAGGATTATCAGAAACAGGAAGAATACATCTTGCTGCAAGTATACGGTTGTTATCTAAAATTACAGCTCCATCGTGTAAAGGTGAGTTCTTAAAGAAAATCGATTCTAAAAGGCTTGATGAGATGCGCGCTTTGAGGATTTGTCCTGTATCTGCAAAACTGAACAAGTCGGTACGTTTCGTAATAACAATAAGAGCTCCCGTTTTTGATTTAGACATACTCTCACAAGATTCGATAATAGCTTTGAGCTCCTTATCTTTAATAGACTTTTCATCTGCAGAAAGCCATTTTTCAAAGGAAAATTTTTGGCTAAAATTATAACGAGATCCTAAATGAAGTAAGAATTTACGCATCTCTTGTTGAAACACAATAATCAAAGCAATAACTCCAACACCAATAAACTGACCAAGAATACTACTTAGTAGTTCCATATTCAGAGCCTTTACAAACAACCATATCAAATAGAATAGGAAAAGACCAACAAAGATATTAATGGCAACAGTTCCCCTTATCAGCATGTATATTTGATAAAGTAAAAATGCAACCAAGAGTATATCTAGAACATCAAAGAAGCTTAGTGATATAAAAGCTAGGGTCATATATAAAGTATTAGGCCAATTTTGGCTTGAGAGTAATAAATGTGCACTAGTAATAATGCCTTCTTAACAAAAGTAAAGATTTATAATAGATATTCACTTACTAGAAAAGCTCAATTATTGAATCTGCATTTTATTATAGAGTTTCACACATTCTACAGCCTCTTTCACATCATGAACACGAAGGATGTGCGCACCACCCATCAAAGCTGCCATATTTAATGCAGTTGTGCCATTTAAGCTATCCTTAGCATCACCACCCAGCAATTTATAGATCATCGATTTCCGAGAGATACCAATCAGTAACGGCAGTTCTAATGATTTAAAATCCTTCAACTGAGCCATAATTTCATAATTATGCTCCAGGGTTTTACCAAATCCAAAACCGGGATCAATAATGATATCCTTTGCTCCAAGATTATTTAATCGACTCACCCTTTCCTTAAAGAACTGAATTAAGTCTACCATTAAATCGTCATAAACCGCATGTGTTTGCATGGTTTGTGGAGTCCCTTTTATATGCATCATGATATAGGGAACCTTTAAATCAGCAACCGTTTCAAACATTTTATCATCCATGGTTCCTCCTGATATGTCATTCACTATGCAAGCCCCAAACTCACCAACGACTCTTCTAACCAGTTCCGAACGGAAAGTATCAATAGATAATATCGCATCGGGTAATTCCTTACGAATACATGACAAAGCGGGTTGCATTCTTCTCCACTCCTCTTCAACATCAATATCTTCGGCTCCCGGACGAGTTGAATAAGCACCCAAATCAATCATATCGGCACCTTCATCACTAATTTGCTTGGCACGTTTAAGAATTGAATCTGTATCGATATATTGTCCACCATCAAAAAATGAATCTGGTGTTAAATTCAAAATCCCCATAACCAAAGGTTTATCAAAAGATATTGAATTCTTACCACACATAATTGATTCGATCTTCTGATTTGAAGAATTTGTTTTATATTTTTGCATGTGATGAATATTTTCGTTCTAAAAACTGAACAAAAATAGATGAAAATTGTCAAAGCTCTCGACTTGGATTGAGATAAGGCTATTTTTATTATTCATTGAATAATCGATATACTGATTTATTACATTTTAAGCTTCACATTAGGATGACTACAATAGAACAAATTCAGAAACCAAACATGACGACTAACGAACAATACGATAGCATAATCAAGATTTGTACAGATATCTACACCAAGAAAATGAAAGATTACGGTACAGCCTGGCGTATATTACGTCCAACCTCTCTTACAGATCAGATTTATATTAAAGCGCAGCGTATTCGTAGTATAGAGGAAAAAGGCATGAGTAAAATTGAGGACGATATTCGTTCTGAGTTTATTGGTATTGTGAACTATTCTATCATGGGAATCATTCAATTGGAGTTGGGAACTTCTGAAAAGGCATTGGCTGAAGATAAAGCTCTCGCTTTATATAGCAAATACTTTAAGGAAGCGAAAGAGTTGATGGAGAAGAAAAACCATGACTACGACGAAGCCTGGAGAAGTATGAGAGTTTCATCTTATACCGACCTTATCTTGATGAAAATTAATCGCACCAAACAAATTGAAGATAATCTTGGGAAAACAATTATTTCAGAAGGTATCGATGCCAACTACTTCGATATGATTAACTATTCTGTATTTGGATTAATCAAATTAGAATTCGGAGAATAAATAAAGCAAAGCATTTTACCCACTACCCGTATTAATTCTTAGCATGAAGCATTTAAGAACCATAAGCCGCTTTTTAGTCGGATTCCTCTTTATCTTTTCAGGATTTGTTAAAGCAATTGATCCAATGGGATCAACTTTTAAATTCAAAGATTACTTTTTGGCTTTTGGGATGGATTCATTGGCAGGATTAGCATTTTCTATGGCTATTGTCCTTGCTGCACTAGAATTTTGTGTGGGAATGCTTATCCTATTTAATGTGCATAAAAAGAGTACTTCATGGTTAGCCTTGCTTTTCATGTTGTTCTTTACCCCTCTTACTCTGATATTGGCTTTAACCAATCCTGTGACTGATTGTGGTTGCTTTGGAGATGCATTGATATTAACCAATTGGGAAACATTCGGGAAAAATATCATCATTTTAGCCTTTACCCTAGTCGTATATTTTACTCGAAATCTTGAAAAAGATAAAAGTTCTAAAAAAACACACAATTTAATGCTGGCCTTTTCGCTGGCTATTGCATTGGGAAGTTCTTTTTATTCATACCGCCATTTACCTTTCATCGATTTTAGACCCTATCACATTGGTGCTAACATTCAAGATGGTATGATGATACCAGATGGTGCCGCTGCTGACGAATATACGTCTATTTTTAAATACGAAAAAGACGGGCTTATTAAAGAATTTGATGAAAGTAATTACCCTTGGCAAGATACAACATGGGTTTATGTTGATGTAGAACAAATCAAGATTAAAGAGGGCTATAAAGCGCCTATTCACGATTTCTCTATTTCCAACGAAATGATCGGTGATATTACAGATCAGGTTTTAAATGATGCTTCATACACCTTCTTATTGGTAAGTCGCCATTTGAATGAAATAGATCTTGATAGCCAAAAACAAATCAATGAATTGGCATCATGGGCAAACAATCAAGCCTTTAATTTTATATGCTTAACAGCCTCTCCTGATGAAGAAATAAGAGCTTTCAAAGAAAAGCATAGTTCTACATATGAATTCTATGCTACTGATGAAATTCAGCTCAAAACCATGATCCGTTCTAATCCAGGACTCATACTTTTACAAAATGGAACGATTTTAAACAAATGGCATTGGAGAGATATACCAAAAACGACAGAAATAAAGGCTAATTTAGCAGCCTATTCGATAACACAACATCAGACACTAACTAATAGATTAGTTATTTTAAGTATTACAACAACTTTATTGCTTTTAATCGGATGCTTCCTTATGCTTAAATTCCGATTTAGAGCTGTAAAAAATAGATGACAGTTATGAGAAAAAAAATTGTTGCAGGAAACTGGAAAATGAACAACAACCTTCAAGAAGGTATCGAGTTAGCAAAAGAAATTAATGGTTTGGTAGAATCTACCGATATCAAAGATGTTCAGGTTATTATTGGTGCTCCTTTCGTTCACCTTACAGAGCTTAACAAAGCCATTACCAGCAATAAAATTCGTATTTCGGCTCAGAACTGTGCCGATGAGAAAAGCGGTGCTTACACAGGTGAGATTTCAGCTTCAATGATTGATTCTACAGGTACTCAGTGCGTAATTCTAGGTCACTCAGAGCGTAGAAGTTATTATGGTGAGACTAGCGAGACATTGGTTAAGAAAACTGATCTTTGTCTTGAAAATAAATTGACTCCTATCTTTTGTATTGGTGAAGTTTTAGAAGAACGCCAAAGCGAAAAGCATTTTGATGTTGTTAAATCTCAAATTGCTGAAGGTTTATTTCACCTTTCTGCAGAAGATTTCGGAAAAGTTATTTTGGCTTACGAACCAGTTTGGGCAATTGGAACAGGTGTAACTGCATCGACTGATCAAGCACAAGAAATGCACGCATTTATTCGTAAGACTCTTGTTGAGAAATATGGTAAGCAAGTTGCAGAAGATTGTTCTATTCTTTACGGTGGAAGCTGTAAACCATCTAATGCAAAAGAACTTTTCAGTAGCGAAGATGTAGACGGTGGTCTTATCGGTGGTGCTTCTCTAGTTGCAGAAGACTTCATGGGTATTATTACTGCTTTTTAAGCTAGTAATCGAAAAAATAAAAAAGTCGAGAAACTTCATGTTTCTCGACTTTTTTATGTCATTTAATGAATATTGGAATAGATTACTCTTTCAAACTTTTGATACACTCAATAGCTTTTCCGGCATCATCGGCATCTACAATAAGTTCTGCAACATCAGGAGATACATCTATAAAACCAGCATGAATCCCGGTCTGAAAATCATCCTTAACAAAGGAAAGAATATCCATTTCCTCCAATCTTTCTTTATAATAATTAACCTCAATTAAAGATCCCTTATATACGCAAACACTATTTTGTCCTTCAGTCATAATATATCAGTTTTATAGGGTGAGACAACTGTTCCTATTAAAGATAAAATTTATTTACTTAATATCAAATAGCTATAGGCGATTAGATTAAAACCAAATCTTATTTGACTAATTATAAAAGATATCTCATGATGGGTCTTTTATCTGACGAGTCGGCAACCTTAACAAACCCTACCGCTTCGTAAGCTTTCTCGATACCTGGCCATGCAAAAGTGTCAGGATATTTACTGAAATCTGAGTTGCATTGGTGCGATTCAAGCACTTTAGCTCCCTTAGCCCTACAATAAGCTATGAGGTGCTTTAATAAAGCTCGTTTAACCCCTCTTCTTCTCCAATCTCTACGAATAAACAAGCAAGATACGATCCATGTCTGCTCATCAATTATTTGCGTTTCATGAGATTTTGGTAATCTGATAAAATCCTTTCGATTTCCCAAAGAACACCAACCTACAGGTTCATCATCATTATAAGCTATAATACCTGGGATCTTTCCTGATTCAACCAGTGCTTTCATTGCTAAACGATTGCCTTCTCCTCTTCCTACCTCAAATTCATCGCCCTGCAATCGACACTGCATACACCAACATCCTTCACAAGCACCTTTTTCACCAAAAAGATATTCAAAGTCACCAAAATTAGAGGAATTCAAAAGCTGAAAACTGAGATTATTATCTTGATTAGCTTTCTCCATAATTCTTCTTTTTGTTTTCAAGATACAAAAAAAAGGGAAGCGTTTTCTTAAGAATGATTCAATTTAGGGCGTATCCTTTGACGATAAATTTGACTCTTGGAATATTTATCTTGAAACTTCGATCTTAGTGTAAGTCTCTCCTCTTCTGGCAATGTAATTATCTCTTTACATTCATCGGTGCAACAGCCATCATATTGTGCCTTACAAGCCTCACATTGAATGAATAGTAAATGGCAATCGTCATTGGCACAATTGGTATGCGTGTCGCAGGCTACACCACATTGATGACATTTACTAATTACCTGTCCATCTATACTTTCTCCCAATCGTTCATCAAAAACAAAGTTCTTACCCATGAACTTAGATTTAACACCCAATTGCTTGATCTGACGGGCATATTCAATAATACCTCCATGCAACTGGTTCACATCATTAAAACCATGATGCTTCAAATAAGCACTGGCTTTTTCACAGCGTACACCACCAGTGCAATAGAGCAATACTTTATTATCCTTTTTGTCAGAGAAATCATCAACAACCATTTGAATTTCTTCTCGGAAGGTATCCACATCGGGACAAATAGCATTCTCAAAACGCCCCACTTCACTTTCGTAATGGTTTCGCATATCAATAACAACTGTATTCGGTTCATCTAGAGAATTGTGAAATTCCATAGGTGTAAGATGTTTCCCTACATTAGTCACATCGTAAGTTCCATCATCTAAACCATCTGCTACAATCTTGGGGCGTAATTTAATGATCAGCTTAAAGAAAGACTTCCCATCATCCTCAACGGCCCATTTAATAGGCATATCTTTTAAACCCTCAATATTATTCAAACTTGAAAGAAAAGCTTCTAAATTATGCTCTGGCACACTCATTTGAGCATTTATACCTTCTCTGGCAATATAAATTCTTCCCAAACAACCGATCTTATCCCACTCCAAGAATAATTCATCTCTGAATGTCTGAGGATCTTCAATAATGACATATCGATAAAAGGAAAGTGTTGTTCTCTTAAAGCTTTCAGTATGAAGCTTCTTCATGGCTTCTTCCTTATTTAATTTATTATGGAGATGCATCTTATTTTTATTTAGAATAATTAAAGATGCAAAAATAAGAGATTTGAAACCTATTGCAAGGATTCTTGCAATATATTAAGACATAAAGGTATTCTATTGAAATTATTTGCAAAAAAATAGCCTCCCATTTCTGGAAGGCTATCGGTATTATTTATCGAGTTTAGCTTACAAAGCAGCTAAGTCATTGATAATTTTATTTAAAGTTGCTGATGGACGCATTGCCTCATTAGCTAACTTTTCATCAGCCAAGAAGTAACCACCAATATTCATTGGCTTTCCTTGTACTGAGATTAATTCTTCAGTAATCTTAGTTTCGTTGGCAGCTAATTCTTTAGCAACCTTAGCAAAACGAGCCTGCAATTCAACATTTTCAGTTTGTGCTGCAAGAGCTTCAGCCCAATACATTGCCAAATAGAAGTGAGAACCACGGTTATCCAACTCATTCACTTTACGTGATGGAGATCTTTTCTCAGCTAAGAATTTAGTTACACCTAAATCAAGAGTTGTAGCAAATAATTTAGCTTCCTTATTGTCAGCATATATTGCTAAATGCTCTAAAGAAACACCTAAAGCAAGAAATTCACCAAGTGAGTCCCAACGTAAGTGATTTTCTTTTTCGAATTGCTGAACGTGCTTAGGAGCTGATCCACCTGCACCAGTTTCGAATAATCCACCACCATTCATCAATGGAACGATAGATAACATCTTAGAAGAAGTACCCAACTCAATAATTGGGAAAAGGTCAGTTAGGTAGTCACGTAGTACGTTACCAGAAACTGAAATTGTATCTTCACCCTTACGCATTCTTTCCAATGAGAAAGCAATCGCTTCAACTGGATGTAGAATACGAATATCTAATCCTTTTGTATCGTGATCAGCAAGGTAAACTTTCACCTTAGCAATAATTTGAGCATCGTGAGCTCTGTTCTCATCTAACCAGAAAATAGCTGGAGTTTGAGTTGCCTTAGCTCTGTTTACTGCTAATTTAACCCAGTCTTGAATAGGTGCATCCTTAGCCTGACACATTCTGAAGATATCTCCAGTTTCAACAGCCTGTTCCATTACATTAGTACCATCAAACTCAACAACGCGAATAACACCTTCGCCTGGAGCCATGAAAGTCTTGTCATGAGAACCATACTCTTCAGCTTTCTGAGCCATCAAACCAACGTTTGATACAGAACCTATAGTTGCAACATCGTAAGCACCATTTTTCTTACAGTCATCGAAACAAACCTGGAACATTGTAGCGTAACAACGGTCTGGAATCAATGCTTTAGTATCTTGTAATTCGCCTGCTGTATTCCACATTTTACCACCATCACGAACAACTACTGGCATTGAAGCATCAATAATTACGTTATTTGGTAAATGTAGGTTAGTGATTCCATTGTCAGAATCAACCATCGCCATGTCAGGACGAGACTTGTAAACTTCCATGATATCAGCTTCGATTTCAGATCTCTTAGCTTCAGGAAGATTTTGGATTTTATTATAAAGATCGCCTAAACCATTATTGAAGTTAACACCTAACTCCTTGATCGTATCAGCATGCTTCTCGATAGCTTCAGCATAGAAAACCTCAACTGCATGCTTAAACATAACAGGATCAGAAATTTTCATCATAGTCGCTTTAAGGTGAAGAGACCACAATAAACCTTCTTCTTTTGCTGATGTAATTTCTTTTGCATAGAATGCACGAAGAGCTTTTACATTCATTACAGACGTATCAATAACTTCGCCTTCTAATAAATCTTGCTTCTCTTTCAATACGGTAACAGTACCTGCGCCATCAACATACTCGATTCTTACATCAGTAGCCTTTGCCATAACGACAGACTTCTCAGTTGCGTAAAAATCACCTTCAGTCATATGAGCAACGTGAGATTTAGAATCTGCAGACCATTTACCCATACGGTGAGGGTTGTTCTGAGCATACTTCTTAATAGAAGCAGCTGCACGACGGTCAGAGTTACCTTCACGTAAAACTGGATTTACAGCTGAACCTAAAACTTTAGCAAAACGAGTTTGTAATGCTTTGTCTTCTTCAGTAGTAGCTACCTCTGGGTAGTTAGGTAATTTGTAACCTTTAGCTTGTAATTCTGCGATAGCAGCTTTAAGCTGAGGAATTGATGCACTAATATTTGGCAACTTAATAATGTTAGCCTCTGGAGTTTTTGCTAAATCACCTAGTTCTGATAGGTAATCAGAGATCTTTTGATCTTCAGTCAAATTCTCTGGGAAATTAGCGATAATTCTCCCAGCAAGAGAAATATCCTTGGTCTCAACTTCGATACCTGATGCCACAACGAATGCCTTAATAATAGGCAATAATGAATAAGTTGCTAGGGCCGGTGCTTCATCAATTTTAGTGTAGATGATTTTTGATGTTGTTGCCATGTTAGTGGGTGTTTTTTGTAATTTTTAGTTAAAAAATAAACTTGATTGTGTGTTTTTCTTGTGAATTAAACAGCGTCTAATTCGAGGGTAAACATATAGATTTTTTTTATTTCAGAATATAAAAGTCCTTTTTTTTTAACGATTTTTTTCTCTAATAATAACACCCAAGAAATCAGTATGATAAACACAAATAAGCATCTTCAAGCATGCATTATTTTGTCTAAATAAGGCCCGTTAGATCTAAATTATTCGAAGTCGAGGGAAAATTTCTGCTTTAGCTGCTCTAAAAGTGGATTTTTCTCACACAAATATTTAAATCTGTCGGTGTCGGTATACAGTCTTTTTTTCAATTCAATTTGACTTATTTCAATTATGAAATCGATGGTCGAATTTTGTAATTCTCTTTTTAAATAATTGACCATTTCGTTTTTAACAAAACTAAGATCATCAGCTTGAATTTGATTACTCACCTTAACAACTAGTTGTCCGTCTTTTCTCATTTCAGCCCCACAATTAGCTACTGCTAAGCGAATACGATCACTCTTTCCTCGAATAACAGTATATTCTTTAAGCTTTTCAACGACTGACTCAGTAGTATAGGGCTGATTTTGAGTTCCCGTATACTTTACCGCAGCTTCCTTTGATTTGATTTCTTGTGTAGGTGTTGATGCAGATCTATTCACAATTCCACGACTCATGGCCGCTTTAATAGATATTGATGCTGGACTTGATGATGGAGAAACTCGTTGTTGAGTCTGTACTGAAGGGCTTGGGCTTGGTTTCTGAACTTCCTGTTTAGGATGAACAGGAGCTTTGTCTTTAGCTCCTGCAACTTTGGGAGCTGAGGTTCTCCCCTCAACTCGTATCTTTAATAGTCGTCGGAAATTTTTCTTCAGACTAACTCCTTTTTTTTTTGATTCAACTATCTGGGATAATTGAATTAGGGTAAGTTCGATAAGTAAGCGCTGATTTTGACTGCTCTTATAATGTATGTCGCATTCGTTAAGAATGCCTAAAGCATCGTATAAGAAATCAATTTCACACTTTTTTGCTTGCTCGGTGTACTTTTCCTTAACACTATCGCTGACTTCAAGTAATTGCAAGGTTGCAACATCTTTTCCAACAAGTATATCTCTTATATGAGAACTTAAACCAGCAACAAAATGATGCCCGTCGAAGCCTTTCTCAACAATTTCATTAAATAGAATTAGAACATCAGTTACTTTCCCAACTAGAAAAGCATCCACCATTTTAAAATAGTAATCGTAATCCAAAACATTCAAGTTCTGAATCACATTCTCGAAAGTAATATCCTTTCCTGAGAAACTCACAATCTGATCGAAGATAGATAAGGCATCACGCATAGCACCGTCTGCCTTTTGTGCAATCACATTTAAAGCTTCTTCGTCGATATTAATTTTCTCAGCATTGGCAATATGCTTCAAATGACTAACTGCATCCCCTACTTTAATTCGACTAAAATCGAATATCTGGCAACGTGACAGAATAGTAGGAATAATTTTATGCTTCTCAGTTGTCGCTAATACGAAAATAGCATGAGCAGGCGGCTCTTCAAGGGTCTTAAGAAAAGCATTAAAAGCCTGCTGAGATAACATATGAACCTCATCGATTATATAAACGCTGTATTTTCCAATTTGTGGAGGAATACGCACCTGATCAATCAGAGTACGAATATCATCAACAGAATTATTAGACGCAGCATCCAGTTCGTGTATATTATAGGAACGATTCTCGTTAAAAGCCACACACGACTCACAAGAATTACATGCCTCGAAATCGGATCCTACATTAGAGCAGTTGATAGTTTTAGCAAAAATTCTCGCACATGATGTTTTACCAACCCCTCGAGGACCACAAAACAAGTAGGCATGAGCCAGATGAGCGTTTTTAATGGCATTTTTAAGGGTTATAGTAATAGACTGCTGACCAACGACTGTTTGAAAGCTTGAGGGACGATATTTTCGTGCTGAAACGATAAAATTCTCCATACTGAGGTATAAACGAAACGATTAGTTCTTATTCTTACTTTTTCAAGGAATTCAAAGATAATCAATCATCCTAAAAAAGCGATTATTTCGAAGAAAATTGTTTTCAACAATCCAAGACTGCTTAGTCTAATTTGAATATCTGATAATGGCAATACTTATTAATATTCATTCTTTTATGTTCGTTTATTACTTTAGTCCTATTGACTAAAATAAATATTCATTTATAATACGAACCCTGTAAACAATCAAAGTCTAATTTATTCTAACTCAAAACTTCTAGTCCCCATTATGAAACATTTTATGATTAAGTTTTATTTCACTGTCATATTTATAAGTTTATTTATCACACAAGTACAAGCCGAAAAAGCCCCCATTAAATTTGGGAAAGTATCCCTGGAAGAAATGGAACTTAACACTTACCTACCTGACACAACGGCTTCTGCCGTTATTCTTTGTGATTATGGGGTTACTGATATGCCTTTTTCTACAGTAGAAGGACATTTCGTTCAAACTTTCAAGAGAACCATTCGAATAAAAATACTAAAAAAAGAAGGTCTTGACTGGGCAAATTTTGAAATTCCACTTTCAAAACAAGCTGACAATTTAGGCAGCGTTAAAGGCAGGACTTATAATCTTGAAGATGGAAAAATTGTAAAAACAAAAATGAAATCGGATGGGAAATTTTTAGAATCAGTTTCTAAATATTCACAAACATGTAAGCTGACTTTGCCTAACGTAAAAGTAGGTTCTGTTATTGAATATTCTTATATCATAACATCGAAAAATATTTTCAACATTAGAAAATGGAATTTTCAGAAAAGTATTCCTGTTAAATGGAGTGAATACCGAGTAAACTTTCCTGAATATTTTAACTATAAAAAAACAACGAAGGGATATCTTCGTTTTGTAACGAATAAAAATGAATATTCTACTGCGAGCCTACCTAGTAAGAAGACTTATTCTGTACAAAGATTCACTTGGGCAGTATCTGAAGCTCCAGCTTTTAAGTCGGAACCATATATGACGACTTCTAGCAACTTTCTGTCTTCAATTGAATTTGAAATAGGAAGCACGAATGTTAATGGTGTATATAAAAATTACACCAGTACTTGGGAGAAAATAAATACTGATTTATTAAAGAATGAATCATTTGGATTACAATTAAAAGGTGGCGGTTATCTAAAGGATATTGTTACAAAAATTAATTCTGAAGCCAAATCTGAAGAAGACAAGATGAATATGGCATTCGATGCCATAAAAAAACACATGAAATGGAACGACTACAATGGAAAGTATGTGAGTTCAACGTTGCGAAAAGCTTTTAATGAAAAGAAGGGAAATGTAGCTGATATCAATCTGATGCTTGTTCTACTTCTAAAGAAATTAGGATTAAATTCGGATCCCGTTATTCTAAGTACTCGTAATCATGGCATCATTTTTCTTGGTCAGCCCAACATATCAATTTTTAATTATGTGGTGGCAAAAATTAAACTGAATAATAAAGATTATCTTTTGGATGCTACAGAACCTCTATGTCCTAATAATATACTTCCTTTTAGATGTATTAATGGTCAAGGAAGAATAATTGCCGAAAATGGTAGCGACTGGATTAATTTAAATTGTAAAATGCCATATAAGCATATTACTTCGAGCAAACTAACACTCAATGACGATGGAGAATTAATTGGTCAAATCTCTGATTCATATCAAGGTTATGCTGCTTTACGCACTAGGAAATATTTTGAATCCAAAACCATAGATGAATTAAAAATATCTTTAGAAGAAAATAATCATGGATTGAGCCTTGAAGAGTTTGAGATTATCAATCAAGATGATATTGAGAAAACTTTACAAACCAAATCTATCGTTGAAATTACTGACAAGGTTGAAGATGCTGGCGATTTAATTTACTTGAATCCGATGTTATATGAGCGAACAAAAAAGAACCCTTTTACTCTTGAAGAACGCAAATATCCAGTTGATTATGGTCATTCATATGATGAGATCTATAGCATTGAGATAAGTTTACCTGAAGGATGTAGTCTAGAATCGACACCTGAGAACATACGTATAGCTCTTCCAAACAAGGCTGGCTCTTACACTTACTCTATTCAATCATTAAGTGGTAAAATCATCCTAATGAGCCGACTAAAAATTACTAAACCTATGTTTGCCTTTGATGAATACCCTAACCTCAAGGAATTTTACAAACTGATTGTTGCTAAGCAGGCAGAAATGATTGTCATCAAAAGAAACTCATAAACATTTTGACTGGGATGCATCATTCCAGTCTCTTTTTATTAATGTTTTCCAATCAATATTAGAATTCTTAGATATGAATAAACACCTTAATCTATTAGTAACATGTCTTATTATCTTCAATCTTAACGCTTGGGCTAGAAAAGATGAAATAAAATACCCTGTATCAAGCATTAGCGAAGAATTAAAGAAAGATGCTCACACAGTGGTCCGACTTAATGAAACCATATTTTCTGTTGAATCAATTAAGAAAGCCACAATCAAAAATCATATGGTTATTACCATTCTTGATAAGAATGGTGAATATGCATCTAAAAAAACAGTTGGGTATGACAAGCTACTTCAGCTTAAAAGCTTTAAAATTCATATTTACGATGCAGAAGGTAAACTCATAAAAAAAGCTAAAAATTCAGACATTAAAGATTACTCTGCTACTTCAGGAGGAACTTTGTTTGATGACAATAGAGTGAAGTATTACGAAGCACTACAAAACGATTACCCTTTCACCATTGAATATGAATATGAGAGAGAGTTTAATGGCATTTTAAATTACCCCGAATGGCGAGCTATAAATGCTTATAACAGATCAGTTGAGCAAGCTGAATTCACAATCAATATTCCACAGAATTTAAAACTGAGAACAAAGACTTATCATTTCGAAGGTGAATTTCATAAATCTTCTGCTGATAGCACTGATATTTACGTCTGGGGCGTTAACAACATAAAAGCATTCAAATCTGAGCCCTTTTCACCTGACTTTAATGAAATAGTACCTCGAGTTGTTCCTGCTCCTCTTATGTTTGAAATGGAAGGATATAAAGGGAGTCAAGAAACTTGGGCTGATTTTGGAAAATGGGATAATCAACTCATCAAGGATAGAGATAATCTACCCCTTGAAACCATTGAGAAGGTTAAGGAACTTACTGCAAATTGTAAGTCTGTTAATGAAAAAATAGAAATCTTATATCAGTATATGCAATCGAAAACCCGATATGTAGGTATCCAATTGGGTATTGGTGGTTGGCAGCCTTTTCCTGCTGAGACAGTTGATAAGCTGGGTTATGGTGACTGTAAGGCTCTAAGTAATTATATGAAAGCACTTCTAAAAGCCGTTAATATTCCTTCTAATTACACAAGCATACGTGCAGGATCGGGAAAACATTATTTCGATAAGGATTTTGTAAAAAGCCAATTCAACCATATCATCCTGATGGTTCCTATGCCACAAGATACAGTTTGGCTAGAATGCACTTCACAAACGAAACCTTGTGGTTTTCTTGGCAGTTTTACCAATGATAGAGATGCACTTGTACATACCGAAGAAGGCGGTAAATTGATTCATACACCAGTTTATAAAGTTGATCAGAATACTCAAATTACATCTGCTAATGTCATTATTGATATAAATGGTAATGCCAAAGCTAGTGTAATAACAAATTACAAAGGTCTTCAATACGAAAATCTGGAAGGAATTTATGAGGATGGACCTGAAGAACAAAAGAAAGCTTTATATAAAAGTATTAAGCTTTCTGATTTCACTATCGAAAAACTAAAGTTGGAGCAAAATAAAAAACGTTTACCTGAATCCAAGCTAGAACTTGACCTAGGCATTAAGAAATATCTTTCGAAAACTGGAGAACGTTTATTTATGCCAATCAACTTGATGAATAGGAAAACCTATATCCCTAAAAAATTGAAGGAACGCAAAAATCCAATCGTATTGAACTATCCTTATTGTGATATTGACAGCATACAATATACCTTACCTGAAAACATGACGATAGAAAACCTTCCAAAGACTGTTAATTTAGAGACCGAATTTGGTAAATATAGTAATCAAATAATGGTTAACGAAAACAAGATAACTTATATCCGAAACTACGAAATGTATAAGGGGCAATTTCCAGCTGAAAAATACGAGGCCATCAGGAAGTTCTACAAGTCTATTGTTAGAGCCGATAAAGCAAAGCTTATTCTGAAGCTAAAGGCTACAGGTATTTGAATAAGCAAAATTGAAGAATAAATAAAGCGAGTTCATATTATAATATGAACTCGCTTTTTAGTTTGAACACAATTGTATTTCTATCTAAATCGAATTTTTAATTCATAGGTCAAGTTGCTCTAGAATTAATTTTCTCGTTTAAGTCCGCGATATGCCCCACAACAACCTGCTTAATATCTCCATAGACCTCCTTATTGACATTTGCCATTACGTTTAAATAAGGCAATAGATCATTGTTAATAATCTCCCGAATTATTTTTTGTTGTGTCTTAGGAGCTATAAATTCCATTTGTTCATCGCTGATTTGCTTCATCTTTCGATACGTTTCAGCCAATTCGTTTGCCGATAATTTCACCAAATCAAGACAATCCAATACGCCAACCAATGAACCTAATAAGGGTTTAAACTCATCAGAATCCAATTCTTTTATCAAAGAATTAAAAGATGATATCTGAGATTCATAACTTTGAATATATAGTTTTGGATCATTTGCAGCAAATACATTCCAAACCTTTCTCGCATTGGCCGCAACATTCTTATCTCTCATGTATAAATTGGCTTCTACAAATTGCTCTAAACATATAAAATCTCTATCAAAAATTGCATCCTTTCCCGCCATCTCTTCGGTGAATTCACTACTACCTATCTGGCCAGTAATCTTAATTAACACCTCATTCTCCTCTTCTATTCTTTGGCTTAATATTGTAATAAATGTATCAGAAGACCAATCTTTCCTTTTTATTTCTAAAAGTATATTCTGTGCGATATTTTGAACTTCCTTAGCCTTACATTTTATTACAATTTGTTCTTCCATCTTAGTCTATTTTATTTTTATTGAGGACTCAATATAGACATAATGTACATTCCTTCTGCATTAGAATAATGAAAATTAATCGAATTCTAACATTCCATATTTGAAACAATTAAATTTCAACAAATTAAGCTTCATTCGTTTTTTCATATAACTTAATCTTTATACGAAGAAAATATATACTGTCCAGGATAGGGTTAAAAGTCCAACAGCTAAGCTTATTCTTTTTAATCTTAATTTGGAATTTATTTTTAACTCCCTAATTTCTCTTCTAAGAATGCTTGCTTCACCGAGCCTTATCAAGCTCTGCTTTAAGCTCATATGAAACCCATCATCTTTTACCACATAGTCGACAATTTGCATTGTAAACATATCAACTGCTAGCTGAATATTTCCCTGAGCACTTAACATGATTACTGGAAGCTTACTATAAATACCATTGATTCGTTGAGCAACATCAGCCCCGGTTTTTAACCCTTCGTAATTCTCGTTTATAGCAAAATCACAATATCTCATGTTTCAGCCTGATCAATATTAACTGAATATCTCGAATGAACTAATATTTTCACAGCTTCCACATAAACCCACAATAGCGTCCTTCTCCACTAACTTCTTTTTACTATCTTTGCGTCGTTGGCTGGTTTTATATTTCTTCTTATCGGGGTGTGAGTTATTTTATAATCTCGATCCAATGGCATTCCCGGCTGGAAGGAAATATGAGGCAGTGGATAGATACCTGAAATTTAAACGGATATTAGCTTAGGCTGGTATTCGTTTTTTTGTTTTAAGAACCCGACTTCTCATGTGAGGCTCTCAATATGGAAGTCTGATTATTCCAATCTTCTATTCGCACCATGACATTTACTGGTACTCATGGTCATCAAGGATAAATATGCTGTTTTAAATCTAACAGTCACTACTAAATATCACAATTAAGCAATCGATATAACAGAATTTCTTACATTTGCCGATAACATTAAATACTTCAAACAATCATGCAATCATTAAGAGAACTCTACAAAATAGGTTACGGTCCATCAAGTAGCCATACCATAGCTCCGGGGCGAGCTGCAAAAATGTTTAAAACAAAGCATCCAGACATCAAAAGCTTTCGTGTCACCTTATATGGTAGTCTTGCTGCTACGGGAGTTGGTCACGGTACCGATAAAGTAATCGAAACAGTAATTAAGCCTCTCGATATCGAAATTATTTGGAAACCAGAGGTTGAATTACCTATTCACCCCAACGGTTTACTTTTCGAGGCAATGGAAGGTGATAATGCTATTGACTCTTGGGAAGTTTATTCTGTTGGTGGAGGAGATTTAAAAGATAACACGGGCTTATTGAATGATGCGAGCCAGGTGTATGATCTAACCACTATGGATGACATTTTAGCATGGTGCTTGGAAGAAGGTCGCTCATTTTGGGAATATGTTGAGTTTTGCGAAGGCAAAGAGATCTGGGATTTCCTTGCTGATGTGTGGGAAGTAATGAAAGATTCTATAGCCAGAGGCCTTGAAGAAGAAGGTGTTTTGCCCGGGACTTTGCGTATAGCTCGTAAAGCTAGCTCCTATTATATCCGTTCGAAAACAACCATAGGTTCTACAGGAAATATTGGTCTTTTATTCGCAGCTGCTCTCGCTGTAGCTGAAGAGAATGCTGCCTGTGGAAAGGTCGTAACTGCACCTACTTGTGGCGCATCTGGCGTAGTACCTGCTGTTCTTTATTTCTTAAAAGAAGATCAAGAATTTAGTGATAAACGTATTATTCGTGGATTAGCTACTGCTGGACTTATTGGTAATATCGTAAAGACAAATGGCTCTATTTCTGGTGCTGAAGTAGGTTGTCAAGGTGAGCTTGGAACAGCTTGTGCTATGGCCGCTGGTGCGGCAGCACAAATTATGGGTGGCACGCCTAAACAAGTCGAATATGCAGCTGAAATGGGGTTTGAACACAACTTAGGTTTAACCTGTGATCCTGTTGAAGGCTATGTGCAGATTCCTTGCATAGAGCGTAATGCTTTCATCTCTCAAAAAGCGAGAGAATGTGCTGTCTACTCACTATTCTCTGACGGTTCACACAAAATCTCCTTCGATCAGGTTGTAGCAACCATGATGCAAACCGGTAAAGATTTACAATCGAAATACCGTGAAACAAGTCTGGGTGGTTTGGCACGAATTGTACGTCCAGTCATCAAAAAAGGATAAATATATTGTAAAAACAATGGGCATTGAAAACCAACTTTCAATGCCCATTAATTTAAGACCATATCATCTTTTAACATTTTAGATTGCCATAGAACTCTAAAAAACACTACATTGCGTACCGTGTTGCAAAATTAACTCATCCTTTTAGTTTATTTTAATACAATAATACCAATAGAGGCGTATGAATTCGAAGAGATTGATTGGCTATATTTTAATGATTTTGGCAGGTATAACTTTCTTACTATACTTGACCTTTCCTTTTTTAAATTTACCTACCGAAAACAAATTGCTAATAATAGCAGGCACTTACCTAATCAATAAGGTATTCTTTTATTCTGCCTTATATTTTCTAGGCAAACAAATTATTGTAAAAGTTGCATCTTATTTACCCACTTGGGCTGAGAAATTTATCTTTCGTGTGCTCAAGGTTCAAAAAGTAGTCTCAAACCAATAATTCCCTATTTTGATAATCGTTTCTTATTTGCTTTTGAAGGATGACTATATTTAGGCTTTCCTTTTATAAAGCTCAAATAAAAGGCATTCCACATAATGAAAAGAATCAGAGCCATAATCGTATACCATTGGCTCAGAAAACCCGACACCGAATAAATAATAGCCGCTGAAGGTTTATCATGTGGATAAATCAATTCTAGCTTCATACCGATAGGATAATCCGCATTTTCAGGACCTTGAATTTCATAGGTCTTATTGCCTACCTTATAACTAATTTGCGGATAAGTTTCGTAGAATAATTTCTGCCTAAACTCCTTTATATCAACTACTGTACCCTGACAACGCTCCCCATTGCTAATCAAACCCCAATTGCCATAAACAGGTGCTAATAAAATTAAAAGGTTAATGAATAAATAACGAAGCTGTTTCATTTGAAAAAGTGTTAATTAGTATAAATGCTTAAAAAAGAGCTCACATCATCAGATGCAAGCTCTAAATTTATCTTATAATCTATCTACTAAAATCTTTTCAGCGTCTTCAATTTTCACATCTGGTAACATACCGATTGATGGAAGTTGTCTGTCAATAAATCTCTTAATGATTGTATCAATTGTATCTTGACCAACATTGTGCTGACTCAAACGTGTTTTAATACCAATTCGGTTAAAGAAATCTTCCGTTTTTACGATAGCCATGGCTTTTCTTTCTTCCTCGCTACCTTCAGTTATATTCCAAACTCTCTCAGCATATTGCAATAACTTCACACTACGCTTATCCTTAAGATGAGTCATTAAACCTGGAAGTACAATCGCTAATGTCACAGCATGGTCAATACCATGGAAAGCAGTCAATTCATGACCAATCATATGCGTTGCCCAATCACTTTGAACTCCTGCACCAATCAGACCATTTAAAGCCATAGTAGCCGCCCACATCATGTTGGCATATTCATCGTAATTTGGTGTTTCAGAATCGTAAGCTTTCGTTCCTTCTTCGATTAATGTCATCAATAATCCTTCAGAGAAACGATCTTGCACAGGTGAATTCACCGGATAAGTTAAATATTGCTCCATTACATGTACAAAGGCATCAGCAACACCATTGGCAATCTGTCTTTTAGGTAAAGAATAAGTTGCTTCTGGATCTAAAACTGAAAACTTAGGAAATAATAAAGGTGAGCCAAAAGGAAGCTTCTCTTTTGTTGCAGCCTTAGTAACCACACCACCACTATTCATTTCAGAACCTGTAGCAGCCAATGTTAAAACAGCTCCTAAATCAATAGCCGTTTCTACCTTAGCACGCTTAGCCAAAATATCCCAAGCGTCTTCTCCTTTATAACATGAAGCTGCAGCAATAAATTTTGTTCCATCAAGAACAGAACCGCCACCAACAGCCAATAAGAAATCAATTTTCTCAGCTTTTACCACTTCAACAGCCTTCATCAAGGTTTCAAAATGTGGATTTGCCTCAATACCACCAAACTCCTGAACCTTAAAACCATCAAGAGCAGCTATAACCTGATCGTAAACACCATTCTTCTTGATAGAACCACCACCAAAAGTGATTAAAATATTAGCACCTGCAGGAATGTGCTTCTTCAGTTCTGCAATTTTTCCTTTTCCAAAAAGGATATTTACGGGGTTATAAAAATCAAAATTATTCATAATCTATATATTATTATTTTTATCGAACAGCTCATTTATATTTGAGCCATCAAGTTAAGTTTAATTTCAATTAATAAAAAACATTATGCAGGACTTAAACATTATTTAACAGCTTTTGGATTCTTTCTCCAGCACTGTCATAAGTATTTGTAATAACAATCATCAGTGTCCACACATGCAATAATATCAAGCTCTTTTGACTGGAGCAAAATTATTTATTAATATTGCAAGATCAAAATACTTTATTTGAATGATCATCATCAGAAATACTTATGGATATCCGATTATTAAACTTCTTTGTTGCTGTTTACGAACAGAAAAATTTATCAAGAGCAGCTGAAAAATGTTTTGTTTCTCAACCCAATGTTTCCAATGGTATTAAACAATTGGAAGAAAAACTTGGAAAAGAACTCTTCACCAGACATAAACGAGGCGTTTTAATCAAGGAAGAAGCACATTATCTGTATCCCATTGCCAAAAGAATTATTGGTGAACTAAATGGCCTACCCGATCTTTTCAAAGAAGAAGCCTACAAACAAAAAGTGAGCATGGGTATAGCACTTGGCTTACCACAAGAACTTAAGATGGAATTCTTTAAAAAAGCCAATCAAGCTTTTAGTCCTATAGAATGGGATATCCGATCGATGAGTAGAGATTGTGAAATAAACCTGCTGGTGAGAGAATGGAAATATGAGGAGGATTTATTCTTACCGCTGTGGCAGGAAGATTATGTCCTGTGCATTCCTGATGGTCATCCACTTCTAGAAAAAGAGCTAGTTGATTTAAACGACTTGAGTGGTGAACCCTTTATACATTGTCCACCTTGCGAGGCACATCAACAATGTTTGGGCATACTTAATAATACAGGCGACAAATGGAATACCGTAGCGAATTGTGCCTCAAAAACCGAAGTTTTAACTCTCCTGATGGCTGGTATTGGTATCACATTCTTACCTGAATATCTGGTTAAGCCCTGGTCTGGATTTGAAACCCGTCCTTATAGTGGACCTCGATATTATCGAGAAATTGGTTTATCCTATCCACAAGATAGTATGAAGAATCCTGCCATAGAGAACATCATTAAGCTATTTTCAAAGTAAAATGAAGATCAAAAAATACTGTCTATAAACATTGCATTTATCATGAAAAAGCAATTGTAAAAAAACTATATTGGCATTCTAAATTTAAATAGAACACAACCAAGGCTAGAAATAGCAATAAAACTAATAACAAACCTTTTAACGAAACATGAAAAAAACATTTTTAACAGCCCTTTTAAGTTTAAGCATTGCTCTGCAATTCACTTATGCTCAAGGCGCTTTAGAACAGAAAAATGATCCTTTTTTTGGGGAAAGTTGTACCAGTATAATGGTAGGTAAAAAAGCAACCACAGACGGATCTGTTATCACTAGTCATACTTGTGACGGACGTTACCGAACTTGGTTGACTTTTGAAAAAGCACAAACATTTGACAAAAAAGCGACTCATAAAGTTTATAAAGGCACTTTAAAAACTGAAACAGCTTGGGATCAAAGAAAAATGAAGCTTGTAGGTGAAATTGATCAAGTAGAATCAACTTTTGCTTATTTAAATACAGCTTACCCTTGTCTTAACGAGAAACAACTTGCTATTGGTGAAACAACTTTTGTTGGCCCAGAAGAGCTCCTAAATGAGAATGGAATGTTTCTAATTGAAGAGCTAGAAAGAATTGCATTACAACGTTGTACAACTGCTCGCGATGCGATTAAACTAATTGGTAAACTTATCAAGGAGCACGGATACGGCGACTGGGGTGAGTGTATCACTATTGCTGATAAAAAAGAAGTTTGGCAATTAGAGATCCTTGGTGAAGGTCCTGATAAAATTGGTGGTGTTTGGGCTGCTCAACGTATTCCTGATGGTCATATTGGTGTTTCAGCTAACATCTCTCGTATTGGAAAACTTGATCTTAAGAACTCTGATTATTTCATGGCATCGGACAATGTATTTAAAGCTGCTAAAGACCTAGAACGTTGGGATGGCAAAAAGGAATTCAAATTTTGGGAAGTATATGGTGGTGTTGATAAGCCATTTAAAATTCGCGAATTCTTTATCCTTAACCACTTCGCTCCTTCTTTGAAGCTTGATTTTGAGGCTGACGAACTCCCTTTCTCTGTAAAACCTGACAATAAAATCTCTGTAAGAGATGTTATGGCTATGTACAGAGAAACTTATGAAGGTACGACTTATGACATGACTCAGAACCTTAAGGTGATCAAGAAAAAATACAATGGCGATAAGGAAGTTATCGGTCAGGATACAGTCATTGCGACTAATGCTAACCCATGGCCAACTGGTAATTGTCGTAATCTATCCAACTTTCTTCAAAAAGAGACTATTGAGTATCAACGTACTGTTGCTGTTGCATGGTGTTCTTATTCATTCGTTACTCAATTGAGAGATTGGTTACCTGATGAAATTGGTGGTGTAGCTTGGTTCTCATTCGACAACCCAGGTCAAAGCCCACGTATTCCAATTTATGCTGGAACGACTGAATTACCTGAATCTTTCAACTATTGTGGACAAAAGCGTTTTCGTGCTGATGCAACGATTTGGGCTTACCGTAAAGCAAATAAGCTAGCAACACTTGCTTGGCAGGACACTCGTGAAGAAATGATGGCTGATGTCGCTCATTTCGAGAATAAAGGTTTTGAAGACGGTGCTGTTCTTGAAAGTAAAATTGCGAAACTGATTAAGGACGGAAAGAAAGATGAAGCTCGTAAGCTTTTAAACCAATACACAAGAGATTTCACTGGAGCAACTATACTTCGTTGGAAAGAATTGGAAAACAAATATTGGGCTAAGTTTGGTTTAGGTTTCTAAACCCGACTTTACACGATACAAAAACGCCCGCTCCTAATTGGAGCGGGCGTTTCTATTATAGAAATTTCTTGAATAAATTAAGAGCTTATACAACCGTATCGTATCGAGAAATCTTACTCACACCTTTTATCAGCTTTAATTTAGCAATCAAATTATTCAGGTGATCAATATTTGATATCACAACAGTCAACTTACCTTCAAAGGCTCCTGCATTAGACTCAACCTGTATCGAACGCATCTTTACACGTAAATCCTTAGTAATAACCTCCGAAATATTATTAACCATGCCCATCTCATCTTCTCCCATAATATGAAGAACAGCTTGATAAGAAGCACTTCCTTTAGACGTCCAATTTGATTTAACGACACGGTAAGGATAACGTGTCAACATTTCATTTGCATTAGGACATGAAACACGATGAATACGAATCCCCTTTCCTATTGAAATAAAACCAAAAATATCATCCCCGAAAATTGGATTACAACACTTCGACAAACTATAATCCACATTGGCAATATTCTCATCTACAATCAGAACATCTTCTCCGCCTCTAGCCTGGGGCTTTATAGCGACTTTCTTAGACTCAACAGGAGCTTTTTCATCCGCCTTCTGCGCCGTTAGAACCTCTTTAATCTCCGAAAGATCATGGGTCTCAATAGCGATATTATAATACAAATCGGCAGCCAATTTGTATTTATAATGACTCAGTAGCTTACGAATACTCTCATCACAGAATTCAATCTTCCAATTCTTCATTCTGCGCATCAGCATCTCTTTACCAAGATCAGCTTCTTTTACAGTCTCCTCATTAACCGTTTGGCGAATCTTATTCTTAGCCTTAGTGGTTACAACAAAATTCAACCAATCAGACTTTGGCTTTTGATTATTAGAGGTCGTAATAGATACCCTATCTCCATTTTTCAAAACCTGTCGTATAGAAACGTTACGCTGATTAACGGTACCTCCAATACATTTATCTCCTAAGTCGGAATGTATAGAATAAGCAAAATCCAATAAGGTTGAACCTGACTTTAGTTGCTTTAAATCTCCCTTGGGTGTAAAGACATAGATTTCCTTACTGTATAAATCAGCCTTAAAGTCATCAATTAAGTCAACACTACTATCTTGTCTGCTTTCAAGTATTTCTCTCACATCCTGAAGCCAATTATCAAGACCACCATCACCCTTATCACCCTTATATCTCCAGTGTGCAGCAAAACCATTCTCAGCAATTAAGTTCATTCGCTCACTTCGAATTTGAACCTCTACCCATCTGTTTTGCAAGCCCATTACAGTCGTGTGTAGAGACTCATAACCATTGGTTTTTGGAATGGTAATCCAGTCACGCATACGACCCGGATTGGGTCTATACAAATCGGAAACAGCAGAATATACCTGCCAACATTCCGATTTCTCAAGTTTCTCGGGAGCTTTAATAATAATTCGGATGGCAAAAATATCATAAACCTCCTCGAACTCAACTTGTTGCTTTTTCATTTTATGAAGAATGGAAGCAATAGACTTGGTTCTGGCCTTTATTTCATATTTAATTCCCACATTATCTAACTCAGCACGAATTGGAGCCACAAAATCTTTAATGTAAATTTCACGTTCCTCTTCCGAATCTTTAAGTTTTTTCTCCAACTCAAAGTAAAGCTCTGTCTCGAGGTAACGTAAGCTTAAATCCTCCATTGATGATTTAACCTGATACATACCTAAACGGTGAGCAAGCGGTATATATAAAAAGTTAATTTCCTTAGCTAAAGAAATTTGCAACTCGTTACTTTTATTCTCTGCATTACGCAACTGAAACAATCGATCTGCCAAAATAATCAGCACAACTCGTACATCATCGGCAAAACTCAGTAAGAGTTTTCTAAAATTCTCAGTATGTAATGTTTGATTCTGCTCATAAATCTCAGTAACCTTAACCAATCCCTCAATTATTTGAGTGACTTTAGGTCCAAAAAGTGATTTAACTTCGGAAACACTAATGTGATTTTTCTGTACAATATCGTAAAGCATAGAACAAATAACAGAAGTTCGTCCCAAGCCTAGCTCAGTCACTACAATTTCTGCGATTTCAAGCGTTCTATATATGGCTGGGTCACCATTGGTTCTTCTCTCTCCATCATGATCTAAAAGACTCAAATCAAATGCCTTCCTGACTAATTTAATATCCTCCTGAGAGATAATATTCTTACATGATTTAAGGAGATTTTTATATCGATATAGTATTTGTCTTCTTTCTTCTATTTGCTGTGTAATAGCCACCATAGTTATCGTTTTACTATTTAGAACTCAAATCTGAAGCTTTTATTTCATCAATCCCTACTTAGCTTCTTCAAAATTCAATTCCAATATTAGATTGGCATAAAAGAGCAATCAAAACAGCTCTTTTTATAATCCCACTAAAAGTATAAAAGCTAAGTATCAATGGCAAATAGATTCTGTTTTTTTAACGTATGATATGCAGTAATGAATTTTACCTAAGATTGAAGTCGTCTCATAGTGAAATAATGCGATGATTTATTAAATTTGTTTGCCCCGATATTAAGGTTCATTTTATCGCACATGACAAGAAAAAACAAACGCATCCTATTCACTCGTTCATTAAATGCAGATCAAATTGAATTTGGTTTGAAAATGAATTGTATCATTGATCATCATGCTTTTATACGTATCGATTTATGCTCGCCTACTACTGATGAGCTCGAAACAATCAATTCAGGTGAATATCCTAATTGGATTTTCACCAGTCAGAATGCGGTCAGAAGTTTGCAAGCGAACCAGGAACAAATTCAAATTGACAAACTAGAAAAATGCTTTGCAGTCGGTCAGAAAACAGCTGATCAGCTATCTGAAATGGGCATTTCATCTTTTCTACCTAAACGACATAACTCCGAATCTCTTTCTGAATTACTGAAAGATCATGCAAATGAATCGTTCTTGTACTTTACGGGAAACCTTCGACAAAAAACCTTGATTCATTTTTTCGAAGAGCATGAAAGTCCTTATAAGGAGATTAAGGTTTATGATACCCACTTAATTCAACCAGAAATCAATCTGGAAGATTACGATGCAATCTGTTTTTGCAGCCCAAGTGCAGTTCATAGCTTTTTCAAAAACTATCAACTAAAAAATAACCAGCCCTGTTTTGCCATTGGTAATACAACGGCGGTCGCTTTGGTCGACTATGCTGATATTGTGATGCTAGCTGATCAAACCAACGTTTTTTCATTAATACAATCTTGTAACGAATATCTAAACTCATAAAACACTAATAATATGCACCAATACAAAAGAAGTTCAGAGCTCTTCAATCAAGCTCAAAAATATATTCCTGGGGGCGTAAATTCTCCAGTTAGAGCTTATAAATCAGTGGGAGGAACACCTGTTTTTATCAAAAAGGCAAAAGGTAGTATCCTTACTGATGAAGATGATAATGAGTATATCGATTATATCTCATCGTGGGGACCAATGATTCTTGGTCACGCTCACCCTCCTGTAATTAAAGCGATTAAAGATAAAGTTGAGTATTCAACTTCATTTGGAGCGCCAACACAATTGGAAACTGAGATTGCTAAGCTTATTGTTGATATGGTTCCAAATATCGATAAGGTAAGAATGGTAAATTCAGGAACTGAGGCTTGTATGTCGGCTATTCGTGTGGCTCGTGGCTATACAGGCAAAAACAAGTTTATCAAATTCGAAGGTTGTTACCATGGTCACTCTGATTCATTCCTGATTAAAGCAGGTTCTGGTGCCAGTACTTTCGGCGAGCCTAATTCACCAGGTGTTACTCCAGGAACTGCTAACGATACACTGACAGCTAAGTACAACGATATTGAAAATGTAAAGCAAGTTGTTGCTGATAATAAAGGTGAAATTTCTGCTATTATTATTGAAGCCATTGCTGGTAATATGGGTTGTGTCCTACCTAAAAAAGGTTTCCTTGAAGAATTACGTCAGATTTGCGATGAAGAAGGTATTCTTTTAATTTTTGATGAGGTGATGTCTGGTTTCCGTTTGGGTAAAGGTGGTGCTCAGGAATACTTCGGTATTAAAGCTGACTTAGTAACATTCGGTAAGGTTATCGGTGGCGGTATGCCTGTTGGTGCTTACGCAGGACCTGATGAGATTATGAAAGTGGTTTCTCCTGTTGGTCCTGTTTATCAAGCTGGAACGCTTTCTGGTAATCCTATTGCCATGATTGCTGGTTACACCCTATTGACTGAATTGAATGAAAAACCAGAGCATTTTACAGAACTAGCTGAGAAGTGTGAATACCTTCATAAAGGCTTAGATAAGGTCTTAGCTGAATCAGGTTTCGATTATAGAATCAATCGTTGTGGATCGATGATCTCCGTATTCTTTACTGATGTTGATGTGGTTGACTTCGATACTGCTGCAACAGCAAACAATGAACTATTTCCTAAATTCTTCCATGAGATGTTGAAGCGCGGTATTTACTTGCCACCATCATCATTCGAGAGTTATTTCTTATCAAACTCCTTAACTTATGAGATGCTTGATAAAACCATTCAGGCAGCTAAAGAATCATTGGAAGCGATGAAAGCTTAAGTATTTAAATAAGCAATAAATATAGTCCCAATCTCAGCTACTGAGATTGGGATTTTTATTACGATTCATATTTAAATATTATTAGACGCTGATTAAATATGATTCCTCAAGTGCATAATTAAATCTTGTACATAAATTATATTCTATCATCATAATCTGCGTCCATAATATTGTTTTAGTCATACCCTGACACTTACAGCTTGTTTATAGTCAGAGCATGACAAGGAAAAAATCAGATTATTGAGTCTCTTAAATTAACTCTTCTACAATTTTTGTAAATTTACCTTTCTCAAAATTCAAACACCTAACACAATATCCAAACATGCACATCTCTAAAGAGAATCTACTCGACACACATAACAGAATCAAACCATACATTCACAATACACCTGTTTTAAGTTCTGGTTTAATTAATGAAATTGCAGGCGCTCAGCTTTATTTTAAGTGTGAGAACTTTCAGAAGATGGGAGCCTTTAAAATGCGAGGTGCTTTAAATGCAGTCCTTCAATTGAGCGATGAGCAGAAGAAAAATGGTGTTGCAACACATTCGTCGGGAAATTTCGCACAAGCCTTAGCTCTATCGGCAAAATTACTAGGCATAAAGGCCTATATCGTGATGCCTGAGAATGCACCAGAGGTTAAGAAAAAAGCTGTGAAAGGTTATGGTGGACAAGTAATAGAATGTGAGGCGAATTTGGAAGCAAGAGAAACGACTTTAAATAAAGTTGTAGCAGAAACGGGTGCAACTTTTCTCCACCCCTACAACGATTATCAGGTTATAGAAGGACAAGGAACTGCCGCAATGGAGTTGATTGAAGAACATGATGATTTGGATTATATTATCACACCTGTTGGTGGTGGTGGTTTGCTTGCTGGTACTGCACTCGCAGCTTATCATTTTTCTCCTAAAACCAAAGTCATCGCTGGTGAACCTTTAGGTGCCGATGATGCTTGGCAATCACTTGAAAAAGGTGAACTGATACCTCAAACGAATCCTCAGACTATTGCTGATGGACTACTCACCTCATTGGGAGACAAAACCTTCCCCATTATTCGCGACTATGTTGAAAAAATCGTTCGTGTAGAGGAAGATGAGATTGTTTCAGCCATGCGCCTAATATGGGAACGCATGAAGTTGATTGTAGAACCTTCAAGTGCTGTGGCTTTGGCTGCCATATTAAAAGAGAAGGAAAAATATCAAGGTAAGAAGATTGGTATTATTCTCTCTGGAGGGAATGTGGATTTAGGGAATTTGCCTTTTTAGATTAATTTAAAATTGTTTTAAAATGAAAAAATATATTAGCAACACTATAGTTGTTATAATGTTATCGACAATAATTTTAGTTTACGTACATAATTCATTATATCTGAAAATATTTTTGTTGCTACTCTTTCTAGCTATGATTTGGTCAAGTTTCAAAAATTTAAAAGATTATCGAAAAAACATTACCAAAATAAGAATTGAATTTAGTTTAAAAGGGATAGTAAAAAAAAATAAGCTAATAAATATTGGAATTTTTATATTGGTATTACTAATTATTGTTCTTCTTATTATTGGACTTAAAAATAACTTAAGAAGCCTAGATACATTTGATTTATTCCTTTTATCTCTTTTTGGTATATGGAGTTATAATGACACATCATCAGTTAAGGAAATTAGAAGCTACAAATTTACAGATGATTATATAATTGAGCCTGGTTTAGAATTAAAATTAATTCAATGGACTGACATTGTTAAGTTTGAAAAAAATGAGAAGCGGAATAAATTTATTTTTATTTTAAAAAATAATAAACAAATAAATTTTAAAATAGATCAGTTAGAAGATGTATCAAATATAGATATATATGGTTTTATAGATAAAAACGCTGTACTACAATAAATGCAGGTCATTGGGATAGTGCTAATTTGGGAATGGGTAATTAAATAAAGAAACAAGAGGTTGCATTAATACAACACGCATTTAGAATTGATAAATGGCATATCCTTTTATGATAAAATTAGTACAAAATTGAATAGGATACATTCGTGAATTCGTGCTTAATCTATTTAAATAATATAGCAGTGCTCCGCACCTTATTATAAAATAAAAAAAAATGGTTTCTACAGATATTGGGGTACGCTGTACCCAATAGCATTTTCGTTTAAAATGGTGCAGCGCACCCAAAACATTTGTAAAACTCAATACGAGAAACATAACTAGGTGCAGCGCACCGTAATATTAGCAAATTAACGACTAATAGAATCAGGATAATATATTGACTTCGAAGCAAGACCATTAGCAAATATGAAAAAAGACGCCATAGAACCAAGCGAAACCCATAATGTACCCACTCTATCTGCCCCTATTCGACTTCAAGAATATGGTGTTGGTATTTTCAGTGCTGCTTTAACCAAATCAGCCTTAAAAAAAGCTTTAAAGAAAAAACAAATAACTGTTAATGACCAAATTGCCACGACGGCTACTTTTATAAAAGGTGGTGAATGCATTAACTTATACATCCCGGAAGAGGTCAGTCCTAAGAAAAAACTAATTTTCCCCCTTGAGGTCTTATTTGAGGACGAATATTTGGCAATAATTCATAAACCTGCTGGTATTTTGGTGAGCGGCAATAGTTTTAAAACCATTGCCAATGCCTTGCCTCAAAACATCAAAAAAAGTCAACTTCCTGATGCTTGTAAACCACAGCCAGTTCACCGATTGGATTATGCAACCACAGGTGTTTTATTGGTTGGGAAAACGAGCAGTAGCATTCGGGCTCTCAATAAATTATTTGAAAACAAAGAGGTAGATAAAAGCTACTATGCCATTACGATTGGTGAAATGGATAAGGAAGGAAAAATTACTTCAGAAATCAATAACAAGAAGTCACAATCGAATTATAAAGTAAGCGAATCTGTTACATCAGAAAGATTCGGCAAACTCAACTTGGTGCAATTAGAGCCTGAAACTGGAAGAAGACATCAGTTACGTATACACCTGTCGAGTATAGGAAATCCGATATTGGGAGATAAGGAATATGGTATTGAAAATTTAATTTTAAACGGTAAGGGCTTGTTTTTGCATGCCTATTCTTTAAAATTCACACATCCATTTACAAATGAAGAGATCCATCTAAAGGATGAACTGCCTCAAAGGTTTAAAAAGATATTTATTTAAATATAAAGCACTCCATTCACTCTTGCAGCTTTAGTTTTCGATAATTTATTGAAGCTCCCCTATCTTAAATTTGGTATATTTAAAATAAAAGCTCAATATGTATCCATACCACAACAAAATAAAGCAGCGAATAAAGAATAATGAATTGAAAGGCTATGAGTATGTCGATAAATACAAATTAATAAGCCCGTGTTTGCTACTGCACTTTATTACAGAACCCAAAATAAGACCGATTAGGGAACATCGCTTTAAAGAGTACGAAGAGATCATTAATAAGCTTGCAAAATAATAAACTGATATATGGATTTCGAAGCAATTCTATCAACGTTCCCAGGCAAAGAAGCTGCTGTTCTCATTGCTAAAGGAATAGCCATCGAACCTAATTTGATGCCTAAACTTTGGAAATTTGCTACTGGTTCACATGAAAAATCATGGCGAGCCACTTGGTTGATGGATAAGGTTTACGATGAAGCACCTGAACTCGTTCGCCCCTACATTCCACAAATGATTCAACTCATTCCAAACTTGGAATGCCAAAGTAAACAAAGACAATTCCTCAAACTAATTAGTGCAGAACCTCTTCCTAAAACCATATCGGGCGATTTTATAAATTCTTGTTTCGATTTGCTTATTTCTAATGCAACTCCTGTGGCGGTGAGAGTTTATGCCATGCAAATTCTATTCAATTTCTCACAACAAGAACCTGATATTAAGAATGAATTAGCACTTGTTATTGAAGAATCCATGAGTGATGGATCAGCTGGTTTCAAATCTAGAGGCAAGAGAATACTTAAGAAACTACAATCTTAATCCATCTAAGTTTAATTTTTCTTACATATTGATATACTATACTTTTTTAATTGCCGTTAATTACAACCAGCATAAGAAAATCATATCATCTTGAAAAATTATTCAAAAAATGGAAGCTAAAACAATCTATAAAAACCGATACGACTACCTTATTTTATTCACCATTTGTATCTCATTACTTAGCTGTTCTTCAAGTGATGATGATCTTAGTCAAGATTTAATTGAGATATCGCATAATGGTCCTGTAGCGGGGAATCCAGATGGAGATTCTTCCATCCCTACCGAAGCTGGTCTTGAAGATGTATCAGAACCAGATCAAATAATTGGCGATGGAACTCCTGAAAGTTGCACTGCTCAAGCTTTTATTGATGCCGTCGCAAAAGGTGGTAAAATCGTTTTTGACTGTGGTTCTGAACCAATTACCATCAAATTAAATAAACCAGCCAAGATTTTCAATAATACAAGCGAAGAAGTTATTATCGACGGTGGCGGCTTAGTTACTTTAAGTGGCGAAGGCAAAACAAGAATTCTTTACATGAACACTTGTGATAAAAACCAAAACTGGACAACTTCTCACTGTCAAAATCAGGATCATCCAAGACTTACCATCCAGAACCTCACATTCATTAATGGCAACTCAAAATCGGAAAGCGAATTTGATGGTGGTGGCGCCATTTGGCTTAGAGGTGGACGATTCAAAATGGTGAACTGTCGATTTTTCAATAATGTATGTGCTGATTTAGGTCCTGATGTTGGAGGCGGTGCGGTTCGTGTATTTAGTCAGTATGAGAATAAACCTGTTTATGTGGTAAACTGTACATTTGGTGGCGAAGAAGGATACGGAAATGAAGGATCAAATGGAGGTGCAATAAGCAGTATTGGTGTTTCCTGGACAATAATAAACAGTTTATTTTCCCATAATAAAGCGATTGGAAATGGTGGTAATCCATCTCAATCTGGAACTCCTGGCGGTGGAAGCGGCGGAGCAATTTATAATGATGGAAATACGATGACTTTAACAATTAAAGGCTCTCGAATCGATCAGAACGAAGTTGTTCAACACGGATCTTCAATATTTTTCGTAACAAATGACCATTCAGGAAATATCAAAATTGATAACTCGGTGATTCAAGACAATATTGGCGGTTCCTGGTATCCTGTTTATCCATCGATATCGATGCACAGTGACACTCAAACAGATGTGACAAACTCGATCATTGAATAAAATATTTCTAGTGCAATTCTCACTCAAAATTGGGAACCTAGGGCAGACTCATTTAGGATTCAACAGCTTTTAATGCTAGGGGCAAGAGGATACTTAAAAAACTTAATGCTTAATCAAGATAGTTTGCAACTGCAGCTTTAAGCTCATAAAAAGTTATGGGTTTTGATATGAGTTTTAAATCAGTTGATACCAAAAACATGACTGGAGTTGAAGTAATATTGTAGGCTTCAGCAAATTCCCCTTTCAATCCGGCTTTATCACAAGCATTAACCCAAGTATAAGCACGATCTTCAACAAAATGCTCCCAAGACCTGATATTATTGTCTATAGAAATAGCGACAACTTCTAATCCCTTTTCATGATAGGTGTGGTACAAATCCTGAATTTTATCCAAGAGATCAACAGAACCATCACAATGAGCAGACCAAGCAATCAATAAAGTAAGATCACTATTCACTTTTGAAAGTGATTCTATATTGATACTCATACTGTTTGGAAGAATAAAATCTGGAGCTTTAGCGCCAACAGAAAAATTCTTATCATTTTCCATTCTTGTTCTCATACTCTTATTTGCCAAAACATATTCACATGAATTAGCCAGCTTGTATGTTTTAACAATGGTAGCATATAAGTTTGGAAAACTGTCTTCAGGATAAGTTTGCATTAAATAGTTGACCAAACATTCCTGGGCATATTTATTCACTTCTGAAAGCCAGAAGATTTGTTGGATCATTAGATCGATCTCTTTCGAAACATTACGTTTTAGCAGTGTTTGAATCTCCTTGGTTTCAAAAAACCGTTCAAGTTTATTGTAAAAATCTGGTGTACCGACCAAAAGAGTATCTGTAAAATCAAAATATTGGAAATACTGATCAACGAAGAAACGGCTCTTATTTTTCTGATTCAAATCAGGCATAAGATCAGCATAGCTTAAAGCTAATTTCAAAGACCAGTCATCAGCTCTTTTCGACCACAAATCCTTTGCTAAATCTTTATATTCCCTCTGCGTCTCTTTATACGTCTTAACAAGATCCTTGGTATCAAGAGCACTAGCTTCTGCTTTTTGATAATCTCCAGCTAATCGACTGGCTTCCTGCTTGTAATATTGAAATTCAGAAATATAATATTGCAACTGATTGTTCTTATTTCCTGATTCAAAAATCAGCTCTGTTTCTTCAAAATTACCTTTTATCTCAAAAGACAATTGAGACTTCTCCATTCTAAAATCGACAAGGTGTCCATTTTTATCAGATAAACGATAAACTCCAGGTTCACCTTCCCAATTAAAAAGCAATAAGCCAAAAGCTTTCACTCGGGAACTATCAATTGTAACAATCCCAACATCATCTCCTTTAAGCAAATAGAATTGCTCTGAAATATGATCGTTAGCTTTAACTGACAAGCTCATTTGCTCTTGCGAAAGACTTGAAAAACTTATAAATAGGAAAACAATAAGTATATATCTCATAAAATGAATGTGGTAATAAATGTGATTAGCTTACGATTTAAATTAAGAAGGCTGATTAATTTAGTTATCAAACTGCTTTGCTTTCTCCCAAATCACATCCATTTCTTCTAAACTCATTTCCTTTAAATTTCGGCCTACACCCATGGTTTGGCTTTCCAAATAATTAAAACGCTTAGTGAATTTTTGATTCGTTCTTTCCAGTGCATTCTCTGGGTTTACACCATATAAACGTGCCGTATTAATCAATGAAAAGAATAAATCGCCAAATTCCTGCTCCATTTTATCCTGATTACCTGCTTTAATTTCAACTTCAAGCTCCGAAATCTCTTCCTTAACCTTATCCCACACTTGTTCTTTCTCTTCCCAATCGAAACCAACACCTCTTACCTTATCCTGAATACGGTTCGCTTTTACCATAGCAGGTAATGACAGAGGAACACCTTCTAGAACAGTGCCTTTTCCATTCTTCTCCTTAAGTTTTAATTGCTCCCAGTTTTCTTCTACTTCTCGAGCATCAGCCACCTTAACATCAGCAAAAATATGAGGATGACGGTAAATTAATTTCTCACTAATACCTTTACAAACATCAGCAATATCGAAATCATTGGTTTCAGAACCTATTTTTGCATAAAAAACAATATGAAGTAGCAAGTCGCCTAGCTCCTTCTTTATCTCCTCTTTATCATTCTTTAATATGGCATCAGCCAACTCGTAAGTCTCCTCGATTGTTAAGGTACGCAGACTTTCAAGGGTTTGTTTTTTATCCCATGGACATTTTAAACGCAATTCGTCCATTATATTTAGTAGCTCTTCAAAAGCTTTCAAATTCTCATTCATTCTTCAAAATTTAATAAGAGTATTTACTCTAATAATTATCGTTCCAAGCTCCACGCCTCAGGCTTTGCAGCAAACCATTGTTTAACCTGCTTCCAATTTCCTCTAAAAAAAGCTGAATCTCTATATTTATTCAAAGCATTTTCTGACTGCCAATGGCTATGCGAGAAAAATAGGTTTTTAATATTGACATCCTGCAAAATTTCTAAAAAAGAGCAACCTTCAAAAGCGACAATCTCTTCTTTCTCTCCTGCTGTCAATATCTTAAAATCAGCAATATGCTGATCTTGAATTTCTAATTTAACAAATCTAACGATCATGAAATTTAACTCTTATATCTGAATTTGTATCTATTTCCAATAATTTAGACAACTCACCTTTATTCATAGCTATTTCAAGCATACCAGCTGAATTGAATATAGCAAGAATATCACCTTCAGGCACATCATTATAATGCTGGCTAATTTTTGTGATTAAATGTTGATTGCTTTGAACCAGGATTTCAAAATCTCGTCCCTCTAAACTCGAATAAAAACGATCCTTTGAAATATTTATAATGGCATTGCTATAGGAGTCGATATAAATCACTTTACCCGTCAAAGTATCTTTCTGAATCAAGGCTCTAATAGGTACCATATTATAAAGATTATCGGCCTTTTCACCCAATTTTTTTAAAGGTCTATTATTGAAGATATGAGCAGCTGCTGGAGCAAAAACTGCCAATTCTGGAAAGTTCAAAAATTGAACATCTGACATATCCCCTTTAATTCGAATAATCTCATCGGGCTTCTCTCTAAACATTAAATTAAACATACCATTATCAGTTCCAATAAAATAATGTCCTTTATGCTTCACAAGCACATGTGGATGTTCAGCTCCTACTTCAGAATTTACCGTGATGATATGAATACTACCTTCAGGATAATAATGATAAGCGTTTTTTACAATAAAAGCAGCCTGGGAAATATTATATGACTCAATATTTTGACTCAAATCTATAATTTGGGCACCTTCACAAAGAGAAAGCAATCTTCCCTTTAAAGCTCCCAAATAGTAATCACGACCATTCCAGTCGCTGCATATTGTTATAATACCCATGAGTTAAATATTTTGATTAGTGTTTGGTTTTCATTCCATGATTAACCAGAGTCTATCAATCAATAATTTAGAGGAAATCTGGAAATGCAAATTGATAAAAACTGATTCAATCGAAAAAAATCACTAATTTGTAAGCTCAAAAGTAATAAATTATTGAACAAAATTTATGATTGAACGACACATATCTATAGGCTCAATTGACCCTCTCGACTTTTATGGTGTGAACAATAGTAAATTTAATATTATAAAAGAACTGTTCCCTAAATTACATATTGTTGCGCGAGGCAGTGAACTTATCGTAAAAGGAGAGAAAAAAACACTGAATTTATTTGAAACTAAAATCAATCTTATCCTTCTTCATTACAGTCAATACAACACACTCACAGGTGCTAATCTCAAACGACTTGTTTTAGAAGACGCCAAAGAAATTAAAGATCCTTCAGATCCTAAAAACATTATCCTTTACGGTACCAATGGAAAACTCATTCGTTCACGCAACAACAACCAAAGAGAACTTGTTGAGAAAGCTGAAAAAAATGACATGACATTTGTAATCGGACCTGCGGGAACTGGTAAAACATATATTGCAGTCGCTTTAGCGGTTAAAGCCCTTCGAAATAACGAAGTCAAACGAATCATTTTGAGTCGCCCAGCTGTGGAAGCAGGTGAGAATTTAGGTTTCCTACCAGGTGATTTTAAAGAGAAAGTTGATCCCTACTTACAACCTATTTATGATGCGCTTCTGGACATGATTCCTGCTCGAAAGCTTTCTAAGCAAATTGAGGAAGACGTCATTCAGATCGCACCACTTGCCTACATGCGTGGGCGAACGCTTAATGATGCTTTTGTCATACTAGATGAAGCACAGAACACCACAAATAAA
This sequence comes from Ancylomarina sp. YFZ004, assembly GCF_054254355.1. Taxonomy (NCBI): domain Bacteria; kingdom Pseudomonadati; phylum Bacteroidota; class Bacteroidia; order Marinilabiliales; family Marinifilaceae; genus Ancylomarina; species Ancylomarina sp. YFZ004. The sequence continues at coordinate 143,317 of NZ_JBTCHQ010000012.1, forward strand.
CAGCTTAAAATGTTCCTGACACGTATGGGAACAAGTGCTAAGTTTATCATTACTGGTGATATTACTCAAATTGATCTTCTCGAAAAACAACAGTCAGGATTAGTACAAGCGTTCCGAATTTTAAAAGGAATTGAGGGAATTGAAACAGTCGAATTCGACACTTCTGATATTGTTCGCCACCCTCTTGTGAAAAAAATTGTAAGTGCTTACGAAATTGATGAAGAAAAGGAAGAGTAAAAGTGGAAAAAAGAGGAATAAATCTTTTAAATTTGCATGCGGAACATCTGATGTTCCTATTTAATTAAAGAATTACCATTTTATAAATTATAAATCTATCTGTAAAGATGAACGAAGCAATTGTAAAAACAGATTTTAACTTTCCGAATCAAAAAAATTTATACGTAGGTAAAGTACGTGACGTTTATAATATCAACGACGAATTCCTAGCCATGGTCGTTTCTGATAGAATTTCAGCATTCGATGTGGTTCTTCCAGAAGGAATTCCTTTCAAGGGACAAGTATTAAACCAGATTGCTGCCAAATTTTTGGATGCAACTGCTGATATCGTTCCAAACTGGAAACTTGCAACTCCAGATCCAATGGTAACTGTTGGTCACCTAGCAGATCCTTTCATGGTTGAAATGGTGATTCGTGGCTATTTAACCGGACATGCCTGGAGAGAATACAAAGCAGGGAAGCGTACACTTTGTGGTATGCCAATGCCTGATGGAATGGTTGAAAACCAAAAATTCGAAAAACCAATCATCACCCCTACTACAAAAGCACTAGAAGGACACGATGAAGATATCTCAAGAGAAGAAATTCTTGCACAAGGAATAGTAAGCCAGGAAGACTACGAAAAATTGGAAGCCTATACCCTTGCCCTTTTCCAAAGAGGAACAGAGATTGCTGCTGAGAAGAACTTAATCCTAGTTGACACTAAATATGAGTTTGGTAAAAAAGATGAACAAATCTATTTAATTGATGAAATTCATACACCAGATTCATCTCGTTATTTTTATGCTGAAGGCTATCAAGAAAGAATCGACAATAATGAAGCTCAAAAACAACTTTCCAAGGAATTTGTTCGTGAGTGGTTGATGGAAAATGGTTTCCAAGGTAAAGATGGACAATCAATTCCTGAAATGAACGAGGATCGTATTAAGCTAATTTCTGAAAGATACATCGAACTTTATGAGCAAATCATTGGCGAAAAATTTGTAAAAGCTGATTCGAGTAATATCAATTCAAGAATTGAAAATGGTATTGCAACTTGTCTAAAGACCATGTAATTCATTTCATTAAAAACATGAGAAAGGCTATCCCTTATATTTAAAGGGATAGCCTTTCTCATGTTCCATCAATTTTCATATTTACATATTTTACACTTTTTATGTAAAAAATATTAATTCGAAATTAGGTTTTAAAAATAACAAGCTTATATTTGTATTGATCAATGTTTAAAACCGTTTAACTAACCAAATCGACTATTTGTATAATTAATCTATACATTCGTCAAGAATATTAATTTATGAAACGCCTTGCCCCCCTATTAATCCTATTACTTTTAGGCTCAACAATCTGTGCAAATAATTCAAATAGCTCAACAAACAAATTTGGAGTTATAAATGGCACTATTAAAGACATAAATTCTAATGAAGCAATTGAGTATGCGACTGTTTCAGTTTTCACCAATGATAAATCGAAACTCGTAGATGGAACCATCACCAACAAGGATGGTTTTTTTGAGATCAAAAAATTAAAGCCTGGTAATTATTATATTGAAGTATCATTCATTGGTTACGAGAAAAAGATGGTACCCAATATTGCTATTCGAAACTATCAGAAAGAAACCAAACTTGATATCATCAAGCTGAATCATTCAACAAAGGCTCTTCATGAAGTTGTTGTTAGTTCCGATAATCATGCTATAGATTATCAAATCGACAAAAAAGTAATTTCTGTTGGAAGTCAACTTTCCGCAGCAGGCGGTACAGCTATCGATGTTTTAGAGACAGTTCCTTCGGTAAGTGTAGATGTGAATGGAAATGTAAACCTTAGAGGAAGTTCTAATTTCAAAGTACTTATCGATGGACGTCCGTCAATACGAGATGCTCAAGACATCTTAAGCCAAATACCAACCAGTCAAATTGAAAATATTGAAATAATAACCAATCCATCCGCAAAATACGAAGCTGAAGGAGAAGCAGGCATCATCAATATTATTAGCAAAAAGTTCAATCTCAAGGGATCAAGTGGTTTTCTAAACATTACGCCTGGTAGTCATGATAATTTAGCTGGAAGTGGAACATATAATCTAAAAAAGCAAAAAAGTAGTTTTTATATAGGGACTAGCTACAATAAAAGTAATAGAGAAGGAAAACGTAACAACTACCAAACCTTATTTACACAACCCAATACTTTTATCAATTCAATAGGTGAATTGGAATTTAAAAAGGAAAAATACGCCCTTTCTTCCGCTTTTGATTACGAAATTGATTCCTTAAATTCATTTTCTATAACAGCTAAAATTGGTCATAACACTCTTGATAAACGAGATAACTTAATCTTTGATACTTTTCAGGCTAACAGTAGCCATGAATTTGAAGAAAGTATAGAACAAACAGATAATACTACGGATTATCACGAAACAACCTTCAATTATATTAGGAAATTTAATCAGAAAGGACATCAACTAAACACCTTTATTGATTACTCTGGTAGAGATTGGGAAAAAACAGGCTTAAATAATAGTAAAACTATTGACGAAGAAAATTCTTATTTCTCATTTTTAAGTGAAGATGCTAGTGGCATTACAATTTCATCGGATTATACGCTTCCATTAGTGGGAAAAAGCAAATTCAAAGCGGGCTATAAATTCCTTTCTCATGAATACAATGTCGAACGAAATTTTAAAGAAAACAATATAATTAACCCAAGTTATTCTCAAAAATCGGACTATAAGAAAAATATGCATAGTGTATATACCACTTATTCTGGTAATACAAACAAACTATCATATCAAGTTGGTTTAAGAGCTGAACACACCGATAGAGAGAACAAGTATACAGGAAATACTTACAAAGTTAATCGTTGGGATTTGTTTCCAAGCGTTCACACTCAATTGAGTATTGGTAAGGTAAGTAAGCTATCGGCAAACTATTCTCGACGAATTAATCGTCCTTCTAGTACGCTTTTAGAAGCTTTCGAGATTTGGAATGACAGCCACAACCGAACACTAGGTAACCCAGACTTGAAACCTGAATTAATTAATTCATTTGAATTAAACTATAGCACTAAGCTTGGGAAACATACTCTTTCTTTTGATTCCTACTACAGGTCAAAAAAAGACAAAACAGAAAGAATAAAAACGATTTCGGATGATAGCCCCAATGTTATCATCACAACATACGAGAATGTTGGTGAAGATCATACAATTGGTTTAGAGGCATATGCTAATTTAGCTATATTGAAATGGTGGAGAAATCAACTTCTTGTCAACCTATCTCACTATAAGATTGATGGTGAATATGAGGATAATTCAAATATGGGTGAAAAACACACCTTCTCAACTTCGAGCAATAACTATACTTTAAGAAGTATTTCACGTTTCACTTTAGGTAAGTTAACTCAATTTAGCCTTGATTTGACATATAAATCTAAATCAAAATGGGCACAAGGAAAAAATGCCAGTACATTTTCAGCTACAACAACTCTAAAACACAGCTTCTTCAAAAGGAGATTATCAGCAAATTTAATTGTTCGTGATGTTTTCAATACCAGCAAATTAAATAAGACTTACTACAATGAAAATTTTAATATCACCAATAAATACGATCAAAAAGCTCCTACTTTCAAACTAAGCTTGAGCTACAAGATTAATAACTATAAATCTACTAGAAGACGTAAAAGTTCAAGTCTTTAGAAAACACAAGCTCACAATATAGAATCTGTGAATTATCGATACATTTCGATTTATTCACAGATTTTTTTTGTTTATCACTTTCATACTTTTATGAGATAAAATTTAAATTTCACAGCTTAAATATCTATTTTTTAAAAAAATCTTATTTGCTTTGTAGTAAGCACAATTCAAACTGACGCATATTCTTTGCTTACAACTTAATAATCAACATCATCCATGGCATTCCTTCAAGACGACAAATTATTTTCAGGTAAATGGTTCTATAATTACGCTTTACTTGTAGCAGGGGCTTTTGTACTTGCTTTAGGCTTTATTTTCTTTATCACACCACACTTTATAGTCCCTGGAGGAGCTTACGGTATTGGAATCATTGTCAATAAACTATCCGTAGGACTATTTCCTCACGGTCCCTTCGATCTCTTAGATGCTTCAGAATACTCCAGCTTCTTTTCCAAGATTGGCTATTACTTTATGGAATATCAAAACAATATGTTTCATCAGTACCAAGGCGGTATTCCTGTTGGGCTTACCGGACTTGTTATTAATACCATATTGGTATTAGTCGGTATTAAAATATTAGGCCCTCGTTTTGGCTTCAAAACCTTTTTCGGCTTTTTCCTTAGCTCAATCTTCATCGATCTAGCGACAAAATGGTGGGGACTAGTCCCTTTAGTAGATGATATACTCCTATCCTGCGTGTTTGGTGGTATTCTTATTGGCTTCGGATTTGGTTTAATATTAAAAGCCAAAGCAACCACCACCGGCACTGATACAGTAGGTATGATTCTATCGAAGTATACTGGTTTACCTTTAGGACAAATGATTATTTATGTCGACCTGTTGATTATACTAAGTAGTTTGTATGTGGATATGGACTGGCAGATTCCACTTTATTCACTTATCGTACTTTATATTTCTGGCCGTGTTATCGATATTACCATTCAGGGCTCAACATTTGAGAAAGCTCTATTTATTATCTCCGATAAAACGGATGAAATCCGAGATAAGGTTGTTATCGATATGAAACGAAGTGGCACTTACCTCAAGGGACAAGGTATGTATGATGGAGAAGATAAGAACATGATTTTTATTGTTGTCAACCGACGAGAGCTCTCGATTCTAAGAGATTTTATTGAGCATATCGACCCTAATGCTTTCATTACTGTGATGGAAACAAACGAGATATTAGGTAAAGGTTTTAAATCTTTATCTGGTAAAGTAGAATAAAGAATTTGTTTCAAATTCATTGAAACAAAAAAGACCTTCACAAACGTGAAGGTCTTTTTTGTTGAATGCAAATTCAGATTATGCCATGTTATGGTAAACATGTAATACATCGTCATTATCTTCTAATTTATCAAGAAGCTTTTCAACATCAGCAATCTCTTCTTCAGTAAGCTCTTTAGTATCCATTGGAATACGCTCAAAACCTGAACTAAGAGGTATAATATCATTACCCTCTAAATACGCCTGTACTCTACCGAAATCTTCGAATGAGGCATACAACATGATACCATCCTCTTCAGCAAAAACGTCTTCAACACCAAGATCGATAACTTCTAACTCTAGTTCTTCAAGATCCTGACCTGTGTTCTCTATTTTAAAGTGACACTTGTGCTCAAACATAAACTCAACACTACCTGCAGTTCCCAGGCTACCTTTAGTCTTAGTAAAGTAAGAACGAACATCTGCTACGGTACGCATGTGATTATCAGTAGCAGTTTCTACCAATACAGCAATACCATGAGGTGCATATCCTTCGTATATAAGTTCTTTGAAGTCTTTTTGATCTTTCGATGTAGCTTTCTTAATAGCGCGCTCAACATTTTCCTTAGGCATGTTAGCTGCTCTTGCATTCTGAATTACTGCACGAAGACGCGAATTAGATGTAGGATCAGTTCCGCCCTCTTTAATAGCGATTACGATTTCCTTTCCTATTCGGGTAAAGGTTTTAGCCATTTTATCCCAACGCTTAAACTTGCGTGCCTTTCTAAATTCAAATGCTCTTCCCATGATTTATGATTATGATTTTGGGCAAATGTAACACATGCCTTTTACTCTTTAAAATTTTTCGCTAATTAAATCGTAGATCTAACAACATTCATTATCGTTTAGGCCTATTCAAATGAATAAAACATCAATAATGCACTTATTCTAATCCCGAATTTGGTTCTTTGGCCATATGATTATAGGTTAACTTTTCTAATAAGCTAGGAAACCATTTTTTCAACCAAACCGTAAATTTCCCCTCAACAAAGGTTAATATTAACTCACGCTTACGTTTTACTATTGCTTTTGCAATATGAGCTGCACAAACTTCAGCCGTCATCATCTTAGCTTCATCTCTTGGTGTTTCGCCCTGTGAGCTTCCATCAGCTGTTAAAGCTACACTTCTAACGTTAGAAGCTGTGAAGCCAGGAGCCGCTACTAAAACATGCACACCAGTCTTTAAATTCTCTACTCTTAATGTATCAAGGAAACCTCGAATAGCATATTTTGAAGCTGAGTAACCAGTACGTCCAGGTAAACCAACATAACCTGCAATAGAAATTACGCCAACAACTGATCCTTTCGATTTCGTGATATAAGGCATCGCATACTTTGTACAATATACGGTTCCCCAAAAATTAACATCCATCAAATTCTTAAGAACTGATAAGTCACAATCTTTAAACATGGCACGCATTGAAATTCCAGCGTTGTTTATTAAGACATCTATACGTCCAAATTTCGCCACAGCCTCTGAAATCAGATTCTGACAATCACTTTCTATACTGACATCCGTTTTTACACATAGAACTTCAGCACCCTGCTCTGTTAACTTTTTTTCAATTTCTTTTAACTTTTCAATATTTCGAGCTGCTAACACCAATTTCGATCCACGAGATGCGAAATCGAAAGCCAAGGCCTTCCCTATTCCAGATGATGCTCCAGTAACAAGAACAATTTTATCGATCATATGCTTATTATTTCTTTATTTTTGTTGAAGTGATAAAAGATGATTCAATACAGAAATAGGTAAATTTCTATTTATAAGTTTTCATTCATCTTCTTTACAGAAGCACAAATTTAATTTTTTTTCAGTTTTATTGTACAATCTCGACTAAATTATAAGTTGAAGCTTGAAAATTTGAAATTTTGCTCATTTAATGTAAAAATGAGTAAAATGGACGATTTAACAGTCCATTTCCCACAAGATAATATTGGCAGCTTATTCTCTAACAAAGCTTTAGATAAAGATAAAAAGGTTTTAACTTGCAGGAGTCAAAATCAAATTTCATACTCCTTTTTTAATCTTATCATAAAGGCAAAATCAGTCACACAATAAAATGTGTTTTTTTTTATATTTTTTCTCTTTCTGATATCATTTTACGAACCAGTGCAATAAGGGTGCTTACAGCGCTCCAACATTAAAAAAACTGGGCATTACAAGCATTTATAGTTTGCGTATTTAATTTAAAGAATCTATATTTGCAACGCTTTAAAAAACAAAGCTTATTACTGATTCCTTAGCTCAGCTGGTAGAGCACATCACTTTTAATGATGGGGTCCTGGGTTCGAACCC